>NZ_JBHVWS010000021.1:0-143331 GCF_042882185.1 Streptomyces sp. NPDC058239
CATAGCTGTCGTCCGAGGCGTTAAACGCGGAGATGAACGTGTCGATCGCGGAGCGTGCCGTCTCTTCCTGCATGCCCCAGTAATACCAGCCGTTGCGCGTGCGCTCGTCCCGCAAGCCGCCTTCCGATCACGGTGGACCATCCCGGTCACAGCACTAGGCGACAGCTTCCTGACCTTCGACGATGGAAGTCAGGCCGTCGAGGAGCGCCTTGAGGCCGAATTCGAAGAGCGCGTCGAGACGCAGGTCGTAGCCCTCCTCGAAGGCTCCGACCACCTTGGTGAAGGTCGGGAAGCGGCCGGATTCCACCAGTTCTTGGAGGGCGGGGGCGCGGCTGTCCATCCACTGGTCCTCCGACTGGCCCGTGGCGGCTTCGGCGTGCGCTTCCATCTCCAGGTGCATCGCCAAGCCCTGGACATGGCTGTAGAGCAGGACGTGGATGTCGAACAGCGTCGTGGGGTCGAGGCCGTGGCCGTCGAGGGCGCCCAGCACCCACTCGCCGTGGACCATCAGATTGGGTACGAGCAACGGGCGCGTCAGGGAGCCGAGTTGGGCCAGCCACGGGTGCTTCCGGTACAGGCTCCACTGGGTCCGGGCACCCAGCTCGATGCGGGTACGCCAATCCTCGGGGGCGTCCGCGCGGTAGGACTCCTCGCCGAACGCGGCGTCGGCCATGTGCAGGACGAGGTCTTCCTTGCTCGGGACGTACCGGTAGGTCGACATCGCCGCGACGCCGAGGCGGGCTGCGACGCCGCGCATGGAGAGCGCCGAGAGCCCTTCGGCGTCGGCGATCTCGATGGCGGTACGGACGATCCGGTCGAGGCTCAGCTCCTGCTCGGGGTCCGGGGCGGGCAACGGGCGCCTGCGGGCCGGCGCGGCGGGGGCGGCTCCGGCGACGACCGTGCCGATCCGTGGCCGGGCCTCGACAAGTCCCTCCAGCCGCAGGCTGGTCAGGGCCTTGGTGGCGGTGGCGAGCGCGACGCCCCATTCCCCGGCGATCTGGCGGGTCGAGGGAACCCGGTCACCGGGGGCGAGTTCACCGTCCGCGATGCGCCGCCGGATCGCTGCGACGATGCGCAGATAGGGCGGATCACCGGCTGCTCCTGTGGTCTTCGTCACGACCTGTCGCCTTCCTGTCCTGTACTAGTGCAGAAGGTAGCAGCAACAACGCCGATCGGAAGGCTTCTGTCCTAGTACACCTCGCGCATTTGGCCAGTTGAAGCGGCTGAGCGTACGACGTACGTTCACAGTGCGTACACCGTACAGAGCACTGGAGGAGCTTCTTATGCGCACCGTACTCATCTCCGGCGGCGGAATTGCCGGGCCTGTCTTCGCCTACTGGCTGCGCCGCCACGGTTTCGCGCCCACCGTCGTCGAACGCGCTCCAGGCCAACGCCCCGGCGGCCAGGCGGTGGACATCCGCGGTGTCGCGCTCGAAGTCGTGGAGCGGATGGGCCTGCTGGAGCAGGCAGGCCGCGTACGGACCCGGATGCGCGGCATGTCAATCCTCGACCCCGACGGCCACGAGGTCGACCGCTCCACCGAGGCGACCTTCAGCAGCGGCCGGCTCGACAGCGAAGACATCGAGGTGCTGCGCGAGGACCTGGTACGGATGGTGTACGAGCACACGCGCGCAGGCGTCGAGTATCTCTTCGGCGACAGCATCACCGCACTCGACGAGGACGAGACCGGCGTGCGCGTCGACTTCGCGCACAGGCCCTCCCGCGCCTTCGACCTCGTGGTCGGGGCCGACGGCCTCCACTCCACCGTACGACGCTTGGCCTTCGGTCCGGAGGAGCGTTTCGCCCACCACCTGGGGAGCTACCTCTCGGTGTTCAGCGCGGACAACTTCCTCGCCCTGGACAACTGGCAGATGTGGCTGCGGGACGGCGACGCGGGCTTCGGCATCATGCCCGTACGCGACAACACCGAACTCAGGATCGCCTTCGGCTTCGAGTCCGCCCCCCTCGCTCATGACCTCCGCGACGGCGGCACTCTGCGGCAGCTCGTCGTGGACAAGCTCGCGTCGATGCGGTGGGAAGGGACCCGCCTGGCCGAGGCCGCCCGGACGGCACCCGACTTCTACTGCGACGCCATGGCCCAGATCCGCATGGACCAGTGGTCGCGGGGCCGGGTGACCCTGCTCGGAGACGCCGGCTACTGCCCTTCCCCCCTCTCGGGGCAGGGCACCAGCCTGGCCCTCGTGGGCGCCCATGTGCTGGCCGACTGCCTTGCCCAGGACAACGGCGACCACCGCACCGCGTATGCCCGCTACGAGCAGCGGATGCGCCACTTCGTCACCCTCAACCAGGCCCTGGCCACCGAGAATCCCGGCGGACCCGCCTCGGAGGAATCCTGCACCCACGCCAAGAACGCACTCTCACTGGACAGCTGATCTCCTGCACCGAACGGACATCAAGGCAGGCAGGAACAGCACAGAACAGAACCGCTCCCGCGCTCAGCGCCTGCTGTCGCCGGGCCAGCAGGCTGGTGAGCCGGGCGATCGCCTCCGGGGAGGGCTTCAAGCAGCGGCGGACGTTCTCCGGCTTCTTGTGCCGGGACTTCGTCATCAGCATCAGCAGGATCGCCCGGCCTCGCCGAGATGGGTCGGAGAGGAATGGCGGTACTCGTGCAGGTCCCAGCCGGTGCCCGGCCCCCGTATGGCGGTGTACTCGTCGAGCAAGGCGCGGGCCTGCCCGTACGGCAGCCGGGCGAAGCGGAACGATGCTTGCCATGGCGGGAGACCGGCTCCGTTTTCCCACCGGTTTCCCAGCCACCCATGCGAACTAGCCAAGATCTAGCGATACTTGCAGGTCAGGGTGCATATACGCAGGAACGGCCGGAGCCCCCGCACAGTGGGCCCCTTGCGCCGCCCTGACCTGCGGATTTCCTCAGACCTGCGTGAACTCTCAGCGCTTCGGCCCGTCCTGGCCCGTTCTGGACCGCCTCAAGCCTTTTCGGCCCGCCGTGGTGTTCCCGTGGGAACACCACATGGGAACCATGGCCGCGACGTCGCCCTGGCCTGCGGTTACCTACCCTCAGGGCTTCACGCGCCCGTACCGGCCGCCAGGGCGACCGAAAGCGTTACGGAGACTGACTGAGCCGGGCTTGCGGTGGATGGAACCTCACGTACCGGCGGGGGTCTCATACCTCTGGCCCGTCAGGTCCGGCGGTGTGTGGCTGCGAACACGACCACCACGTAGACGAGCACGAGCACGACCGCTGCGGTGATGAGCGGTCGACGGCGTGCCGAGTCGGGCCTGGCTCCATCTCGGCCTCACGGAGGGTCGTGCTCCGGTGGGCGCGGAGGGTGGGCCCGTTGCCGTTGCCGGGTCAGGGACACCGCGCAGATAGTGAGCACAGTTCTGAGGTGATTCGCCGGTCTTAGGGAACGTCGGTACAGCTTTTAGGGGAGGATCCGTAGCTATGAGACTCCTCGTGATGGGTGGCACTTGGTTCTTGGGCAGGCACATTGCCGAAGAGGCCCTGGCCAGGGGCTGGGACGTGACGACCTTCAACCGGGGTCGGACCGGCAAGGACGTGTCCGGAGTCAAGGTTGTTCACGGGGACCGAACCATCATCGACGACGTGCGGGGGCTCGCAGCGCATGGTCCGTGGGATGCCGTCATCGACACATCGAGTTCCGAGTTGCCGCCACGCGATGTGCTGCTGACGGCCTCGATGCTCAAGGACTGTGCTGCCCGCTGGGTTCACGTCTCTACCGTGTCCGTTTATCGAGGCTGGCCCCACCACCACCTGACTGACGCCTCGGAGCTTTTGGAGTGCCCGGCGGACGCGGATGAAAGTTACGGCTATACCGGCGAGGACGGCAGCCCGACGGTCTACGGCTACCAGAAAGCGGGTGGCGAGCGAGCCGTGACCGAGTCATTCGCCGGCCGATCCGTAATCCTTCGCCCTGGCGTGATCCTCGGCCCTGGCGAGTACGTCGGACGCCTGCCGTGGTGGCTGCGCCGTGCACATCAGGGAGGCCGCATCCTGGCGCCCGCACCTAGAAAGCAGCTGATCCAGCCCGTGGACGTCCGCGATGTTGCTGCTTTCGCGCTCCATCAGGCCGCAAGCGACGAGACCAGCAGTTACAACGTCACCCACCCGGAAGGCATCACTTTCGAGGACTTCGTGGCGGCCTGCCTAGAAGCCACGGGCGGAGCCGGGCGCCCCGTATGGGTGGACCCCGCCATCCTCATCGAAAACGGCGTGAAGCAGTGGACCGAACTTCCCCTGTGGCGTACCCACGGCGGCGTCTGGTCAGTGGATTCGAGCCAGGCTGTTGCCGCAGGACTCCGCTGCCGGCCGCTGCGCGAGACCATTCGCGACACCTGGAATTGGCTGCAGAACGACGGCTGTCCCGTGGACCACCCGCGGTGGGCGGAACACGGGATCAGCCTTGAGAAGGAGGAGAAGATTCTCGCTTCGCTCTGATCAGGCGTCCAGCGCGGGCATTTCGTACGGGGGGAGGAGCTGATGCTGGCCTGGAAAGCGGGTGAACTCCTCCAGCCGCTCGCCGAGATCGGCGGCGAGGGCCGTCCCCTGCAGGTGCTGCTGGGTGAGAGCACGCCGCAGACTCATAGCCCTGGTCACGAGCCCGGTCCCCCGATGCGTGCTGTTGATCGACAACATCGCCTCAACGGCTTCTGCTGCCCCGTCCAGATTATTCGTCAGCAACCGGGCCATGGCGAGGTCGGCCGATGCCTTTCCGAAAACGATGGAGGATCGGTGCTTAGCCGGCTTGGCCGCCACAAGGTCAAGCGCCCGCAGGGCTGACACCTCCGCGGTGCGGCCGTCGCCCAGGAGCAAAGCGGTCGAGGCATTCGACATAGCCAACCGGTCGTCGGTGAACCCGAACTCGCCGCCAACGCAGTCGTGTAGTTCGTCCGTGGTGTCGGTGTCCACCTCTTCCGACATTCTCAGTGCACGTTGGGCTGCCTCTGCATGCCCAAGGTGCCCATAGGCCCGAGCCTCGATCGAGTGAAGACGCCGCGCCGCTACGTCTCCAAGACCTCCGTAGGTGAGCGCGTGTCGGGCGTGGACGGGGGCCAGCGACAGATCGCCGGAGTAGTAGGCGATGTAAGCGAGGCTGCCTGCGGCATAGGCACGTAGCGGCTCGTACCGCGCGGTCTCGCCGTAGAGTGCAGCCGTGCGTGCCAGACGCTTGGCTGCGTCGAGAGAGCCCAGGTCGAACGCAGCGGTAGCCAGCAGCGCGGATGCCTCGCCCGCGAGAATGAGCAACGCCTGCTGCTGAGCGGGGACGGCGGTGCGGTCGCGGTTGTTCTGCACGTCCTCCCGCAGATTCTTGGCTTGCTGCCAGACGTCGAGAGCCGTCAAGTTGCCGTAGTTCCTGGCCAGCGCGTGTACGTCGTCACGCAGTTGGTCGACGGTCAGGTCGGAGACGGAGGATGCGGCAGCGGCGCCAGCATCGTCCTGTGCTTCATGTGCGGTCATTGCGATCTCGGCTTCCAAGTCGAACGTCGATACATCGGGGTCCGTCGACTCAGGCGGAGGCGCGAAGAGTTTCGACGCCTCGACATGGAACATCTCTTCCAGCACCCGGCAGGCATCGGCGCTGGGAAGCCCCTTGAGCTGGCCGCTCGTCCACCGGCGGTATTGAGTCTCGCCGACCGTGGGGTTATGTGACCCTCGGCCAATGACCGTGTCCGCTGCCTTCGCGAACTCGATCGCGAAGATTGTCCACGTCCACCTTCGTTGATCAATCAGGACTTTGAGCAGCGTCCTCGGCTTGATCACTTCGGCCCCCAGGTCTCTGAGCGTCGTCCTCAACCAGTCGTCTGCGGAACCCTCATGAGAAGGGGATACCGCGCGCCATCGACCAGACAACAGGCCGTGCGCAAAAGGCACTTAGAAACTACCCCGAGGCCACATCTGTCGCCCGGAAGTGTCCTGAGAAGCCACCCGCAGGCCATGGTGAAGCCACCCCGGCCAGCAGGACTCTGATCACCCACGACAGCTACCGAGTGCGCTGATCCGAACACATCCCGAGGTCAGGAGTGAGAGCCGTGCATCCGAGACACGCCGAGCCGGCGACGCCGGTCTCTTCCCTCACGGGGAATTTGCCGGTCGCCGTGGAGTGGTCGAGGACGTTTGATCTCTTATCCCCGGCTTCCCAGTTGGCTCGCCTGCACACGCGGACGCGGCTGACGATGTTCAAGTGGGCGGGGAATGTGGAGGGCGCAACGACCGTCGTAGGAATCCTCGTTCGCAACGCCGTGGACCATGCCGACCCGGGCCCGAAGGCAGAGAACCGGCAGGTGCGGCTCAGGCTCGCCGTCACTGAGGACCACGAACTGACGATCGACGTCCGTGATCCGATCCCGCAGTTCCGGGACTTCGAGCAAGCCGCGGCCGACCAGGAGGGGCGCGGCCTCTGGACGCTCCGCCGACTTGGCGGTGAGCTCAGCTGGTTCCTGTGCGACGAGGGCAAAGCTGTCCGCGCACGAATGGAACCGGGGCTGGTGCCAGCATGACCGCGTTTGACTCCAGCACGGGCGGGGGTGCGGTATGCCGGTAGACGTTGACGTGCCCCGGCTGGTGCGGCTGTACGACAGCGGGCTGAGCATCAGACAGACAGCAACACTCGGCGGCATTTCCTATGGAACCGCACATAAGCGTCTGCGAGACGCAGGTGTGAAGTTTCGGGCGCGTGGGGGCCATCAGCCCCGTAGGCGGCCACGAAAGGCTCCGCTGGACATCCCTGAATGCGGATCGCTGGAAGAGATGATTGTTGCGCTGCATGCTGCCAACCTCACGGTGGCTGAGATCTGCGCTGCTACCGGCAGGTCCCGTGTTTTCGTGCACGATCGTCTTGCTGAGGCCGGCGTTCAGGCTCGTACCAGGCCAGACGCCTTGGGTGTCGACCCGTCGCGGCTGGCAGAGGTCTACCGCGCGGTCCGCTCCGCCTCCGTTACCGGCGAGTTCTTCCACATCGGCAGACGATCCGTCCTCAGTCGACTGCGTGAGTACGGCGCGGAGATCCAGCCGGCAGCAGGGCAACCCCGAAGCGCTGGTCCCGACACACCGCCCGTCGTCATCGTCTTTCCTCAAAAGGCGTGGGAGAGGAAGGACACGGAGATCGTCGCCCGTTTCATCAACCGCAAGGAGAGCGCAGCTCACATCGCGGCCGATATGGGAATAACGCTCAAAAATGTCAACGACACGGTCCGGTTTCACCTTCACCGCGACCGGACCGCTTCGGAAATCATCCGCCGAGGCGAAAAGGGAGAGCCTCCCAATGTGATCGCAGCTCGCCTGGGCATCAGGCCCGAGCTTGTCAGCACCCTGCTCTCCGGTGTCCGCCGTCAGCGCAGCGCCGAAAGGAGCAGGCGATGCTGAACTCCCCCACAGCTCCGGTTCGGGATATGCGCGTCGTCTTTCCTAAGGCCAGCGTCCCGAAGTGGACGCCTCCGCTCGACGAGGACGGCTTGAGGCATGTCCTGGAGCGGATCACTGCGTGGTCTCCGCTCGACGTCGAGGCGATCTTCGACGACCTGGACACGACGATCGGAGACCAGCCGCCGCCCAAGGCCGCGACCCCGGCGCTTGTCGAACGCCTGCGCAGCCATCTGAAAAGGCTCAGCGTCATCGCGGTAGCCGACCCCAAGTTCCCGCCCACCGATGAAATGGTGCAGCTCATCGAGCGAGGACACCCCATGCAGGATGCGCGCCTGCCAGCCGACCATCAGCAGGCCGTCGGGATGGCTCGGCGCATGGCTTTCGTGGCCTCCGACCTCGTCGAGAAACTGATCGAGGCTCGGTACATCAAGGACGTCGCATGATGCCTCGAACCGGTCGTCTCCACGCAGCTGTGTTGTCGCTCCGTGGAGACGACCTTCCATCGGGGTCCTCCGGTTCCCGCCTCGATCGCCCCGCCCTGCACCGGCGGGCGCCGATCGGCGGACAGCACGGAGGACCGGCTCACACTCCCCCGCCGATCACGGGTGTGAGCCCCGGTCGCCCTCCCACTCCAATCGAGGGCGACCGGCCTGCCCACCAGCTTCCGCGCAGATCAACCAACCCAGATAGGTGGGCGCAGTATCAAACGTGACATTTGGTGGTCCGCAGCCACGGGGGTAATCGCCGTTGCGCTGATCGTGATTGCGGCGTCCGTCAAACCCTTCTGACGGCAGTAGAACGGCCGCCCCCTTCCCCCAGAGAGAATCCCCATGGCGAAGTTGCTCCTCCTCAGCGCCGTTGGCGCCACCTTCCTGTACTTCGCGCGCGCCTCTGCCCCGGAGGCACCGATAGCTCGCCTGCAGCGCGCTGACGACCTCCGCTTCGGCGAGCTGTGCAGGAAGGCGGCGGCATGAGGGCGCACCGGCTGGTTCCTCATCTGGAGAACGACACCGATGAGTGGCGCCCCTGGTGCGACAACACGCCACGGTTCCGAATCAACCCGACCAACCGGCTCAACGCGATCCGCCGCACCTTCTACGAGCAGGCCATCAGCTTGCGAGCGCAGCAGGGCCGACAGGTACGGGTCACCACGTACGTACTGGCACCGCGCGGAGTGGACGCAGACGGCGTGCACGCGGCGTTGGCGGCTCACGCCAAGAACATGGGCTGGCAGATCGGCACGGAGCGCTTCACCGATGTGCCCGCGAGAGTCCGGGACAACTCAAGACCGGCGTTCAGCGGCGCCTGCCGGTACGCCGCATCCGGGTTCGTCGACGGAGTTCTCACCCTGGACCGCGCCATGCTCACGCCGGACGACGAGGCGTACGAGGCGGACCTGCGCTGGTTGAACGGCCGGTTGTCGTTCATCGCGTTCGCCCCGCTGGCAATCGCGGCCCCACAGACTTCCCAGCTTCTGGCGCCTGCCGGCTCCGGAGGTCGGGATGACCAGGAACCATCCACCGGCAGTAGCGGCATAGCTACGGCCCGCCCGATGGCGCCTGGTAGCCACCGCATCGGCAACACCCAACCCGTAGGAGGACTTGCCATGAACACCCACACTCTCGCGCAGACGCAGGTGGCTGGCACTGCCGCCGAGCCGGTCGAGCTCGACCTGAGCGTCAGCATTGTCACCGCCGGTCCCGTCTCGGCGGCCCTGCTCAGCAGCACCGACGACGGCTGTGACACGCAGAAGGGCGGCGACTGCTGACCTGACGACCGAGGGGTGTCTGCGGCGGAGAGCTCTCCGCCGCAGACACCGTCCCGCGTACACACGAGTTCGGCCGCCCGGGAGGCATGCAGGTGACCACGAGCAACCCCACGCCGTACTACCGGCCGCTGCCGGCGGCGGTGCTACGGGCGAGCGTGCACGGCGTGGAGGTGAGCCTGCCGTCCTGGCCCGACGACGCCGACGGCGAGCTGTGGCGCACGTGGCTCGCACAGGTGTGGGCGATGCGGCCGCTGTCCGAGGCCGTCGCCCTGGCCAGCCCAGTGCTGGCCGACCAGATCGAGACGATGCTCTCCGGGCGTCAGACCGATGCCGGACAGGCTCGCCGCATGGTGAGGGCCCTGGCCCGATACCTGTTGAGGATGCGCGGCCGGGCCACTCCCTTCGGCGCCTTCGCCGGAGTCGCCGCGACTTCCTTCGGCCCGCACATCTCTCTTCAGTGGAACGAGGACCATCAGGTTCGCACCCGGGCGGATGCGGTGTGGCTCGCCAACATCACCGCCCGCCTCGAAGCCAGTCCGGCCCTGCTGCGGCGGCTTCCGGTCGTCGTCAATGACCTCGCCGTCGAGCGCGGCGACCGGCTGGTCGTGCCCTGGCAGCCTCACCAGGCCGCCGCCTCTCACGGCTCGCAGGAAGCGGTGGAGATCTCGGTGAGGCTGATCCCCGTGGTGCGGACGGTCCAGCGTGCAGCTCACTTGCCGCTGCGGGCCGAGGAGCTGGTCGACAAGATCGCCGCCGACCATCCCGGTCCTGTCCGGGAGGCACTGGAGTCACTGGTGGGCCAGCTGGTGGCGTCCGGTGTACTGATCACCAGCCTGCGGGCCCCCTCGACCGTCGTCGATGCTCTCGCCCACCTCCTGGACCAGCTCCGCGCGGCGGACGCCGACAAACTGCCCGAACTCAAGCCCTTGATCGGCGATCTGAGCGCCGTCCAGGCCCAGTTGAAGGCTCCCGGCAGGGTAAGCACGTGGGCTAGCGAGCGAGACCGGCGCGGACTCATCGCGCGGATGCGGGGACTGTCGAGCGCCGTCGACCAGCCCCTGGCGGTGGACCTGCGGCTCGGCGGCACTTTGGTGCTGCCCCGCGTGGTGGCCGACGAGGCCGCCGCAGCGGCCGAAGCGCTCATCCGGCTCAGCCCGATTCCGACCATGAGCGAATCGTGGCGCGAGTACCACCGCAGCTTCCTTTCCCGGTACGGGCCCGGCACCTTGGTCCCCGTAGCCGAACTGGCCGACCCAGTGGCCGGGCTCGGTTTCCCCCGCCACTTCACGAGGCCCACGTCCGATACCCGGGCGGTGACGGCCCGAGATGAGGCCCTGCTCGCGCTGGCCCAGCAGGCCGCTCTCGACGGCTCGGACGAGATCGTCCTGGACGCCGCCGCCCTCGACCGGATCGCCCCCGAAACGACGAAGGCGAAGCGGCCGGTGTCGCCCGTGGACCTGTGGGCCGATATCCGCGCCATGACCCCCGAGGAGATCGCCGAGGGCAGCTTCACCCTGGGCGTGTGCGGGTTCGGCCGTCTCGCGGCCAACACCGGCCGCTTCCTTCCCCTGCTGGACGAGCCCGACCGGCAGCAGATGACCACCCTGTACGCCGGGCAGCAGACCGGGGTCGAAGGGGCGCTCGCCGCCCAACTGTCCTTCCCGCCACGGCATCTACGCGCCGAGAACGTCCTGCGCGTCCCGCCCGTGCTGCCGCAGGTGATCTCCCTGGCCGAGCACCGCGCCGCCGCCGACGGGCACCTCTCGGTGGCGGATCTCGCTGTGGCCGCCGACTCGACGCGGCTGTATGTCATCTCGCGCTCCAGGAGGCAGGTGGTGGAGGCGATGCTGTCGCATGCCGGGGCCCGGCACATCATGCCGCCGCTGGCCCGGCTGCTGTTTGAGGTCCCCCGCTCGATCCACCCGGCGGTCACCTCCTTTGACTGGGGCACGGCCTCCTGCCTGCCGTACCTGCCGCGGGTGCGCTACGGCCGCAGCGTCCTCGCCCCGGCCCGGTGGCGTCTCGACCCGGCCGACCTCCCCGGCCCCGAGACTTCGATGGCCGCCTGGTCCTCGGCGCTGGAGGCGGTGCGCGAAAAGCGGCGTCTTCCCGTCGGCCTCGCGGTGGGCGGCGGTGACCGCCACCTGCGGCTGGACCTGGGCGAGGCCCTGGACCGCTCGGTACTGCGAGCCCACCTGGACGAGGCCGACGGCCCGGTCACCGTGGCCGAGGCGCCCACCACTCCCGATCACCGTTGGTGCGACGGGCGGGCTCATGAGGTCGTCATCCCGCTGGCCGCAACCGCGCCGCCCGGCCCCGCGCCGGTGTTCCTGACCGGCTCGGCTCCGCTGCCGGTCACCGACCGCAAGCACGGGGCGAAGGTGGTGTTCGTCAAGCTGTATGCCCAGCTGGAGGCGTTCGACACGCTCCTCACCGCGCACCTCCCGGCGTTGCTGCAGCGGTGGACCACACCCCCGCGCTGGTGGTTCGCACGCTACCTCCACCCTGTCCCGCACCTGCGGCTCCGCCTGCACGATGCGGACCACGAACACGCCGCCGGACTGATGGCGGCCTGGGCCGCCGAGCTGCGACAATGCGGCCTGCTCGGGGAGATCGCCTTCGACGCCTACCAGCCGGAAACCGGCCGCTACGGGACCGGCGCGGCCATGGCCGCGGCGGAGGAGTTGTTCGCCGCCGACTCGACGGCCGTCCTCGCCCAGCTCGCCTTCCTGTCCGTCAACCGGGATCTCCACCCGCAGGCGCTGACCGCCACGAGCCTGGTCGACCTGGCGGGCGCCATGACCGGCAGCCGGTCAGCGGGGTTGCACTGGCTGACCGCACACCCCGAGTACGCGGCCGGCACCGGCAAGCAGGATCGCAATGTACGGCAGCAGACTTTTCACCTCGCCGACGGCGAGAGGATCACCGGCCTGCCGGGCGGGGCAGCACTCACCGACGCCTGGGCCGCCCGCACGAAGGCGGCGGCCTCCTACACCGCCCGCCTTGATCCCGAGACCACCCGCCTCACACCGGAAACCGTGCTCGGCTCACTGCTGCACCTGCACCACGTTCGCGCTCTCGGCATCGACAGCGAGGCCGAAGCGGTCACGTACAAGCTGGCGCGGGCCGTCGCCCTGGCCCACACCCGCCGCACCGACAAGAAGGGAAAGGACCGGTGACCGTACTGAGGGATGCCGGGCTGCGGGAGGCCGCCGCGGTCATGGCCGATGAACTGGCCGCCGCCCTGACTGTGCCGCCGCCGGTGGACTACGGCGACGACTACCGGCCCGACAGTCCGCGCTGGCGCGACCAGTCGCTGTCCAAGGGCGCCGCCGGGGTCGCCGTCCTGCACGGTCTGCGCGCCCAATGCGGCCTCAGCGGCGAGGAGGCGATGCACGCGTGGCTGGCCCGCGCCACCCGCGACAATCTCAGCGCCGGTCCCGGGGCCGGCCTGTGGTTCGGCGCCCCCGCCGTCGCCTTTGCCATCTCCACCGCAGCCCCTGGCCGCTACCCCGGTGCCATGGCCAGCCTGGACGCGGCCGTCGCCGACCTCACCGAGAATCGCCTCAAGACCGCGCTCGCCCGCATGGACGCCGAACGGCGCCCGGCACTATACGAGTTCGACCTCGTGCGCGGCCTCACCGGGCTGGGCGCCTACCTGCTGCACCGCGACCCCGGCGGCGACCTCGTCCGCCGCGTCCTGTCCTACCTGGTCCGGCTCACCCATCCGGTCCGGGCCGGTGACGCGGCCGGTCTGAGTGCGCCGGGCTGGTGGACCGCCGAGATCCCCGCCAAGGAGGACGATCCCGCCTTCGCCGCCGGGCAAGCCGACTTCGGGGCCGCGCACGGCATCGCCGGGCCGCTGTCCTTGATGTCGATCGCGATGCGAGACGGCGTGACGGTGGACGGGCACCGCGAGGCCATCGAGATCATCTGCCGCTGGCTAGGCTCCTGGCGGCAGCATGCCCCGGCGGGCATGTGGTGGCCCGAGCGGATTACTCTCGCCGAACTCCGTGACGGCCGGCCGCACCGAGACGGACCGGCGCGGCCCTCCTGGTGCTACGGCACCCCCGCGCTGGCCCGAGCTCAGCAACTCGCCGCCCTCTCCATCGGCGACACCACCTGGCAGCAGGCGGCCGAGGACGCCCTGCTCCGCTGCCTGGACGACCCCATTCAGCTCGCCCGGATCACCGATCCCGCTCTGTGTCACGGCTGGGCAGGTGTGCTAGCCACTGCCTGGCATGTCGCCGCCGACGCGGCCGCCCCCACCCTCGCCCACCGGCTTCCGGGACTGCTGGGCGCCCTGCTCGACCACGCCCGCGAGATCCCGCCCGAAGCTCTGCCTGGCCTGGTCGAGGGCAGTGCCGGGATCGCCCTGACCCTGCACACCATCGCCACCGGCCAGGCCGGTGGCTGGCAGACCTGCCTCCTTCTCGACTGAACGGAGACCCGTGATGACGAACGAGCCGAACACCGCCTGGCAGCAGGTGAATCTGTGGTGCGAGTCCTGGCAGACCGCTGAGCGCATGGCCGCCGAACATCTGCAGCCGCTGCTGACCGCAGCCGAGGATGCCGGGGACCTCTCCTCTTGGTGGTTCATCCGAAAGCGCGAATCCTGGCGTCTCCGGCTCCTGCCTGCCCCCGGCCACGAGGAGGCCCAGGCTGCATTGCTCACCCGGCTCACGGCGACGCTCACCGAGTCCGGCGTGATCCGCGAGTACGCCACCGGCATCGTCTACGAGCCGGAGACCCGCCGCTTCGGCGGCCCGGAAGCCATCGAGGTCGCCCACGGCCTCTTCCACACTGACAGCCGCCACATCCTGAACCACCTCGCTCACAATGACGGGCGAGACCTGCGCCGCGAGCTGGGGGTCCGGCTGGCCACCCGCATGATGCAGGCGGCCGGCCAGGACTTCTACGAGCAGGGCGACATCTGGGCAGCGCTCGCCGAGCACCGCGCCACCGCGGACAGCCCCGAGCCGTCAGCGGCGACCCTCGCCGCCGTGCAGATGCTCATCACCGCCGACAGCGACACCGCCGACAGCCCGCTCACCCAGGCACCCACCTGGCCCTCCGCCTTCGAGGACGCCGGATGGGACCTCGCCGAGCTGGCCCGCCGCGGGACCCTCACCCAGGGCATACGGACCGTCCTCACCGCCCACCTGATGTTCGCCTTCAACCGGCTGGGCATCTCCGCCGACCACCAGGCCGCGCTCGCCACCGCCGCCAGCCGGGTCGTCTTCCACCGTCAGCCCACCTCCGACGCGGCCCCGCCGCATGCCCGGACCACCTCCTCTCAGACCACTACAGTCAGGCCAGTGACCATGGACACCACCCACATGACCGCCAATCCGCAAGCGCTTCGCGACGCCCTCGTCGCCAAGATCGACAGCCTCGGAACCTTCCGCACCAAGGCGGTCAAGGACGCTTTCCTCACCGTGCCCCGGCACCTGTTCCTGCCCGGCATCGACCTGGCCACGGCGTACGCGCCCAAGCAGGTGGTGACCAAGCGCGCGGACGACGGCACCGCCGTCTCCTCCGCCTCCAGCCCCAACATCGTGGCCAAGATGCTCGAGCAGCTCGACGTCCACCCCGGCCACCGCGTCCTGGAGATCGGCGCGGCCACCGGTATCAACGCCGCCCTCCTGGCGGAACTGGTCGGCCCGACCGGCTCGGTGGTCACCATCGAACTCGACGACGACCTCGCCGAAGGCGCCCGCGCTCACCTGGCCGAGGCCGGATACGACCAGGTCACGGTGATCTGCCGCGACGGCGCGCTCGGCGACCCGGACGGCGCCCCATTCGACAGGATCATCGTCACCGCGGGCGCCTGGGACATCCCGGCCGCCTGGTGGCAGCAACTCGCCCCCGCCGGGCGCCTCGTCGTCCCGATCCGTCTGCACGGCAGCGGCCTGACCCGCTCGATCGCCTTGGACCGCACCGAAGAAGACTGCATGGTCAGCACCAACGCCGCGGTGTGCGGGTTCGTGCCCATGCGCGGCGCCGCCGAAATGGGCGAACGCCACGTCCGCCTCGCCGACGACGTCATCCTCAAGCTCGACGCCGACGACCTGCCCGACGAAGCCGCCCTATCCAAGGCCCTCACCCACCCTGCCCACCAGCAGTGGACCGGAATCCAGGTCCGCCACGACGAGCCCGCCGCCCACCTCGACCTCTGGCTCGCCACCATCAGCAGCGACCACAGCTTCGGCAAGTTGTCCGTCTCCCCAGCCGCCCGCGAGCTTGGCCTGGCCGACCCCGCCATCCGGTGGTCCGGGGCCACCCTGTACGGCGGCGGCACCATCGCCTACCTCGCGGCCCGTCCGGTCAGCGACGAAGCCGACGAGCTGGGCATCGTCACCCACGGCCCAGACAGCAGCAAGATCACCGGCCAGGTCAACGACCTCCTGAACTGCTGGAGCAAGCAGCGGCCCGCGCAGCCCGTCATCACCGCTTACCCCACCGCAACACCCAACGACCAGCTCGCACCCGGCGCCCGCGTCACCAGGCCGGACACCCGCCTGACCATCAGCTGGTGATCGAGCACGAACCCTTACGACAGCAGGACATCGAGCCGTTGAAGATCCTTCGATGACTCCGAGAGCCCCGGTAGAGCGTGACCTCGCCGTCACGTCGCCGGGGCTCAGATGCGACCTAGTACTCGCTTGCTCGCGGTGCGGTTCTCGACGGACTCAACGGCCCAGCGGTCGAAGCGGTAGCGCAACTGGTCGGCGACCGTGGGGTCTATGTAGCCCTCGCCCTTCACCCAGCCGAAAGGCCAGTTATGACCGGCCTCTTCGACGGCCTCCTTGAAGACCTTGGCCGGGTCCTCGTCGTCGAAACGTTCGGTCTGCCAGTCGCCAGAGGCCGAGCCACCGTCTCTCCACTTCACCTGGTAGCTGGTTACTTGCCCAGCCTTGTTCTTACGGGGAGTCAAGGACGCCATGTGCGCAGAGTAGCGCCAAGTGTTCCCACGGTGTTCCCACGACCCTATGAGAACTAGCCAAGATCTAGCGATACTTGCAGTTCAGGGTGCATATACGCAGGAACGGCCGGAGCCCCCGCACAGTGGGCTCCGGCCGTTCATCTGCCGCCTGCTGTCGTGCTGTCCAGGCGGATCACAGGCGGCGCTGGTGGATCGGTTCGATCCTGTTCACGGACCTACAGGGCGAGGCCGGTGAGGACCAGCACGCGCTCGTAGGTGTAGTCGTCCATGGCGTAGCGGACGCCCTCGCGGCCGACGCCGGACTGCTTGGCGCCGCCGTACGGCATCTGGTCCGCGCGGTAGGAGGGGACGTCGCCGATGATCACGCCGCCGACCTCGAGGGCGCGGTGGGCGCGGAAGGCGGTCTGCAGGTCGTGCGTGAACACACCTGCCTGCAGGCCGTACTTGGAGGAGTTGACGGCTGCGAAGGCCTCGGCCTCGCCGTCCACCTTCTGCACGGACAGCACCGGTCCGAAGACCTCCTCGGAGGAGAGGGTGA
This sequence comes from Streptomyces sp. NPDC058239, assembly GCF_042882185.1. NCBI lineage: Bacteria > Bacillati > Actinomycetota > Actinomycetes > Kitasatosporales > Streptomycetaceae > Streptomyces > Streptomyces sp. NPDC058239. The sequence goes on from NZ_JBHVWS010000021.1 coordinate 16,616, forward strand.
CGTTGTCCGGGAGTTCGGCGAGCACGGTCGGCGCGTAGGTGGCACCGTCCCGCTTGCCGCCGGTGAGCAACTGGGCGCCGGCCTGCACGGCCTCGTCGACCCAGGACTCGACACGCTTGGCGGCGTCCTCGTTGACCAGCGGGCCGACGTCGGTGGCGGCGTCGGACGGGTCGCCGGTGACCTGGGCCTCGACGGCCGCGACGATCTTCGGGAGGAGTCGGTCGTAGACCGCGGCGTCCGCGATGACGCGCTGCACCGAGATGCAGGACTGGCCGCCCTGGTAGTTGGAGAAGGTCGCGATACGGGTCGCGGCCCAGTCCAGGTCCTCGTCGGAGGCGTAGTCGCCGAGGACGACCGCAGCGCCGTTGCCGCCGAGCTCCAGGGTGCAGTGCTTGCGCGGCACCGACTCCATGATCGAGTAGCCGACCGGGGCGGACCCGGTGAAGGAGATCACGGGCAGCCGCTCGTCCTGGACGAGGGCGGGCATCCGGTCGTTGGGGACCGTCAGCACGGACCACGAACCGGCCGGCAGGTCGGTCTCGGCCAGCAGCTCGCCCAGGATCAGCGACGAGATCGGGGTGGCCGGGGCGGGCTTCAGGATGATCGGGGCACCGACGGCAATGGCCGGGGCCACCTTGTGGGCGCTCAGGTTCAGCGGGAAGTTGAACGGTGCGATGCCGAGGACCGTGCCGCGCGGGAAGCGCCGGGTCAGGCCGAGACGGCCGGTGCCGCCGGCGTCGGTGTCGAGGCGCTGGGCGTCACCGCTGTTGAAGCGGCGGGCTTCCTCGGAGGCGAACCGGAACACGGAGACGGCACGGCCGACCTCGCCGCGCGCCCACTTGATGGGCTTGCCGTTCTCGGCGGAGATCAGCTGGGCGATCTCCTCCGTGCGCTCCACCAGGCGCCGCACGACGTGATCGAGCGCGGCGGCCCGGACGTGGGCCGGGGTCGCGGCGAACTCCTCGCGCACGGCGTGCGCGGCCGCGACGGCCTCCTCGATCTGCGCGTCGGTCGGCACGCTGACGGTGCCGACGAGACGGCCGTCCCAGGGGTTGGTGACGTCGAAGCTGTCCTCGCCGGTGGCCTGGCGGCCGGCGAGCCAGAAGGCGTGGGTGGAAGTCATGGAGGTTCCGGCCCTTCGGAGTCGTGGGGTGTGTTGTCCCCACCGTAGGGCCGCACGGCCGGGCCGGCGTTTGTCCGAGGTGGAGCAGAGCGCGGCGGGCACACGCCGGTTTGTCGGATGCATCGGCGTGAGCAGGGGCGCATGGCCTTCCGGCAGCGGCCACGGCACCGGCGCCGACGGGAAGCTCGTGGCCCTTCCACCGACGACGGCAACCGCTACGGCACCGGCGCCGACGGGGAGCTCGTGGCCTTCAGCGCCAGCCACAGCTCCATCCGGACGTCCGGATCGTCCAGTGAGCGGCCCAGGATCTCCTCCACCCGGCGCATCCGGTAGCGCAGGGTGTGGCGGTGCACGCCCAGGTCCGCCGCTGCCGCGTCCCACTGGCCGTGGTGGGAGAGCCAGGCCCGCAGCGAGGCGACCAGGTCGCCGCGGCCCTTGGCATCGTGTTCGTACAGGGCGCGGAGCATTCCGTCGGCGAAGGCCCGTACGGCGTCGTCCGCCAGCAGCGGCAGCACCGAGCCGGTCGCCAGCTCCTCGTGCTCGACCAGTGCCCTGCCCCGGCGGCGGGCCACCGACAGGGCCTGCTCCGCCTGCTTGTACGCGGCGGAGACGGCGATGGGGCCCGCTGGTGCGGACAGGCCGACGACCACCTGGCCCTCCTCCGCCGTACCCGGTTCGCGCGGGGGCCGCGCCTCCTGGGCCTCCTGTGCCTCCTGTGCCTCCGCGTACGCCGCGCAGGCCGCGACCGCCGCTCCGCCGTCCGCGGCCAGGACGACGAGTCGTTCGCCCTCGGGCACGGCCAGCATGGTCTCGCCGGTCCGGAGGGCCGCCGCCTCCATCGCCTCGCCGAGCGGGGCCGGTGTCGAGGGGGCGGACGCCTCCGCGATGAGCAGCCGGAACGGGGCGTCGAGCAGCCCGCCGTACAGATCCCCGGCGACGGCCCGTGCGTGATCCGGCTGGCCGGCGAGCAGCATGCGCAGCACCGCGGCGCCCAGTCGCTGCTCCGCGCCCTGGAGGGACCGGGAGCGGGCGGTGGTCAGGGTCAGCAGCGCGACCGCCGAGTGCACGGCGTACCGCTCGGCGGTGCCCAGGGCCGCGCCGGTACCGACGGCCAGCGCGCCCCGGACCCGGCGGCCGGTGCCCAGCGACTGGAGCTCGACCCGGTCGTCGGTGTCGCCGACGACCATGCTGGCCGGGGCGGGGCGCTCCCGCAGCCGTTCCACATCGGGGGTGAGCCGGGCGGCCCGGCGGGCGGCCCAGTCGGGGGCCGCGGCGACCACCGCGCCGGAGGCGTCGTACAGCGCCGCCCAGCCGTCGACATGAGCGGCGAGCCGGGTGAGGATTTCGCCGGGGCCGTCGCCCGCGAGTGCGGCCTTCGTCAGCTCCCGCTGGGCCTCGAACCCCGCTGTCACCGCCCGGTACTGATCTGCGGCGATCTCCGACGACACGGCCTTGGCGATGGCGAGGAACGGGGTGCGGCGCGGCACTTCGAGAAGCGGCAGTCCCGTCTCCTCGGCGGCGTCGACCAGCGCCTGCGGTATGTCGTCGTAGTGGACGCCGACGGCGAAGCCCAGCCCGACGACTCCGGCCCCGGCCAGCCGCCGCACGTACCGCCGCATCGCCTCGGGGTTCCCGGCGTCGAGGTTGGTGGCGGTGACGAGCAGGAGCTCACCGCCCTCCATGTACGGGACGGGATCGGTCAGCTCGCTGGCGTGCGCCCAGCGGACGGGCGCGTCGAGCCGGTCCGCCCCCGCACGCACCGTGAGTTTGAGCGCCGAATGCTGGACGAGCGAGGCGAGAGTGGGGGGCATGGGGACCGCGGGACCTCAGGGAGTCGATTTTCGCCGTCCCGTATGAACGGCTCCTACCGATTCTGCCAGGGCGGCAGGGTCCGCTGTAACCGCTCCGGCGCCGCGGGCCTCTCTGCGTACCGCTCAGCCGTTCAGATCCACCAGCAGGGGCGGCGCGTGCTCCCCCCGTACGGTCGTCAGGGACAGCACCGCGTGTCCGGCCGGTACCCGGTGGGCCAGTTCCGAGGCCGACCAGCGTTCCCGCTCGACCTGGCGCACGGTCACCGCGTCCGTGGTGACCGCCTTGCCGGTGACCAGTTTGCGGAAGGCATGGATGGCCCGGGTCATCGGCTGGTCGGCGAAGACGGTGCGCTGGGTCACGTCGCGGGTCTCGACCCACTCCGTTCCCCATGCCTCGGCGAACTTCTTCCCGTCCCACGTCGTGATTCCGGAGAACGTCATCCGGCAGCCGACCGCACCGAGCAGCGCCGTGTGCAGCTGCTCCGGTACGTCGTCGAGGGTGCGCAGGGTGAGTACGGCCCCGGCGTGCGCGGAGCGCAGCCGCTGGATTCCGCGGACGGTGTCGGGGGTCAGGGTGTGGGTCGCGTCGTCGAGGACCAGACAGGCGAAGAGGGAACGGTCGGTACGGGACGCGGCGCTCGCGGTGAACTGGGCGAGTACCAGACGTGCCAGTAACCGGGACGCCTCGGCGTGGCCGCGTTCGGGCAGATCGATTCGGACCCGGAGCGGGTGTTCCAGGGCGCGCAGCGAGAAGGGGCGGGCCTTGCCCGTGGTGTCGAAGAACTCGGCGAAGGCGGGCCGGTCGAGCAGGGCGACGCGGTCGGCGAGAGCCGGGCCCGGGTCGCCGGGCGCACCGGACTGGCGGGCGCGGCCGTCGAGCTCTCGCTGCATGCCGGGGTGTCCCGTCGCGTCGAGAGCCTCCCGCAGGGCGGCGAGGGCACCGGGCACACCGTCCAGGAGTTCCCGCAGCTCCGGTACGGAGGGGAAACGGCCGTGGGCGGCCCGGAAGGGGCCGAGGAGCTGGGCGAGGGCCGTGGCGGCGCGTCTGCTGTCCACCTCGGGGAGGTCACCGACCAGGCCGTCGGCGAGGACGGTCGCGGCCTCGTCGGGGTCGGTGGTGCCGCCGTACAGATCGAGATCGTGCACGGATGACGGGTCGCCGACCTTGATGACGACGTCGAACCCCTGGTCGCCGCCGAGCTGGGTACCGGCGGCGCACACGGCGACGACGGCGGCCTGTCCGGCGAGCGCCTGCAGTGCGAGGGATTCGACGACGGGCCGGATCAGTGCCCGGCTCTTGCCCGCGCCGGGCGGGCCGACGGCGAGCAGGGATGTGCCCAGCAGCCCGGGATCGAGGGCGATGCCGCTGCCGCGGCGGGCGTACGGATTGCGCTCGCCGCCCTCGACGGTGCCGAGCCTGACCTGCTGGACCAGCAGATCGTGCCGGGCGGCGCGGACCGGGAGGTCACGCGCACCGGAGGGATGGGTACAGGCGGCGGAGCCGTTGCGCAGCACGGCGTCGGTGAAGGCGGCGAGCCGGGAGTGGTCGGCACGCACGGACGTCCAGGCGCGGCGGATGCGGGCGTAGTCGACATCGTTCATCCGCCCGGACCGGGTTTCCCTGGCGAGTGCGGCGGCGGCCTGGTGCTGTCCGGCGGCGCGCAGATCGGGCCATTCGGCCGGGTCCTCCTCGCTGCCTTCGACGATGGCATCCGCACCGCCGGACGCGTGCGGCTTCGCCGGGTCGCGGCCGTCCCGGCCCGGTGCCGGCTGCGGGGACCGGCCGCGGCGCCACGCCTCGGTCCAGCGTCCCAGCTTGGCGAACGGCCACACGATCACCAGGGAGAGCAGGACGTACAGCCCGTAGCTGATCACCGGGGACATCGGCTGGTCGGGGCCCAGCCAGGAGCCGGGAACCAGGCCGAAGGCCAGCCCCATCCCCGGCACGGTCCCGTTCCAGACGAGGATCCAGACCAGCAGGGCCCCGATCGCCGCACCGCCCGCCCGTGCGGCGGCCCCCCTGGCGGCGACGCACCGCTCGAAGGCGGCCGGCCAGTTGCCCAGCCGGCCGAATCCGTGGACGAGGCCCCCGATGATCAGCAGACGGTAGATGTCGAGCGCACGGACCGCGCCCCGGGTCTGCGGCTCGTCGCCGAACGGCCCCCACCAGTCGCCGGGGGTGAAGAGCTTCAGCGGAACCCGCCAGTACGGGATGTAGTTGTTGCGCCAGAGCGACCAGACGAGGATGCAGGCCAGCAGCGAGATCACCGCACCGCTCACCAGCGTGCGGTCCGGGGTGCGCTCCTTCTCCTCGGCGGGCCGGGGAGCATGGCCGAGCCGCCAGACGCCGGGTTCCGCGGCGGGCCTCGGGGTGCGGAGCCAGTCCCCGAGGGAGGGGCCCGAGGCGGGGGCGTAGCCCGGCCTGGGTGGCAGTCCGGGCGGTGGCGGGCCGGCCGGGCGCGGCACCGGATGACCGGAGCGGGTGCCGCGTGAGTCGTACGTGCCCTCGGTGTCCATGTGCTGTCCCTCGTCCCCTGACCAGCGCCGACCGGTAACTCCGGGCGCAGGCGCCCGAAGTCATCAATCTAGTGCCCCGTACCACTCCGTCAGACGTGGTCCGGCGGGAAGTCTTCGCCGGTGCCCGGGGCCTTTCGTCCCGCCCGTGCGCCGCCGCGGCCCGGCCCCCGCACCCCGTCGCTATGTCCGTGGAGGACAACCGCGTGCGGCCACCACTCCCGAACGGAACATGCCGGACCCCGGGCCTCGCCCATAGCCTGCAGAAAGAGAAGCGTCCGAAACACCCCACAGGAGCCCCTCATGACCGCAATTCCGCAGGAGCGCCGCGTCGTCACTGCCATTCCCGGCCCGAAGTCGGTGGAGCTGCAGGCCCGCCGTCTCGCGACGGTCGCCGCAGGTGTGGGCTCCACCCTGCCGGTGTTCACCGCCCGCGCCGGTGGCGGAATCATCGAGGACGTGGACGGCAACCGTCTGATCGACCTCGGTTCCGGTATCGCCGTGACGTCGGTCGGCGCCTCCGCCGAGGCCGTCGTACGCCGTGCGTCCGCGCAGCTCGCCGACTTCACCCACACCTGTTTCATGGTCACGCCGTACGAGGGGTACGTCGAGGTCTGTGAGCAGCTCGCCGAGCTGACGCCGGGCGACCACGCCAAGAAGTCCGCGCTGTTCAACTCGGGCGCCGAGGCCGTCGAGAACGCCGTGAAGATCGCCCGCGCCTACACCAAGCGCACCGCGGTCGTCGTCTTCGACCACGGCTACCACGGCCGCACCAACCTCACGATGGCGCTGACCGCCAAGAACATGCCGTACAAGCAGGGCTTCGGCCCGTTCGCGCCCGAGGTCTACCGGGTGCCGGTGGCGTACGGCTACCGCTGGCCGACCGGTGCCGAGAACGCCGGCGCCGAGGCGTCCGCCCAGGCCATCGACCAGATCACCAAGCAGATCGGCGCGGACAACGTCGCCGCGATCATCATCGAGCCGGTGCTCGGCGAGGGCGGCTTCATCGAGCCGGCCAAGGGCTTCCTCCCGGCGATCGCGCAGTTCGCCAAGGACAACGGCATCGTCTTCGTCGCGGACGAGATCCAGTCCGGTTTCTGCCGTACCGGTCAGTGGTTCGCCTGTGAGGACGAGGGCATCGTCCCCGACCTGATCACCACCGCCAAGGGCATCGCGGGCGGTCTGCCGCTCTCCGCCGTGACGGGCCGCGCCGAGATCATGGACGCCGCGCACGCGGGCGGCCTCGGCGGTACGTACGGCGGAAACCCGGTGGCCTGCGCGGGTGCGCTCGGCGCCATCGAGACGATGCGCGAGCTGGACCTGAACGGGAAGGCCAAGCGCATCGAGGAGGTCATGAAGGGCCGTCTCGCCGAGATGCAGGCGAAGCTGCCGAACGGCGATGTCATCGGTGACATCCGCGGCCGCGGCGCGATGATCGCGATCGAGCTGGTGAAGTCCGGCACGAAGGACCCGAACCCGGAGGCCACCGCGAAGCTCGCGAAGGCCTGCCACGCGGAGGGCGTGCTGGTCCTCACCTGTGGCACCTACGGCAACGTCCTGCGCTTCCTGCCGCCGCTGGTGATCGGCGAGGACCTGCTGAACGAGGCTCTCGATGTCATCGAGCAGGCTTTCGGCCAGATCTGACCTGTGCGAACCCCGGCGGCGACGGAAGGCGTTTCCGCCGGGGATGCGGGGGGCCCGCGTGAGGGCCTGTGAAGAACGTGTGGGGGGCCGATGGCGGGATCCGTTTCCGTCTGTCGGTCCCCCATCGGCTGACGTACGGTTTCTGCAGATGAGAGAAACACCCCGCCCGCAGGGGACTGCCGGCGACGCCGGGCCGGAGCTTCCCCAGCACCGTCCTGGTCGTGCCTTCGCGCACACCGCTGGAGCCTCTGGCTCCGGAACTCCTCACCGATCGGATGGCCGCTCGCCCCAAACCCCCCGGGGCGCGCGGCAAACCGATCCGACCGGCCGCCCCGGAACCACCCCCCCTGTTCCCGGGCGGCCGGCTCTTCTCATTTCTCTGGTGTCATCCCTCCTGGCGCTTCTCGCGCTCACCACCTGGCAGGTCGCGGCCGACGGTCCGCTGCTCTCGCTGGACGAGCGGACCGGCCGGGCCGCCGTAGGACACGGCCCCGCCCGGCTGACCGAATTCCTCGCCGATCTCGGCAATATGCAGCTCGCGCTCCCGGTGCTGGGCTGCGCGATCGTCTGGTCCCTGGTGCGCGGCGCCCGCCGTGAGCCGTTGTACGCGGCGCTCACCATGGCGGCGGTGCCCCTGCTGGTCGTCCCGCTGAAGGACTGGATCGCCCGCCCGGGACCCCTGACCGACATCACCGGCTACTACCCGTCCGGCCATGCGGCGACGGCCGCGGTGGCGTACGGGGCGGCGGCGCTGCTGACCGCGCCGTACGCGAGGCGGTCCTGGATGATGCCCGTCGCCGCGGTCTCGCTGACAGCGGCGACGGGCATCGGTCTGGTGCTGCGCGGCTATCACTGGCCGCTGGATGTGCTGGGCAGTTGGTTCCTGTGCGGGCTGCTGCTCCTGCCGCTGGGCCTCAGCTGCCGAAGTAGGCGTCGAAGTTCCTCGAGAACTCCCCGTTGTTGAAGCGGTCCCAGTTGATCGACCACGTCATCAGTCCGCGCAGCCCCGGCCACGTCCCGTGGGTGGCGTACGAGCCGCAGTCGGTCTTCTTCGTCAGGCAGTTCAGCGCCTTGGTGACCTCGGCGGGCGTGGTGTAGCCGTTGCCCGCCTGCGTGGAGGCCGGCAGACCGATGGAGACCTGGTCGGGCCGGAGCCCGGGGAAGACCTTGGTCTGGTCGCCGGCCACCGGGAATCCGGCGAGCAGCATGTCGGTCATGGCGATGTGGAAGTCCGCTCCGCCCATCGAGTGGTACTGGTTGTCCAGACCCATGATGGAGCCCGAGTTGTAGTCCTGGACGTGCAGCAGGGTCAGGTCGTCGCGCAGTGCGTGGATGACCGGGAGGTAGGCACCGGCACGGGGGTCCTGACCGCCCCAGGGGCCCGAGCCGTAGTACTGGTGGCCGAGCTGCACGAAGAAGGTCTCGGGAGCCATGGTGAGGACGAACTTGTCGCCGTACTTGGCCTTGAGGGTCTTCACCGCGGAGATCAGGTTGACGATGACCGGGGTGGTGGGGTTCCTGAAGTCGGTGTCCCCGGTGTCGAGCGAAGAAGCCCATGCGGGCATCGCCGAAATCGGAGAGAACCGGCCCGGGGCGGTCGATGAGACGGGTGAGCACATCGAGTGTGGGACAGCCCAGCTCCCCCGGAAGAATCAGTACGTCCCAGCGCCGGCCGGCGGGAAGAAGCGCGACTTCCTGGGGATTGCGCTTCCACTCCCACCGGCAGGCGTCCGGATCCGGTGCCACCGATGCCAGCCACTCGACCGCTGCTTTGACCCCCGCGCCAGCCATGACCGGCCTCCATTCCGTGTGCACCGGCCATGCGTTGCCGGTGCGTCCACACGGAAGAGAGGGATGGCGCCGATCCATTACGCGGGTTCGGGCCACCGGTTGACAGCGAGTCGGATCACACCCCCGAGGGGGTGCCCGCCGTGCTCAGCTGTCGAAGCCGAGCCCCAGCCGGTCCATCGTCCGCAGCCACAGATTGCGGTGCCCGCCATTGCTGTCCGCCCTGGCCAGGGACCGCTTGGTGAGCTCGATCCCGGTCCAGGCGAAGGGCTCCGGCGGGAACGGCATCGGCTTGCTGCGGACCATTTCCAGAGCGGTCCGCTCATTCTGTTCGCCCGCCAGCAGATCGAGCATCACATCGGCCCCGAACCGGGTGGCTCCGACGCCGAGTCCGGTATATCCGGCGGCATAGGCGACCCGGCCCTGATGGGCCGTACCGAAGAATGCGGAAAATCGGGAACAGGTGTCGATGGCCCCGCCCCAGGCATGGCTGAAACGGACCCCGGCCAGCTGCGGGAAACAGTCGAAGAACTGGCCCGCGAGCTTGAGGAAGGTCTCCGGTCGCTGATCGAGATCGGCGCTCAGCCGGCCCCCGTACGGATAGATCGCGTCATAGCCGCCCCACAGGATCCGGTTGTCGGCCGACATCCGGAAGTAGTGGAACTGATTGGCGCTGTCGCCCAGTCCCTGCCGGTTCTTCCAGCCGATCGAGGCGAGCTGGTCGGCGGTGAGGGGCTCGGTCATCAGCGCGTAGTCGTAGACCGGCACGGTGTACGGGCGTACCCGCTTGACCAGCGAAGGGAAGATGTTCGTACCGAGGGCGACACGGCGTGCGAAGACCCTCCCGTACGGCGTGCGGACCGCCATTCCGGTGGTCGACCTGGCCAGTTCGAGGCCCCTGGTGTGCTCGTACATCCGCACCCCGAGGCCGAGACATGCCTGCTTCAGACCCCAGGCCAGCTTCGCGGGATGCAGCATGGCGACCCCGCGCCGGTCCCAGAGCCCGCCCAGGAACGTGGGCGAGTCGACCTCGGCGCGCAGCGCGTCCCGGTCCAGGAATTCCACCCCCGTGAAGCCGAGCCTTTCGGCCTCCTGGTGCCATTCCTGAAGCTCTGCGAGCTGGTGGGGTTCGGTGGCGACATCGATTTCGCCGGTGCGCTCGAATTCGCAGTCGATGGAATAGCGGGCGACGGCGGCCTCGATGGCATCGAGGTTCCGCTCGCCCAGTTCCTCCAGCTTCCTGATCTCGTCCGGCCAGCGCTCCAGGCCGTTGGGCAGGCCATGGGTGAGGGAGGCGGCGCAGAATCCGCCGTTGCGGCCCGAGGCGGCCCAGCCCACCTCGTGCCCCTCGATCAGTACGACGTCCCGCTCCGGGTCGCGTTCCTTGGCGATCAGCGCGGTCCACAGTCCGCTGTAGCCGCCACCGATGACGAGGAGATCGCAGTGCTCGTCACCGGTGAGCGCGGGCAGCGCTTCGGGCTTGCCGGGGTCGTCGAGCCAGAACGAGACCGGCTTGGCGCCGGAGAGTGATTGTGCAGCAGTACGCATGGCAACCGGGGCCATGGTTTCCAACTCCTTCGTGGCTTTCTATCGTGCGTTGTTCTTCCGCCGGTTCGCGATCAGCTGGCCGACGACAACCACCGTGACGGCAATGATGAACATCGCCGTACCGATGACGTTGATCTGTACGGGCGTGCCGCGCTGTGCCGATCCCCAGACGAACATGGGGAAGGTCACGGTGGAGCCCGCGTTGAAATTGGTGATGATGAAATCGTCGAAGGAGAGCGCGAAGGCGAGCAGCGCTCCCGCCGCGATTCCGGGGGCGGCGATCGGCAGCGTCACCCGCAGGAAGGTCTGCACGGGTCCCGCGTACAGATCGCGGGCCGCCTCCTCCAGCCGCGGATCCATCGACATCACACGCGCCTTGACGGCCGTCACGACGAAGCTCAGGCAGAACATGATGTGCGCGATCAGGATCGTCCAGAAGCCCAGCTGTGCGCCCATGTTGAGGAAGAGCGTGAGCAGCGAGGCGGCCATGACGACCTCGGGCATCGCCATCGGCAGGAAGATCAGCGAGTTGATCGCGCCGCGCGCCCGGAAGCGGTAGCGGACCAGCGCGAAGGAGATCATCGTGCCCAGGACGGTCGCGCCGATGGTTGCCCAGGTGGCGATCTGCAGGGACAGCGAGAGCGAGCCGCACATGTCGGCGACGCCGCAGGGGTCCTTCCAGGCGTCCAGGGAGAAGTGCTGCCAGGCGTAGTTGAAGCGTCCGTTCGGTTTGTTGAACGAGAACACCATCACGACGACGTTCGGAAGGATCATGTACGCGAGGGTCAGCAGACCCGCGATGACGATCAGATTCCGGCGAATCCAGCGCAGTACGGGCATCAGACCAGGTCCTCCGTCCCGGAGCGGCGGATGTAGACGGTGACCAGGATCAGGACGACCGCCATGAGCATGAAGGAGAGCGCGGCCGCCGTCGGATAGTCGAGGACGCGCAGGAACTGGGTCTGGATGACGCTGCCGACCATCTTGGTGTCGGTGGAGCCCAGCAGTTCCGCGTTGACGTAGTCACCACTGGCCGGGATGAAGGTCAGCAGCGTTCCGGAGACGACGCCCGGCATGGAGAGCGGGAAGGTCACCTTGCGGAAGGTGGTGGCGGGGGTGGCGTACAGATCGCCGGCCGCCTCGTGCAGCCTGCCGTCGATCCGCTCCAGCGAGGTGTAGAGCGGCAGGATCATGAACGGCAGGAAGTTGTACGTGAGACCGCAGACCACGGCCATCGGCGTGGCCAGCACTCGGTTGGACTCGGTCCAGCCGAGCCAGCTGGTGACGTCCAGGACGTGCAGCGTGTTCAGTACGTCGACGACCGCACCGCCGTCGGCGAGGATCGTCTTCCAGGCGAGCGTACGGATCAGGAAGCTGGTGAAGAACGGCGCGATCACCAGGACGAGGACGACATTGCGCCAGCGGCCGGCCTTGAACGCGATGAGATACGCGAGCGGGTAGCCGAGCAGCAGACACAGGATCGTCGCGGTGCCCGCGTACAGCAGGGACCGGATGAACTGCGGGTAGTAGTCCTTCGCCGCGTCCCAGTAGGTCTGGAAGTGCCAGGTGACCTCGAATCCCTTCTCCAGGGAGCCGGTCTGTACGGAGGTCGACGCCTGGTAGACCATCGGCAGCGCGAAGAAGACGACGAGCCACAGGATGCCGGGGAGCAGCAGCCAGTAGGGGACGAGGCGCTTGCGGGTGGAGGCTTTGCGTACCTTCAGCTCCGTGCTGGGCGCGGGTGGCGCCTCCTTGGTGACGGTCACGCCGCGTCCTCCACCGTCTCCACGCCGGCGTCGCCCATCGTCCCTGCAAGCATGGACTGGGCGGCGTCCAGGCCGAAGGTGTGTGCCGGGTTCCAGTGCAGGACGACCTCGGCCCCAGGGGCGAGCCGGGTATCGCGCTCGATGTTCTGCTCGTACACCTGCAGCGCTTTGCCGGCGGGGCTCTCCACCACGTACTGCGTGGACACTCCGATGAAGCTGGAGTCGACGATCCGGCCGGTGACCCGGTTGCGGCCGTCGGCTATCGCGTCCGCGTCGTCGGCGTGCGCGAGCGAGATCTTCTCCGGGCGTACGCCGAGGAGCAGCTTGCCGCCGTTGGCGGTCGGGGCCGTACATCGGCCGGTGGGCAGCCGCAGCTTCCCGCCGCCCGCCGCCACGACGATGTCCGTGCCCGCGGAGAGGATCTCGCCCTCGATGAGGTTCGAGGTGCCGAGGAAGTTGGCGACGAAGGTCGTCTTCGGGTTCTCGTACAGATCGGCGGGGGCGCCGAGCTGTTCGACCCGGCCCGCGTTCATCACCGCGACGGTGTCGGCCATGGTCATGGCCTCCTCCTGGTCGTGGGTGACATGGATGAACGTGATGCCGACCTCGGTCTGGATGCGCTTGAGCTCCAGCTGCATCTGGCGGCGCAGCTTGAGGTCGAGGGCGCCGAGCGGCTCGTCGAGCAGGAGCACCTGCGGGTGGTTGATCAGGGCGCGGGCGACGGCGACGCGCTGCTGCTGGCCGCCGGAGAGCTGGTGCGGCTTGCGCTTGGCGAAGTCGCCGAGCTGGACGAGTTCCAGCATCTCGTCGACCTGCTTCTTCACCGACTTGATGCCGCGCCGGCGCAGACCGAAGGCGACGTTCTCGGTGATGTCGAGGTGCGGGAAGAGCGCATAGCTCTGGAAGACCGTGTTGACGGGCCGCTTGTACGGGGGCAGGTCGGTGATGTCCCGGCCGCCGAGCGAGACGGTGCCGGTGGTCGCCTCCTCCAGGCCCGCGATCATCCGCAGGGTAGTGGTCTTGCCGCAGCCGGACGCGCCGAGCAGCGCGAAGAAGGAGCCCTGCGGGATGGTCAGGTCGAGCGGCTTGACGGCGGCGAAGGAGCCGTACGTCTTGCTGATCCCGGTGAGGCGGACGTCGCCGCCTGTCTGCTGCTGTGTCATGGGTCGCAGTCCCAGTGGTGTCAGGGGGGAGATCGGGCGAGGGGGCACAGGCGCGGCGGTCAGGCGCCGATGAGCTTGGCGAACTTCTCTTCGTACGCCGTCTCCTCCTTGCTTGTCAGCGAGCGGAAGGCGTGCGAGCGGGCCGCCATCTCCTTGTCGGGAAGGATCAGTGTGTTGGAGGCCATGTCCTTGTCGATCTTGGAGAGTTCCTCGCGGACACCGTCGACCGGGCAGACATAGTTGATGTACGCGGCGAGCTTGGCGGCGACCGGCGGCTCGTAGTAGTAGTCCATGAGCTTCTCGGCGTTGGTCTTGTGCCGTGCCTTGGCGGGGACCAGCATGTTGTCGCTCGACGTGATGTAGCCGGCGGCCGGGATGGCGTACTTGATGTCCGGGTTTCCGGCCTGGAGCTGGATGATGTCGCCGGCCCAGGCGACGCAGGCGGCGATGTCGCCCTTGTCGAGGTCCGCGGTGTAGTCGTTGCCGGTGAAGCGGCGGATCTGCTTCTTGTCGACGCCCTTCTGGATCCGGCCGATCGCGGCGTCGTAGTCGGCGTCCGTGAACGAGCCCGGGTCCTTGCCCATGTCGAGCAGGGTCATGCCGACGGAGTCACGCATTTCGGAGAGGAACCCGACCCTGCCCTTGAGCGCGGGGTCGTCGAGCAGCTGCGTGATGGAGTCGACCTTGCGGCCGCCGGTCGCCTTGGAGTTGTACGCGATGACGGTGGGGATGCCGGTCCAGGGGTATGAGTGGGCACGGCCCGGATCCCAGTCGGGGGTGCGGAACTGGGCCGAGAGGTTGGCGAAGGCGTGCGGCAGGTTCACCGGGTCGAGCTTCTGGGCCCAGCCGAGCCGGATGATGCGGGCGGCCAGCCAGTCGGTGACGATGACGAGGTCGCGGCCGGTGTCCTGTCCCGCGGCAAGCTGCGGCTTTATCTTGCCGAAGAACTCGACGTTGTCGTTGATGTCCTCGGTGTACTTGACCTGGATCCCGGTGCGCTTCGTGAACGCCTCCAGGGTGGGCCGGTGCTTCTCGTCATCGCTGACGTCCATGTACTCGGTCCAGTTGGAGAAGTTGATCTGCTTCTCCGTGGCCGAGTGGTCGTCGGAGGCCGCCGCGGCGTCCCCCTCCCGCTTCGCCGGCGGGATGCCGCAGGCGCTCAGCGTGCCGAGACCGCCGATCGCGAGCGCCCCCATGCCGGAGGCGCGCAGCAGCGATCGGCGGGTCAGGGCGCCCCGGCCGCTGGTCAGACTGCGTCGCATCGCGGCCAGTTGGGCCGCGGAGAGACGCTCGGGCTCGTACTGCTCCATGCGCGTTGCCCTTTCGGGTGTGTGTGGCCGGGGCCGGCCGGGTTATCGGTCCCCGAAGATCGTGCGGTGCCAGTCCTTCCGGGCGACCGCGGTGTTGTCGTACATGACGTGCTTGACCTGCGTGTACTCCTCGAAGGAGTACGCCGACATGTCCTTGCCGAAACCGCTGGCCTTGTATCCGCCGTGCGGCATCTCGCTGATGATCGGAATGTGGTCGTTGATCCAGACGCAGCCCGCCTTGATCTCGCGGGTGGCGCGGTTCGCCCGGTACAGGTCGCGGCTCCAGGCGGAGGCGGCGAGGCCGTACGGGGTGTCGTTGGCGAGGCTGATGCCCTCGTCGTCGGTGTCGAAGGGCAGCACGACCAGGACCGGGCCGAAGATCTCCGACTGGACGATCTCGCTGTCCTGGGCGGCGCCGGCGACCAGGGTCGGCCGGTAGTAGGCACCAGCCGCCAGTTCGCCGCCGGGGGCCTCGCCGCCGGTGACGACGGTGGCGTAGGCGCGGGCTCGCTCGACGAATCCGGCGACCCGGTCCCGCTGGGCGTGGCTGATCAGCGGGCCGAGGTCGGTCGACGGGTCGAAGGGGTCGCCGAGCCGGACGGTTTCCATCAGCTCGGCGACGCCCTGCACGAAGGCGTCGTGGAGCGGGCGCTGGACATAGGCGCGGGTGGCGGCGGTGCAGTCCTGGCCGGTGTTGATGAGCGCTCCGGCGACCGCGCCGTGGACCGCGGCTTCGAGGTCGGCGTCGTCGAAGACCACGAAGGGAGCCTTGCCGCCGAGTTCGAGGTGGAGGCGCTTGACGGTGGAGGTGGCGATCTCCGCGACCCGCTTGCCGACAGCGGTGGAGCCGGTGAATGAGGTCATGACGACGTCCGGGTGGCCGACGAGATGCTCGCCGGCGTCCCTGCCCGCACCGGTGACGATGTTGATCACACCGTCCGGGATGCCTGCCTCGGTGGCCGCCTGGGCGAACATCAGCGAGGTGAGCGGGGTGATCTCGGCGGGCTTCAGCACGATGGTGTTTCCCGCGGCAATGGCCGGGAGGATCTTCCAGGCGGCCATCTGGAGCGGGTAGTTCCAGGGTGCGATGGAGCCGATGACGCCGATCGCCTCACGGCGTACGTACGAGGTGTGGTCGCCGTCGTACTCGGCGGCCGACTTGCCCTCCAGATGGCGGGCGGCGCCCGCGAAGAAGGAGGTGTTGTCGACGGTGCCGGGCACGTCGAACTCGGTGGAGAGCTTGATCGGCTTGCCGCACTGGAGGGACTCGACGTGGGCGAAGTCGTCCGCCTGCTCGGCGAGGACGGCGGCGAAGCGGTGCATCGCCTCGGCCCGCTCCGCCGGAGTCGCACCCGACCAGCCGGGGAACGCCTCTCGTGCGGCGGCGACGGCCGCGTCGACATCGGCGGTGCCCGCCAGTTCGTAGGTGTGGACGGTCTCGCCCGTTGCCGGGTTCACCACCTCGTGATGACGTCCCGATGTACCGGACCGCAGCTTTCCGCCGATGAATTGTGCGCCGTCCGCGAAGCGGTCCCGCACCTGGATGCCGTTGCCCATGACGCTCTCCTCCGCCGCAGTCCCCGGAATGTGGGGCGGCGTAGCCTCTGCTCGATTTGAGTGCCGATCCTGACAGAGCGGATCGACCCCAACAAGTGATTCCGTTGTTGCCTTTTGGTTACGCGACGGAATCTGTCGACCATGTGTCGCGTCGTTGCGGAATTCCCCGTACGGAGTGTCAGTGGCGGATGCCAGACTCGCGTGTCATGGAACACATGCACGATCTCCTGGCTCGGACCGAGCGCGGCGCGAAGGTGAAGTACCTGCACTTCTGGGGGCACCGCCCACGGCCCGACGGCAGCATCGGTGCGAGCTGTCTCAGTCAGTGGTGGCCGGCCCCCTTCACGGTCGACGGGGTGACGTATGCGTCGGCCGAGCACTGGATGATGGCCGCCAAGGCGCGGCTCTTCGGCGACGCGGAGTCGGAGGCCGAGGCGGTGTCGGCGAAGAGCCCGGCCCAGGCGAAGAAGGTGGGCCGGCTGGTCCGCGGTTTCGACGAGGCGGTGTGGGAGCGCGAGCGGTACGCACTGGTGGTGACCGGCAGCGTCCACAAGTTCGCCCAGGCCCCGGAGCTGCGGGAGTTCCTGCTGAACACCGGGGACCGCGTGCTGGTCGAGGCGAGCCCGATGGACCGGATCTGGGGCATCGGGCTGGCGGCGGACGATCCGCGTGCGGAGAATCCGGCGACCTGGCGGGGGCTGAATCTGCTGGGGTTCGCGCTGATGGACGCGCGGGCGGAGCTGCGCGCTCCATGAGACGGCCGGGATGACCGATGGCCGGGCGGGCCGGAGTCCGGCCCGCCCGGCCATCGGGTGGGATACGGCGCCGGCGCCGCAAGGGATCCGGCACCGGCGCTCGACGTCGGCTATCGGGTGACGTCGACGACCAGAGACGTGGAGTACGGGTCGTCGTTGTACGAGTTGTCGTCGAATTCATCGGCATGGGTGGCGAACAGCCAGATGAAGAAGCTGATGATCGCCACACCGAAAACGATGCCGATGGACCCCATGATGATCCCGGCGAGCGCCTGACCGCTGTTGGTCGCCTCACCGCGCTGCACCCGCTTGCGGCCCAGGATGCCGAAGATCAGGGCGAGTGCGCCCAGAATCAGGCTGGGTATCCCGTAGATGCAGAACAGGCAGATGGCCAGGATGCCGAGCACCATGGCCGCCGTACCCATGCCGTTGGAAGGTGAGGAACCGCCCCAGGCTGCCTGGTTGTAGCCGGTGTACCCGGGATAGCTGCCGTACTGCGGAGTCGGCGCGGCAGGGTAGCCGTACTGCCCCGCGGCCGGCGCGGCCGGATAGCCGTACTGCCCCGCAGCCGGCGGGACCTGCTGGCCCGGTCCGTTCGGTGCGACCGGCGGCGGCGGTACCTCCCCCGGGCCGAACCCGGCCCCGGAGCCGGAAACCGGCCCGGTCTGCCCTCCCGCGCCGGACCCCGGTCCCGTGGCCGGCGCGGGACCGTCCCCCACGCCCGGCATCGAGGTCACCGTCGGCTGATTGTGCACAGCAGGCGGCCGGGGATCACCGGCCGGCTTCTCCAGCGGCACCCTGCTGTCCGGCGGAGCCCACGGATCGCGCGGCGCGGCCCCGCCCGCGGGCTGCTCTGTGTTGTCTGACATGGGCCTCCCCCATCGTGATCCCGTCATGCTACGGCCCACCACCGTCCGGCAGGACCCGGCCTACGATGATCCCCGTCCCCCTGCCCGGCCGACCGCGCCCGGCACCCGAACCGTCCCACGCCCCCGGAGTATCCGATGACCGATCTGCACCCCTTCATCGCGGGGCTGCCCAAGGCGGAACTGCATGTCCACCATGTCGGGTCCGCCTCGCCCCGTATCGTCGCCGAGCTGGCCGCGCACCACCCCGACTCGAAGGTCCCCACGGACCCCGAGGCACTGGCCGACTACTTCACGTTCACGGACTTCGGCCACTTCATCGACGTGTATCTCTCGGTCGTGGACCTGATCCGCACCCCGGAGGACGTCCGGCTGCTGACCTTCGAGGTCGCCCGTGACATGGCCCGGCAGAACATCCGTTACGCGGAGCTGACCGTCACCCCGTTCAGCTCGACCCGGCGCGGCATCCCCGAGCAGGGGTTCATGGAGGCGATAGAGGACGCCCGCAAGGCCGCCGAGGCCGAGCTCGGCGTCGTTCTGCGCTGGTGCTTCGACATTCCCGGCGAGGCCGGGCTCGAAGCAGCCGAGGAGACCACCCGGCTCGCCGTGGACCTGCGGCCCGAGGGGCTCGTCTCGTTCGGGCTCGGCGGCCCGGAGGTCGGCGTGGAGCGCCCGCAGTTCAAGCCCTACTTCGACCGGGCGATCGCCGAGGGCCTGCACTCCGTGCCGCACGCCGGGGAGACCACCGGGCCGCAGACCGTCTGGGACGCGCTGACCCATCTGCGCGCCGAGCGCATCGGCCACGGCACCAACTCCGTCCAGGACCCGAAGCTGCTGGCCCACCTCGCCGAGCACCGCATCCCGCTGGAGGTCTGCCCGACCTCGAACATCGCGACCCGCGCGGTGGCCGACATCGAGCAGCACCCGGTCAGGGAGATGGTGCAGGCGGGCGTCCTGGTCACCATCAACAGCGACGACCCGCCGATGTTCGGCACGGACCTCAACAACGAGTACGGGGTGGCCGCCCGTCTCCTCGGTCTGGACGAGCGGGGTCTCGCGGCGCTGGCGAAGAACGCGGTCGAGGCGTCGTACCTCGACGCGGCCGGCAAGCGGACGCTGGCCGCCGAGATCGACACGTACACGACGAACTGGCTGGAGCGCACCGGCCGCTGACCCCGGTGTGGCCACAATGGCCCCATGGCCACCACTGTCACCGCCGTAGCCCATCGAGGCGATCCATACCGTGTCCGTGAGAACACGCTGCCTTCGATCCGCTCCGCCCTCGAACGGGGGGCGGACGCGGTCGAGGTCGATGTGCGAGTCACCCGCGACGGTGTACCGGTCCTGCTGCACGACTCCACGCTGGAGCGGCTGTGGGGCCATGACGTGCGTCTCGGCCGGCTGACCCACAAGGAGCTCACCGAGCTGACCGCGGGCGGTGTGCCCACACTGCGCGACGCGCTGCTCGCCGCCGGGAAGCACCGCGTCATGGTCGATCTGCCCGGCTCCACCGATGATTCGGTACGCAGGATCGTCGGCGTGGTGCGCGAGTGCGGGGCCGGTGAGCGGGCGTATTACTGCGCGGGCCCGGATGCCATGCTGCGGGTGCGCGCCGCCGATCCGTCCGCGGAGATCGCCCTGACCTGGACGACACTCGCGCCACCACGCGCCGCGCTGCTCGACGCGGTGAGGCCGAAGTGGCTGAACTACCGCTTCGGCCTGGTGGACCGGGAGCTGACGGACCGTCTCCACCGGGACGGACTGCTGGTCTCCGCCTGGACGGCCGACACCAAGCGCACCATGCGCCGCCTCGTCCGGCAGGGGGTCGACTCGATCACCACCAACCGGGTCGACGCCCTGCAGAGAGTCCTCATCAACTCCTCGGCCACCGGCTCCTCTTGATCGGTCCGGCATGATGGACAGCGTCGCATCCGCCGTGATGCCAGGCCGGGAGCCAGAGGAGCACAGACGTGACAGAAGCCCGTACCACCCCTCTCGACGACCGCATCCGTTCCGATATCGCCCACAACGCGCGGGTCTGGAACCACTGGCTCGGTGGCAAGGACAACTACCCCGTGGACCGCGCTGTCGGCGACCAGGTCACCGGCATGTATCCGAGCATCGGCGAAGTGGCGCGTGCCGACCGGGCGTTTCTGGGGCGGGCCGTCCGGTATCTCGCCGGTGACGCGGGGATCGGCCAGTTCCTCGACATAGGCACCGGCCTGCCGACCGCCGGAAACACGCACGAGGTCGCCCAGCACACCGCCCCCGACTCCCGCATCGTGTACGTCGACAACGACCCGACCGTGCTGGTGCACGCCCGCGCTCTGCTCACCAGCTCACCGGAGGGCGCGACCGAGTACATCGACGCGGACGCCCGCCACCCGGAGCGGATCCTGCGGGCCGTCGAGCCGACGCTGGACCTGAAGAAGCCGGTCGCGGTCCTGCTGCTCGGCATCCTCAACTTCGTCCTCGACACGGACGAGGCGCAGCGCATCGTCAGGACGCTGATGGACGCGATGCCGTCCGGCAGCCATCTGGTACTCACCCACCCCACGCTGGAGCTGGGCGGCGAGGGCAACGAGGCGGCGATGCGGTTCTGGAACGAGAACGCCACCCCGCCGATCACCGCGCGCAGCCGCGTCGAGTTCGCCGCGTTCCTGACGGGGCTCGAACTCGTGGAGCCGGGCATCGTGTCGTGCGCACGCTGGCGCGCCGAGCCCGGTGCGGTGGAGGTCGCCCAGTTCGGCGCAGTGGCGCGGAAACGCTGACACCGCCGCCCGATGCGAATACGGAACATCGGGGCGAGGGTGCTCGGGGCCGGTCCCCGCACCGTCGACCTCCTCATCGCTCTGCTGGTACAGGCGGCCATGACCATGCCGTTCGTCGTGCCGCGCGCCCCGGAGCTGCCCGACGCAACGTGGACGGCGTACGGGCTGACGACCCTGATGGTGCTGCCGCTGGTCGCCCGGCGCCGGGCGCCGGTCACGGTCCTCATCGCCGTGCTCGCGGCCGGCGGTCTGTACAAGTTCACGGTCGACGGCCCGGGCCAGCCGCTTCCGTACACCGGCCTTGTGGCGTTCTACACGGTGGCCGAACTCTCCTCGCCGCCGAAGCGGACCGGGATCGCCGTGCTCACGACACTGGCGGTGCTGTGCTCGGTCGGGCTCGACAGCAACGACATGAGGGAACTGCTCTTCTCCCTCTTCGTGTTCGCCGCGGCCTACGCCTTCGGCCGGCTCGCCGTGACGCGCAAGGCCTATCTGCGTGCGGTGGAGGACCGGGCCCGTCAGCTGGAGCTGACGCACCGCATCGAGGCCGAGCAGGCCGCGGCGCGCGAACGGGCCCGGATCGCCCGGGAGATGCACGACATCCTGTCCCATGCGGTGAGCCTGATGATCGTGCAGGCGGAGGCCGGCCCGGTGGCGCTGCGCACGGCACCGGAGCGTGCCGAGGCGGCGTTCGACGCGATCTCGGAGACGGGGCGGGACGCCATGGTGCAGCTGCGCCGCATGCTCGGTGTACTGCGCGAGAACGAGAGCGTGCCGGGCGCGCCGCGCGAGCCTCAGCCCGTACTGGACGAACTGCCCGGACTGGTCGAGCGGGTACGCGGCAGCGGTCTGGAGATCTCGTACGAGGTCACGGGCCCCGCCCGCCCGCTCGGCCTGGCTGTCGAGGCCACCGTCTACCGGATCGTGCAGGAGGCCCTGACGAACGTGGTCAAACATGCCGCCGCAGACACGGTCTCCGTTCAACTGGATTACGGGACGGGGGCGTTGATCATCACGGTCACCGATGACGGGTGCGGTTCCGTGGGCGGTGACGGCATGGGTCTGATCGGCATCGGGGAACGCGCCGCCGCGCACGGCGGCACGGCCGACACCGGCCCGGGCCCGGGCGGCCGGGGGTTCCGGGTCCGGGTGACGATTCCGCAGACGCAGACGCAGACGACGCAGACACAGACAGGGGTGGAAAGTTGACGATCCGTGTGGTGGTGGCCGACGACCAGGAGCTGGTCCGCAGCGGCTTCGCGATGATCCTGGACGCACAGCCGGACATCGAGGTGGTCGCGGAGGCGGGCGACGGCGCCGGGGCAATCGACGCGGTACGCCGGCTGGCGCCGGAGGTGGCTCTGCTCGACATCCGGATGCCCGGCACGGACGGCATCGAGGCCTGCCGCACCATCAACGCCGAGACCGGCTGCCGGACGGTCATGCTGACCACGTTCGACTCCGACGAGTACGTCTACGAGGCGCTGCACGCGGGCGCGAGCGGTTTCCTGCTCAAGGACGTGCGCCGCGACGACCTGGTGCACGCGGTACGGGTGGTGGCGGCCGGGGACTCGCTGCTGGCGCCGTCGGTGGCGCGGCGACTGATCGAGGAGTACACCTCGCGCCCGGCCGCCTCGGCCGTGGAACCATCGGCGCGCCTGGACGTACTGACCGCCCGGGAGCACGAGACGCTGCTGCATCTGGCCCGCGGGCTGTCGAACGCGGAGATCGCGGCCGCGCTGGTCGTCAGCGAGCACACGGTGAAGACCCATGTCGGCAATGTGCTGTCCAAGCTGGGGCTGCGCGACCGGATCCAGGCGGTGATCTGTGCGTACGAATGCGGTGTCGTGACTCCCTCTCCGGAGGGACAGGCGCCGCCGTCTCCCCCGCACAGGTGAGAGGAGATCATGCCGAGGACCGCTCGGCCGGGTGATCCGCCGGGGCCTGCGGATCAACAGGATGGAGTCCACCAGCAGTTACGGATTCCACTCCCCGGAGGCACCGGACATGAACGCCCGCGCTACCCGTACCGTCGTCGCCACCGCCCTGGTCCTCGGCATCGCCGCCGGCCCGGCCGGACCGGCACTCGCGGCAGCCCGCGCTCCAGTGGCCGCCGTCACGGCCGTCCAGGAGACGCCGGACACCAAGGCCCTCGACGCGAAGGCTCTGCGCGCCGCGATCGCCGGGCTGCCGAAGACCGACGCCACGGCCGCACTCGTACAGGTCGCGGGCACCGACGGCGACTGGCGGGGCAGTTCCGGCGTCCGCGACCTGGAGTCCAACCGTCCGGCGGACCGGGACGCCCGCTTCCGGGCCGGCTCGGTCACCAAGGTCTTCACTGCCGCCGTCGCGCTCCAGTTGGCAGGCGAGGGAAAGCTCGACCTGGACCGCCCGGCCCGGCACTATCTGCCGGAGCTGATCCCCGCGGCGTACCAGCAGGTCACGGTGCGCCAGCTGCTGAACCACACCAGCGGCATCCCGTCCGTAGGCTCCGGCGGCGACACCCTGGACGAGTGGTACGCACACCGCTTCGATCTGCACGACGCGGCGGAGACGGTACGCGAAGCCACCTCCCACGAGCCGGACTTCGCGCCGGGTACGCAGCAGCACTACGACAACATCGGCTACACCGTGGCGGGCCTGCTGATCGAGAAGGTCACCGGCCACACCTACGCGGCGGAGGTCTCCCGCCGCATCCTGAAGCCTCTGCACCTGAAGGACACGTACTTCCCCGGCACCGACCCGACGATCCGCGGCCCGTACAACCACGGCTACCAGATCTTCACCGGGCCCGACGGGACCGGCGAGCTGCGCGATGTGTCGGTGTGGGGGGCGACGGACGCCTGGGCGGCGGGTGACCTGATCTCCACCACCGCCGACCTGGAGCACTTCACCCGGGCGCTGTTCCGCGGGCAGGTGGTGCGCGGTCCGCTGCTGGAGGAGATGTTCACGCTGCCCGACGCGTCGGTGCACGAGTACGGCACGGGCAACCCCGCCGCGTTCAGCGTGGGTCTGTCGGTGATGAAGCTGGGCGGGCGCGAGGTCTGGGGCAAGACGGGTGGCCGCTGGGGCTACAACACGGCCATTGCGGCCACCCGTGATCTCTCCCGGACACTCGTCTACAGCGTCAACTCGACGGACGCGAAGGGTGAGGGCATGAACGCCACGGCGATGAACGTCGTGGTGGCCGCCTTCGGTGCCCCGTCGTCCGGCTGACTCAGACCGCCGGCGCGGCCGTCGGGGCGGGCACCGGCCGCGGTGTCCGCTCCACGGCCTCCAGCCGCTTGATCATGCGGCGTACGACGAGCAGCGGGATCACCCCGAAGACCCCGAACGACATGTCGATGACCGACCACCAGAAGGGGATGCCCCGGATCGGTCCGCAGATCAGGGCGAGCGGGATGATCCCCGCGCAGGCGATCATGCCGAACTCGACGACCCAGATGTTGCGGACCGGGTCTCGGTAGGGGCCGTAGAAGGCGACCGCGATGACGAGGTGCGCGAAGGCCAGCCAGTCGGTGCCGTACAGCACGAAGGGGTACTTCGCATCGGCCTCGTCGAGACCGGTGCGGACCCGGGTGATCCACTCCATCAGGGCCGGGAAGTGCTCGGGTACCGGAGAGGCCGAGGACTTCAACAGGTCCTCGGCCCAGTGGAGTTCGTGGACGAGCGGGAAGGCGGTCAGCCCGCTCAGCGCCAGACAGACGATAAAGACGACCAACCACACGCGTATGCGCCTCAGCAGGGCTCTTCGCTCGCTCATGTCTGCAGCGTACGCCCGCGTTTACCGGCTCTTTACGCCAGCCCCGACACGGCTCACAGGCCGACTATGGAGTTCCACTTCTTGGCGAACTCGGTGCGCTCCTCGGACGTGATGTCGCGGGCGATCGCAAGCCGTCTGCGCATCGCGTCGTCGGGGAAGATCAGCGGGTCCTCGGCGAGCGCGGCGGCCTCCTCGTCCTTGGATGAGGCCAGCACCTCGCGGGCGGCCGGGACGGGGCAGACGTAGTTGACCCAGGTCGCCAGCTCCGCGGCCACCTCCGGCTCGTAGTAGTAGTCGATGAGCTTCTCGGCGTTGCCCTTGTGGCGGGCGAGGTTGGGGATCATGAGGGACTCCGCCCAGAGTTCGGCGCCCTCCTCGGGCACCACGAACTCGATCTCCGGGTTGTCCGCCTGGAGCTGGATGACATCGCCGGAGTAGGCCTGGCATGCGAGCACATCGCCGGTCGACAGGTCCTTGATGTAGTCGTTGCCGGTGAAGCGGCGGATGTGCCTCTTCTTCACCAGCTTCTCCACCTGGTCGCACACCTCGTAGAAGTCGTCCCGCTTCCAGCGGGTGATGTCGACGCCGTTGCCCTGCATCAGAAGGGCGAAGGACTCGTCGAGCCCGGACAGCAGCGTCACCTTGCCGCTCAGGTCGTCCGCCCACAGATCGCTCATGTGCTTAATCTCGCGGCCGAGCTTCTTGCGGTTGTACGCGATGCCGGTGATCCCCGACTGCCAGGGGACGCTGTGCAGCCGGCCCTTGTCGAAGGCGGGCGAGCGCAGCTGCGGATCCAGGTACTTGGCGACGTTGGGCTGCTCGGCCCGGTTCATCTCCTGCACCCAGCCGAGGCGTACGAACCGGGCGGCCATCCAGTCGCTGATGACGAGCAGGTCCCGGCCGGTCTCCTGGTGGTTCATCAGGGCCGGGCTGATCTTCCCGAAGAACTCGTCGTTGTCGTTGATCTCCTCGGTGTACGTGACGGAGATCCCGGTCCGCTTGCTGAACGCGTCGAGCGTGGGCCGCTTCGACGTGTCCTCGTCGTCGGTGTCGATGTACAGGGGCCAGTTCGCGAAGTGCAGGGAGTGGTCACGCGCCGATACGTCGCGTCCGGCGCGGTCACCGGGCTCCACATAGGCAGCGGGCACTCCGCAGCCGGCCAGCGTGACACCGGCCGCTGTGGCCCCGAAGGCGCGCAGCAGGGACCGGCGGGACATGGGGTTCTTCGGGGTTGCTCGCACCTGCGCAGGATGCCGGTCGGACGACGGCGGGGGCAATGGACCAACCGTCCAGCGGCACACGCTCCGTCCGCACACCTTGTCGATGCCGTCGCCGGTGCCGATGCCGATGCCGAACGGAACGGCCCCGGACTCATGCCCGGGGCCGCTCACCGCAACTGACGAAGGCTCAGCCGTCGAGCGAGGTCATGACGTGCTTGATGCGGGTGTAGTCCTCGAAGCCGTACGCGGAGAGGTCCTTGCCGTAGCCGGACTTCTTGAACCCGCCGTGCGGCATCTCGGCGACGAGCGGAATGTGGGTGTTGATCCACACACAGCCGAAGTCGAGGTTCTTGGACATCCGCATGGCGCGGGAGTGGTCCTTGGTCCATACCGAGGAGGCCAGGGCGTACTCGACGCCGTTGGCGTACGCGACGGCCTGGGTCTCGTCCGTGAACTTCTGGACGGTGATGACCGGGCCGAAGACCTCGTTCTGGATGATCTCGTCGTCCTGCTGGAGGCCGGAGACGACGGTCGGGGCGTAGAAGTAGCCCTTCTCGCCGACCCGGTGGCCGCCCGCCTCGACCTTGGCGTGGGCGGGGAGCCGCTCGATGAAGCCGCTGACCTGCTTCAGCTGGTTGGCGTTGTTGAGCGGGCCGTACAGCACGTCCTCGTCGTCCGGCTGCCCCGTCCTGGTGTCGGCGGCGGCCTTGGCGAGGGCGGTGACGAACTCGTCGTGGATCGACTCGTGGACCAGGACGCGGGTCGCGGCCGTACAATCCTGGCCCGCGTTGAAGAAGCCCGCGACGGAGATGCCCTCGACGGCCTTGGCGATGTCGGCGTCCTCGAACACGACGACCGGGGCCTTGCCGCCGAGCTCCAGGTGCACCCGCTTGACGTCCTTGGCGGCGGACTCGGCGACCTGCATGCCGGCCCGCACCGAACCGGTGATGGAGGCCATCGCCGGGGTCGGGTGCTCGACCATCGCGCGGCCGGTGTCGCGGTCGCCGCAGATGACGTTGAAGACGCCCTTGGGAAGGATCTGGCCGATGATCTCGGCGATCAGCACGGTCGACGCCGGGGTGGTGTCGGACGGCTTGATGACGACGGTGTTGCCCGCGGCGAGCGCCGGGGCGAACTTCCAGACGGCCATCATCATCGGGTAGTTCCACGGCGCGACCTGCGCGCAGACGCCGACCGGCTCGCGGCGGATGATGGAGGTCAGGCCCTCCATGTACTCGCCGGCCGAGCGGCCTTCGAGCATCCGCGCCGCACCCGCGAAGAAGCGGATCTGGTCCACCATCGGCGGGATCTCTTCGGTGCGGGTGAGCTCGATCGGCTTGCCCGTGTTCTCCGACTCGGCGGCGATGAGATCCTCGGCGCGCTCCTCGAAGGCGTCCGCGATCTTCAGCAGGGCCTTCTGGCGCTCGGCGGGCGTGGCGTCGCGCCAGGCGGGGAAAGCGGCCGCGGCGGCGTCCATCGCGGCATCGACATCGGCCTGGCCGGAGAGCGGCGAGGTCGCGTAGACCTCTTCCGTCGCCGGATTGACCACGTCGATGGTCCGCCCGTCAGCGGCGTCCCGGAACTCTCCGTTGATGTAGTTGCGCAGACGGCGCACCTCGGTGGTCACAACCACCCCTCCTGTCGACACGTCCAATGGATGAGATGGCCAGCCTAGTCGCTCAGGTATCGCTTTCGACATGCCCAACCACCGCGAACTTCGGATTCAGTGAGATCGAGACCCTCAGACAACGAATTTCATCGATTCGGGGTTGCCAGACCGACGAGTCCCGGTGCACAGTGGATGCGTGGCCAGTCGCAGCGCAGACTCCAGGACCGGGAACGGATCGTCCCCAACGGTCGATGCCGTATCCCTCGCAATCATCGAGCAGCTCCAGGAGGACGGGCGTCGCCCGTACGCCGCGATCGGCAAGGCCGTCGGCCTCTCCGAGGCGGCCGTGCGGCAGCGCGTCCAGAAGCTGCTCGACCAGGGCGTGATGCAGATCGTCGCCGTCACGGACCCGCTCACCGTGGGGTTCCGACGGCAGGCGATGGTCGGCATCAATGTCGACGGCGACCTCGATCCCGTCGCCGAGGCGCTGTCGGCCATGGCCGAGTGCGAGTACGTGGTGATGACCGCGGGCTCCTTCGACCTGATGGTGGAGATCGTCTGCGAGGACGACGACCACCTGCTGGAAACGATCAACAAACGCATCCGGGCCATCCCCGGCGTGCGCTCCACCGAGAGCTTTGTGTACCTGAAGCTCAAGAAGCAGACCTATATGTGGGGAACCCGATAGCCGTGAGCAAGGACCTCAGCCGAACCGCGTACGACCACCTGTGGATGCATTTCACCCGCATGTCGGACTACGAGAACGCGCCCGTTCCCACCATCGTGCGTGGCGAGGGCACCTACATCTACGACGACCAAGGCAAGCGCTACCTCGACGGCCTGTCCGGCCTGTTCGTGGTCAACGCCGGTCACGGCCGTCACGAGCTCGCCGAGGCGGCGTACAAGCAGGGCCAGGAGCTGGGCTTCTTCCCGGTCTGGTCCTACGCCCACCCGAAGGCCGTCGAGCTCGCCGAGCGCCTCGCCGACTACGCGCCGGGCGACCTCAACAAGGTCTTCTTCACCACCGGTGGCGGCGAGGCCGTGGAGACCGCCTGGAAGCTGGCCAAGCAGTACTTCAAGCTCCAGGGCAAGCCGACCAAGTACAAGGTCATCTCGCGTGCGGTCGCCTACCACGGCACCCCGCAGGGCGCCCTGTCCATCACCGGCCTGCCGGCCCTGAAGGCCCCCTTCGAGCCGCTGGTCCCCGGCGCGCACAAGGTGCCGAACACCAACATCTACCGCGCCCCGATCCACGGCGACGACCCGGAGGCCTTCGGCCGCTGGGCCGCCGACCAGATCGAGCAGGAGATCCTGTTCGAGGGCGCGGACACCGTCGCCGCCGTCTTCCTGGAGCCCGTGCAGAACGCAGGCGGCTGCTTCCCGCCGCCGCCCGGATACTTCCAGCGCGTGCGCGAGATCTGCGACAAGTACGACGTACTGCTCGTCTCCGACGAGGTCATCTGCGCCTTCGGCCGTCTCGGTACGATGTTCGCCTGCGACAAGTTCGGCTACGTGCCGGACATGATCACCTGCGCCAAGGGCATGACCTCGGGCTACTCCCCGATCGGTGCCTGCATCGTCTCGGACCGCATCGCCGCGCCGTTCTACGAGGGTGACAACACCTTCCTGCACGGCTACACCTTCGGTGGCCACCCGGTCTCCGCGGCGGTCGGCCTCGCCAACCTCGACATCTTCGAGCGCGAGGGCCTCAACCAGCACGTCCTGGACAACGAGAACGCCTTCTACACGACGCTGCAGAAGCTGCTCGACCTGCCGATCGTCGGCGACGTCCGCGGCAACGGCTTCTTCTACGGCATCGAGCTGGTGAAGGACAAGGCCACCAAGGAGACCTTCACCGACGAGGAGACCGAGCGCGTCCTGTACGGCTTCCTCTCCAAGGCGCTGTACGACAACGGCCTGTACTGCCGGGCCGACGACCGCGGCGACCCGGTCGTCCAGCTCGCGCCGCCGCTGATCTCCGACCAGTCGACGTTCGACGAGATCGAGGGCATTCTGCGGAGCGTCCTCACCGAGGCGTGGACCAAGCTCTGACCGGCGGTCCGATCGGCTGACCGGCCACGGACCGGGCAGCCGATCGCCCCTGTCCGCCCGTCCGCCCGACGGGCCAGGATCTGTCCGGCCGTGATCCGCCGGACGGCCCTGCGGCTTGACCACCGGCTGACCACCGCTTGACCGGCTTCCAGCGGTCATTTCATACGGTCCACACGGCCCGGATGCGCCCATTCGAGTGGGATGGAGCGCACCCGGGCCGTGTGCTGTGCCCACACCGCGGTTCGAATCCTTACGGTGCCGAGTGACCGATCGGCCCCCTCTTCGTTCCCCCGTAAGGGGGACGGGACATACGATCTGAACCGAGGTGTACGCCATGGCGGCCCCGCCGGACAACGACGTGATCTGGGCGCGTTCCCTGCACCACTCCCACAACGGCTCACCCGCGCTCGGTGGCGTCTCCCTGGGTGTCCACGACGGCGAGATCCTCGCCGTGACCGGCCCCAGAGGCAGCGGCAAGACGACCCTGCTGCACTGCCTCTCCGGTCAACTGGTGCCCCAGCAGGGCGAGGTGTGGTTCAACAGCGTCCCCGTCCACACCATGGGCCCCCGCTTGCGCGAACGGCTGCGCCGAGACAAGTTCGGCTGGATCGCCCCCGAGCCCCAGCTCGTACCGGAGCTGAACACCTGGGAGAACGTGGCTCTTCCGCTGCTGCTGCGCGGCGCCTCGCACCGGGAGGCGAAGAAGACCGGCCTGGAGTGGCTGGAGCGGCTGGACATCGGTGCGTGCGCCAAGAAGCGACCGCACACGCTGCCCCAGGGGCAGCGCCAGCGGATCGCCGTGGCCCGCGCGCTGGCCGCCTCCCCCTCGGTGATCTTCGCCGACGAGCCGACCGCGACCCTGCACCGCACCGACCGGACGCATGTGCTGCGCACCCTCACCAGCGCGGCCCGCTCGCACGGCATCACGGTCGTGCTCGCCACCCATGACCCCGAGGTCGCCACCCTCGCCGACCGTACGGTCCCGTTGCTCGACGGCCGCCCCGTCGCCACCGTCGCCCTGCCCGCCGTATCCGATGCGGAGGGCAGGGCGGCGTGCTCGCTCTCCGTCTAGCCCGGGGTTCCCATCCGCTGGTCCTGATGCGACGGCTGCTGGTCGCGGCCGCCTCCGCCGGGGTCGGCTTCCTGCTGCTGTGCGCCCTGGGCTACGCATCGGGGCACCCGGCGCACTCCGCCGCGGCCGTGCTGCGGCTGCTGTGGTGCCTCGTGCCGCTCGCCGCCACCGTGCAGTTCGCGGTCGCGGTGGCCCGTACGGATCCGAGCACCCGGCCACGCTCCGGGCTGTCCGCCGTGGGCCTCGGGCCCGTCAGGCTCACCGTGCTCGCCGCGGTCTCCACAGCCGTCTCCTGCACCCTCGGGTCGATGGTGGCGCTGCTGTTCTTCCTGCATCTGCGCGGCGATCTGTCCGGGCTGCCGTTCGACGGTGCGGCGGCAGGGCTGCTCGACGCGGACGCCCCGCTGCCGCTCGCGGCCGTGCTCATGCTGCTGGCCCTGGTCCCGGTGGCCGCGGCGACAGCGAGCGGGCTGGCACTGCGCACCCGGCCGGTCCAGCCGGCGGTCCCGGACGGAATCTCCTCGGACGAGGCGTCGGAGGACCGGCCACCCGCTCCGGCAGCACCCCCGACCGGGCTGCCGTGGGGGGTGGCACTGATCGCGGCCGGCCTCGCCGTGGAGGCCTACCTGAGCCACGGCGACGGGCGCAGCCTGCTCCCGCTCCCCGGCAGGTTCGACGCCACTCCGGCCGGAGTGCTGGCGGGGTGGACGCTGACGGCGATCGGCCTGGCCGTGGCCGGACCCGGCCTGGCATATCTCTGCGGGCGGCTGCTGCAGGCGGTGCGCCCCGGCGCCGTACGGCTGCTGGCCGGCCGGGTGCTGATGGGCGAGGCGCGCCGGATCGGAGGGCCGCTCGGTGTGGTCTGTGCGGTGCTCTCCGCGGTGATCGCCGCCTACGCGCTGTACGGGACGGGGCCACGCCCCTTCGGCCCGCTCACGGCACTGGGCGGGGTGCTCGTCCTCGGCTGTACGTCGGCGACGCTGCTGACCTCGGCGCTGGAGGCGAAGCAGGATCGCACCCGGACGGCGCGGGCGCTGTCGCGGCTGGGTGCCCCGGCCTCGGTGCTGTGGGCCGCGACGGCCCTTCGCGCCGCCGCGCTGCTGGTCGTCTTCGCCCCGTTGACCTGGCTGGTCGCCGAGCTGGCGGCGCTGCCGCTGACGGCCTGAGGTCGCGCGCCCCGCCGGCCACGCCCGTGCACCTCGGCCGCTACGTAGCATGACAACGTGGACAACCCGGACGACAGCTATCCCGTACCCGGCCCGGAGATCGAGTCGCTCGCCGAATTCGACGCGGTGGTCGCCTCCGGGAGGCTGGCCGGACACCGGGTCCAGTCCGTCGACCTGACGGACCGGGGCGCCGCCCTGCTGGCCGCCGATACGGCCGGTGCGGTCTTCCTCGGCTGCCTGATGGCACCCGGAACGGCGGCGAAGGTACGGGCCGACGGTGCGTTCGTCTTCCCACCGGTGCCCGGACTGCCCTTCGATCCGTACCGCGGCCTGCTCTACTCCCCCGACGCGCTCTACGAAGGGCTGACGGCCGGCGGCTACGCGGCGACGCCCGATGCCCGCGCCTACCGCTGGTTCCGGGAGACCCGGTCGAGCGGCGACACCTTCGCGTCGATGCTGCGTGCGCTCCACGACGACGCGGTCTCCGACGCGCTGGACGAACAACTCGCCGGCGCTTTTGTCGTCGGGGTGATGGGCGGCCATACGACGGCCCGCGGCAGCGCGGAGTACGCGGCCGCGGCCCGGCTGGGCCGGACGCTGGCCCGGAACGGCCTGACGGTGGCCACCGGCGGCGGGCCGGGCGCGATGGAGGCCGCGAACCTCGGGGCGTACTCGGCGCCGCACCCCGATCCGATGCTGGACAAGGCCTGCGAACTCCTGGCCGCCACCCCCTCGTTCACCCCGTCGGTCACCGACTGGGCGCTGGCCGCCTTCGCCGTACGGGAGCGCTGGCCGGGCGGCGGCGGCTCGGTCTCGATCCCCACCTGGTTCTACGGACATGAGCCGCCGAACCCGTTCGCGGACCACATCGCCAAGTACTTCGCCAACGCGCTGCGCGAGGACGGACTGCTCGCCCGCTCCACGGCGGGCGTGATCTTCCTGCCGGGCGCGGCCGGCACCACACAGGAGATCTTCGACAACGCGACGCCGAACTACTACGGCTCCCGCGGCAGGCCGACCCCGATGGTGCTGGTCGGCCGCGCGCACTGGACGAGGGAGCTGCCCGCGTGGCCACTGCTGCGCGCGCTGGCCGACAGCCGGCCGATGGAGTCCCGTATCGCGCTCGTCGACACGGTGGACGAGGCCGCCGAGGCACTCGCCCAATTGTCGGCGAAGCGGTAGCCGAGGCCGGTTCAGAGGGACGCGAGACGGGCCACGAGCGCATCGAAGAAGGCCTCCCAGCCGTCCTCGGCGGCCGCGTACTGCTCTGCCGTGAGGTTGCCGCCGCGCTGCTTGAAGACCATTTCGGTGGTCTTGTCGCCGCGGTCGGTGAAGGTGACGGTGACGGTCTCGCCCTCGATGTCTGCGGGTGCGGTGGCGTCCTTCAGCGTGAACACCAGCCGCTCGGGGGCAAGGACCTCGCGGTAGACCCCGTGAAAGGGCATCTCGGTGCCCGGAACCACGATGACCAGGCTCCAGGCGCCGCCCGGCCTGACATCCATCGACACTCGGTCGAGCGGCACCTCGGCGTCCCCGCCGTACCAGGCGGCGAAGTGCTCGGGCGTCGTCCAGGCCTCGAAGACCAGTTCCCGCGGGGCGTCGAGGACGCGGGTGATGTCGATGCCCTCGCGTGCTGACTCAGTCATTGTTCCCGTCCTTCTCGCAGTCGTTCCGGATCTGCCGCATGTCCTCCTACAGCTTGCACGGACACCACTGCGCAGACCCGCCGCGTGCGATCGGTCCG
Organism: Streptomyces sp. NPDC058239; assembly: GCF_042882185.1. Taxonomy (NCBI): domain Bacteria; kingdom Bacillati; phylum Actinomycetota; class Actinomycetes; order Kitasatosporales; family Streptomycetaceae; genus Streptomyces; species Streptomyces sp. NPDC058239. Next base: position 49,858 of record NZ_JBHVWS010000021.1, read on the forward strand.
GGCCGCTCCAGCAGTTCCGGACGCCGGGAGACGGCGGGCGGGATCGCCCGGCACGGCTCGGCCGGTCAAGTGAACCCGACCGCGCCCTCCGCCGGACGCGCGAGGTCAGAAGGCGGCGGGCAGGACGACGGTCTCCGCCGCGTCGAAGCGGACCCCGACCGTCGCGCCCTCCTGCGGGGCGTCCCGCAGCGTGCACTCCGCCTCCAGGACCGGACCGCCCACCGGCATCAGCTGTACGGCGACATGGCTGCCCCGGAACGTACGCGTCCCGACCGTGCAGCGCAGCCCCCCGTCCGGGGAGCCGATCCGGACCCCGGCCGGGCGCACCAGCAGATCGCACGCCCCCTGCGGCGAGCCCTTGGGCACCGGCACCTTGCCCCACACCGTGTCGGCGGCCGTGCCGGCCACCGTCGCCTCCACCACGTTGTCGAAGCCGAGGAACCGGGCGACAAAGGCTGACGCGGGCTGCTGCCAGACCTCCAGCGGCGTGCCCACCTGGGCGATCCGCCCGCCGCGCATCACCACCACCCGGTCGGCGAGGGCGAACGCCTCGCCCTGGTCGTGGGTGACGGCGAGCACCGTCGTACCCAACCGTCCGAAGAGCGTGCGCAGTTCGACTACGAGCCGTTCACGCAGGCCGCGGTCGAGCTGGCCGAGCGGCTCGTCCAGCATCAGCAGCTTCGGGCTTGGCGCGAGCGCCCTCGCGAGGGCGACACGCTGCTGCTCACCGCCGGACAGCGCGGCGACGGCCCGCCGTTCGGAGCCGGGCAGGCCCACCAGGTCGAGGAGTTCATCGACCTTGCGCTCCTGATCGCGCCGCGACATCCCGCGCATCCGCAGACCGAAGGCGACATTTGCGCCGACATCCCGGTGCGGGAAGAGCTGGTGGTCCTGGAACATCAGGCCGAGTCCGCGCCGGTGCACCGGCACCCCGGCCTGGTCCGCGCCGTCCAGCAGCACCCGGCCGCCGTCCGGCGGGTGCAGTCCGGCGACCACCCGCAGCAGGGTCGACTTGCCGCTGCCGCTCGGCCCCAGCACGCACACGATCTCGTGCTCGGCGACCTCCAGATCCACCCTGTCGAGTGCCGCCCGCTCACCGAAGCGGACCGTGGCCGATTCCAGTGTCAGCATCTCTAGAACTCCCCGGATCGGTCCGTGCGGATACGTTCGAGCAGCAGCAGCGAGAGGGCGCAGACCACCATCAGAATGGTGCTGAGGGCCATCGCCTGGCCGTAGTTGAGCTCCCCGGCCCGCCCCAGCAGCCGGGCCACGGCCACCGGCAGCGTCGGGCGGTCGGGCCGTGCGATGAACACCGTCGCGCCGAACTCACCGAGTGACACGGCGAACGCGAACCCGGCCGCCACCAGCAACGCCCGCCGCACCAGCGGCAGATCGACCTCCCGCCAGGCCCGCAGGGGTGACGCCCCGAGCACCGCGGCCGCCTCCCTCAGCCGGCCGTCCACCGCCCGCAGGACCGGCAGCATGGTCCGTACGACGAAGGGCACACCGACCAGCGCCTGGGCGAGCGGCACCAGAATCCATGAAGTCCGCAGATCCAGCGGCGGCTTGTCCAGGGTGATCAGAAAACCGAAGCCGACGGTGACCGCGGACACCCCTAGCGGCAGCATCAGCAAGGCATCGAAGCCGCGGACGAGACGCCCCGCGCGCCGGGTCAGAGCCGCGGCGGCGAGCCCGCCGATGACCAGCGCGATGACGGTCGCGACCAGTGCGTACTGAGTTGAGTTCCAGATGGCTTCGAGCGGGGCGACCAGGAAGGTACCGCCGCCGGCGTCGGCGGACCGCAGGGCGCGGTAGAAGTCGAAGCCATGGCCGCCGGGTGTGTCCAGCGAGCGCTCGACCAGCACCCCGAGCGGCAGCAGTATCAGCACGAGCACGGTCAGCAGCACCCCGCAGAGCAGCGCCCACTGCCCGGCGCCGCGCGGCCTGCGGGCGGTCTGTGCCGGGTCGACCAGCTTCAGCGCGGTCTCCCTGCGCCGTACGGTCCACGCGTGGACGGCGAGGATCGCACCGACCGCGGCGAACTGCACCAGCGTCAGCACGGCGGCTGTCGGCAGGGCGAGCAGTTGGGCGGTCTGCCGGTAGATCTCCACCTCCAGCGTGGAGTACCCCGGGCCGCCGAGGATCTGTACGACCCCGAAGGAGGTGAAGGTGAAGAGGAAGACCATCAGCGCGGCGGCGGCCACGGCGGGCGCGAGGGCCGGCAGGGTGACCCGCCGCCAGGCGGCGAACCGCCCGGCGCCCAGCACCCGGGCGGCCTCCTCCTGCCGTGGGTCGAGCTGTGACCACAGCCCGCCCACGGTCCGCACGACCACCGCGTAGTTGAAGAAGACATGGGCGAGCAGGATTGCCCAGACGGTGGTGTCGAGCCGTACGCCCCAGAGTTCGTCGAGAAACCCGCCGCGTCCCAGCAGCGCGAGGAAGGCGGTCCCGACGACGACGGTCGGCAGGACGAACGGCACGGTGACGACCGCCCGCAGCAGTTGTTTGCCGGGGAAGTCGAAGCGGGCGAAGACATAGGCGCCGGGCAGCGCGATCAGCAGGGTCAGCGCGGTCGAGGCGAGCGCCTGCCAGGTGGTGAACCAGAGGACGTCGCGAATGTCCGGCCGGGTCAGCACTTCGCCGATCCGGCCGAACTGCCAGCCCCCGTCCACCTTCAGTCCACGGCCGACGATCGCGGCGACGGGGTAGGCGAAGAACAGCGCGAAGAACGCGACGGGCACGGCCATCAGGCCGAGCCGCACCGCGCTCGCGCGCCACGCCTTTGCGCGCGCCGAGTTCGCGTGCCCGGAGCAGGCGCGCGGCCTCTTCCCGCGCGGCCCTTCCCCGTGCTCGCTCTTCCCGTGCTCGCCCCTCCCGCCCGCGTCCGTTCCGCGTACGGGGGTCTTCGCTACTTCACTACGAGCGAGGACCACGACTGAACCCACTGCTCACGGTTCTTGGAAATCTCGTCGGGGGCGACGGTCGCCGGCCTGTCCACCGTCGCACCGAACTTCGTGAAGAGTTCCGGCAGTTCCGCGCTCTTGGTGACCGGGTTCACGAACATGTTGAGTGGCATGTCCTCCTGGAATTTCTTGCTGATCAGGAAGTCCAGCAGGGCCTTGCCACCCGCCTCGTTCTTCGCGCCGTTCAACAGACCCGCGAATTCGATCTGACGGAAGCAGGTCCCGGTGGCGACCCCGGTCGGGGCCTCGGCCGGCTGCGGCTTCGCGTACAGCACCTCGACGGGCGGGCTGGAGGCGTACGAGACGACGAGCGGCCGGTCGGCCTTGGCCTTCTTACCGCCCGCGGAGCCGGAGAACTCCTCGTTGTACGCCTGCTCCCAGCCGTCGACGACCTTGACGCCGTTGCTCTTCAGCTTCTTCCAGTAGTCCTGGTAGCCCTTCTCGCCGTAGGTGGCGACGGTGCCGAGGAGGAAGCCGAGGCCGGGCGAGGAGGTCCCGGCGTTCTCGGTGACGAGGAGGTTCTTGTACTCGGGCTTCGCCAGGTCGTCGAAGGACTGCGGCGGCGCGAGCTTCTTGTCGGCGAAGTACTTCTTGTCGTAGTTGATGCAGATGTCGCCGGTGTCGATCGGGGTGACCCGGTGCTCGGCGTCCAGTTGGGTGCCGGCCGCCACCTGATCGATGCCCTTCGCCTCGTACGGCGTGAAGAGACCGCTGTCGAGAGCGCGGGAGAGCAGGGTGTTGTCGACACCGAAGAACACATCTCCCCGCGGGGAGCCCTTGGTCAGGATTTCCTGGTTGAGCGCGACACCCGCGTCACCGCTCTTCAGCACCTTGACGGTGTAGCCGGTCTCCTCGGTGAACTCCTTGAGCACATCCTTGGAGGCGTTGAAGGAGTCATGGCTGACAAGAGTCACGGTCTTCGAACCGGAGCTCTTCGTACCGCCGGAACCGGAGTCCGACTTGTCGGAGCTCCCGCATCCGGCAAGTGCCGTGACGCCGAGCGCGGCGGCGACAGCCGTCGCCGCAAGCTGCTTGGTTCTGCGTGTGGTGCTCATTGTGGATTCCTCCTGGGTTTTGGCCAGGAAGAGACGCGGCCCTGCCCCTGGAAAAGCGGGCAGGGCGCAACAGCATGAGTTGATGACCGAACTTCCTACCCGGAATGACCCGGGCGAGGTTCAGAGGGTCTGCGGCCGACCTGTTCTCGGTGCCGCACTCTCAGCGCTGTGGCGCTCCCCTGTCGGAATATGAAGTTGATTTCAGGCCCAGGCTACACGGGCCGTTCCGGCCTCAGCGCTCGGCTGCCGCCAACTGCCCGCAGGCCCCGTCGATCTCCTGGCCGCGGGTGTCCCGCACGGTCACCGGCACTCCGTGTGCCGCGATCGCGTCGACGAACGCCTTCTCGTCCTCGGGCCGCGAGGCGGTCCACTTGGAGCCGGGCGTCGGGTTCAGCGGGATCAGGTTGACGTGCACACGCTTGCCCTTGAGGAGCCGGCCGAGCCGGTCACCACGCCACGCCTGGTCGTTGATGTCCCGGATCAGCGCGTACTCGATGGAGATGCGGCGGCCGGACTTCTCCGCGTACTCCCACGCGGCGTCCAGCACCTCGCCCACCTTCCAGCGCGTGTTCACCGGGACGAGCGTGTCGCGCAGCTCGTCGTCCGGTGCGTGCAGGGAGACGGCGAGACGGCACTTGAAGCCCTCGTCGGCGAAGCGGAGCATCGCGGGCACCAGGCCCACGGTGGACACGGTGATCCCGCGCTGCGAGAGCCCCAGCCCGTCCGGCTCGGGGTCGGTCAGCCGGCGGATCGCGCCGACCACCCGGTTGTAGTTGGCGAGCGGCTCGCCCATGCCCATGAAGACGATGTTGGAGAGCCGCGCCGGACCACCGGGGACCTCCCCGTCGCGCAGCGCGCGCATGCCGTCCACGATCTGGTGGACGATCTCCGCGGTCGACAGATTGCGGTCGAGACCGGCCTGCCCCGTGGCGCAGAACGGGCAGTTCATCCCGCATCCCGCCTGCGAGGAGATGCACATCGTCACCCGCTCCGGGTAGCGCATCAGGACGGACTCCACGAGCGTCCCGTCGTGCAGCTTCCACAGCGTCTTACGGGTGGTGTCGTCGTCACAGCTGATGTGGCGGACCACCGACATCAGGTCGGGGAACATCGCCTCGGCGAGCTTGTCCCGCGAACCGGCCGGGATGTTGGTCCACTCTGCCGGGTCGTGCGCGTACCGCGCGAAGTAGTGCTGTGAGAGCTGCTGGGCGCGGAACGGCTTCTCGCCGATCGCGGCGACGGCTTCCTTGCGCTCGGCGGGCGTGAGGTCGGCGAGGTGCCGCGGCGGCTTCTTGGCTCCGCGGGGCGCGACGAAAGTGAGTTCTCCGGGCTTAGGCATGGTTCATCCAGTGTCGCAGACAGAACAGTGAGGGCCCGCCGCCCTGTGGACAACGGACCCTCACTCGCAAAAGCCCAGGTCAGGGCGGCAGAACTCGGGGATCAGCCGGAACCCACGAACAGCACCAGCAGCAGCCAGACCACCGGGGCGGTCGGCAGCAGCGAGTCCAGCCGGTCCATGATGCCGCCGTGGCCCGGCAGCAGCGTGCCCATGTCCTTGATCCCGAGGTCCCGCTTGATCATCGACTCGCCCAGGTCACCGAGAGTGGCACTGGCCGCGACCGCGAACCCCAGCAGCAGTCCCTGCCACCAGGAACCGCCGTCGATCAGGAACTGCATGCACAGCGCACCGGCGACCATCGCGAAGGCGACGGCCCCGAACAGGCCCTCGCGGGTCTTTCCGGGGCTGATGCGCGGCGCGAGCTTGTGCTTGCCGAAGCGCCAGCCGACGGCGTACGCACCCGTGTCGCTGACCACGGTCAGCAGCAGGAAGGTGAGCACCCGCTGAGGGCCGTCGTCCGCAGTCAGGAGCATGGCGACGAAGGTGGCCAGGAACGGTACGTAGAACGCGGCGAACACGCCGGCCGTAACGTCCTTGAGGTAGCCCTCGGGAGGCTCGGTCATCCGCCAGACGAGCACCGCGAGTGCGGTCAGCGCCATCGCCACCCAGGCGCCCTCGGCGCCCCGTGCGTACCCGGCCACCACCATCGCCGCGCCACCGACCGCCAGCGGGATGAGCGGCGCCTTGATGCCCTTGCGCTCCTGCAGCCGGGAGGTGAGCTCCCACAGGCCCACGACGACGGCGACGGCGATCACACCGACGAAGACGGCCTTCACGATGAACAACGAGGCGACGATGATGGCGCCGAGCCCCACACCGACCCCTATTGCGGATCGCAGATCACGGCCCGCACGTTTCTTCTGCGGGGGCGGTGGCGCGGTGGACATGGGCTCCTGCGGCTTCTCGTCACGGAACAGGGGGCCGTCGCTCAGGCGTGCGGCCCCCTGGTCCCGGTCATCACGGTCGTCAGCGTCTCTACCTGCGTCGGGAACGTCCGGCACTATGGGCATGGGCCGAGTCTGCTGGGCGCCATACACATCGTATGCAGGACCCGCCGGAGCTGCCTGCATCTCGGGCGTACCCCAGTGGCCGGCTCCCTGCGGGGCGCCCCAGGAAGAGTCGTTCATCAGACTTCGAGCAGCTCGGCTTCCTTGTGCTTGAGCAGCTCGTCAACCTGTGCGACGTACTTCGCGGTGGTGTCGTCGAGCTCCTTCTCGGCGCGACGCACCTCGTCCTCGCCGGACTCCTTGTCCTTGACCAGCTTGTCCAGGGTCTCCTTGGCCTTGCGGCGCACGGCCCGGATGGAGATCTTGGAGTCCTCGGCCTTCGTCTTCGCGACCTTGATGTAGTCGCGGCGACGCTCCTCGGTGAGGTCCGGGAAGGTCACCCGGATGATATTGCCGTCGTTGCTCGGGTTGACGCCGAGGTCCGAGTCACGGATGGCCTGCTCGATGTTGCGCAGCGCGCTCTTGTCGAACGGCGTCACGACAGCCATGCGCGGCTCGGGCACCGAGAACGAGGCGAGCTGGTTGATCGGGGTCAGCGCGCCGTAGTAGTCGGCGACGATCTTGTTGAACATCGCCGGGTGCGCACGGCCGGTACGGATCGCGGCGAAGTCCTCTTTCGCAACGACGACGGCCTTCTCCATCTTCTCCTCGGCCTCAAGGAGGGTTTCTTCGATCACCACGTGCTCCTGCGTGTCTTGAGTGGGCCCGGCGTGCTCGGGCCCGGCGGGTCCTGCGTCGCGTCCTCACCTGCACGGTGTCCGACCGGCAGGCCGTTGTCCATCCTTCGGGACCTGTCCCGGGGTGTTCCCCGCAGGCCCCGGACCTTCCCTTGACTTCCCGGGAAGGTCCCCCGGTTCTCAGGCCCGGGTGCCCTGGTCACTCACGAGCGTGCCGATCTTCTCACCCTTGACCGCGCGGGCGATATTGCCCGTGGCGGTCAGCTCGAAGACGAGGATCGGCAGCTGGTTGTCACGGCAGAGCGTGATGGCGGTGGCGTCGGCGATCTTGAGATCGCGGGCGAGCACCTCGCTGTACTCAAGGGCGTCGAACTTCACCGCGTCGGGGTTGGTCTTCGGGTCGGAGTCGTAGACCCCGTCCACCCCGTTCTTGCCCATCAGCAGACCCTGGGCGTCGATCTCCAGGGCGCGCTGGGCGGCAGTGGTGTCGGTGGAGAAGTACGGCATCCCCATGCCGGCGCCGAAGATGACGACACGGCCCTTCTCCAGGTGGCGCACGGCGCGCAGCGGGATGTACGGCTCCGCGACCTGCCCCATGGTGATGGCGGTCTGGACGCGGGAGTCGATGCCCTCCTTCTCCAGGAAGTCCTGGAGCGCCAGGCAGTTCATGACCGTGCCGAGCATGCCCATGTAGTCGGAGCGGGCCCGGTCCATGCCGCGTTGCTGGAGCTCGGCACCGCGGAAGAAGTTGCCGCCGCCGATGACGACCGCGATTTCCGCGCCGTCGCGGACGACTGCCGCGATTTCCCGGGCGATGGCGTGTACGACGTCGGGGTCGACACCGAGACCCCCGCCGCCGGCGAACGCCTCTCCGGACAGCTTCAGCATGAAGCGCCCGGGTACTTTGCCGTCGTCGCGCTTGTGGTCACCTGTTGCGGCGTCCGCGCCCTTGTTCATGGAGATTCTCCTCGTGCACATACGAAGAAGGCCATTGCCGGTGGGTCTGGTGTCCCTCAGCGGCAATGGCCTCCTCGTCAGATCTGCGGTCGTACGGCATGTGTGCGGCCGACGACTGCACTAGACCCTATCGGGTCCACCGTTGTTCGCGGACGGACTCAGATGCCGACCTTGATGCGCGAGAAGCGCTTCAGGGTGACACCGGCCTCGTCCAGAACCTTCTGGACGGACTTCTTGTTGTCCTTGGCGAACGCCTGCTCCAGGACGACGACGTCCTTGAAGAAACCGTTGACGCGACCCTCGACGATCTTCGGAAGGGCGGCCTCGGGCTTGCCCTCCTCGCGAGAGGTGGCCTCGGCGACACGACGCTCGTTCTCGACCGTCTCGGCCGGGACCTCGTCGCGGTTGAGGTACTTCGGGGCGAAGGCGGCGATGTGCTGCGCGACGTCCTTGGCAACCTCGGCGTTCTCCTTGTCGAGCTCGACCAGGACGCCGACCTGCGGCGGAAGGTCGGGCATCGTGCGGTGCATGTACGCAGCCACGTAACCGCCGGTGAACTGCGCGAAGCGGTCCAGGACGATCTTCTCGCCGAGGTTGGCGTTGGCCTCGTCGACGTATGCCTGAACGGTCTTGCCGGCCTCGATCTCGGAGGCGAGCAGCGCGGCCAGGTCGGCCGGGGAGGTCGCGGCGACGTGGGCGGCGAGCGTGTTGGCCACGGTCTGGAACTTCTCGCCCTTGGCGACGAAGTCCGTCTCGCACTTCAGCTCGAGCAGAACGCCGGAGGTCTTGTCCTCGGAGATGAGGGAGACGACGGCGCCGTTCTCGGCAGAGCGGCCCTCGCGCTTGGCGACGCCCTTCTGACCCTTGATACGGAGCGCCTCGACGGCCTTGTCGACGTTGCCCTCGGCCTCGTCGAGCGCCTTCTTGCAGTCCATCATGCCGGCGCCGGTCAGCTCGCGGAGCTTCTTGACGTCAGCGGCGGTGTAGTTCGCCATGAGTCTGTGTTTCTCTCTCGAAGTCTGAAAGATCTACGGGTGGACGGCGGGGGCGGTGCTCGTGGCACCGGCCCCCGCCGTCATTCAGCCGTGACGGAGGTGTCAGGCCTGCTCGGCGTCCGCGGCCGGAGCCTCGGCAGCGGGGGCCTCGGCAGCGGCCTCGGCCTCGGCCGGCGTCTCGGCGGCGTCCGCGACCTTCTCGGTCTCGGCAGAGGTCTGCACCTCGGCGTCGGCCTTCTTGTCGCCCTCGAGCAGGTCGCGCTCCCACTCGGCGAGCGGCTCGCCGGCGGCCTTCTCGCCCGGCTTCGAGTCACCGGTGGCGGCACCGGAACGGGCGATGAGGCCCTCGGCGACGGCGTCGGCGATCACGCGGGTGAGCAGGGTGACGGAGCGGATCGCGTCGTCGTTGCCCGGAATCTTGTAGTCGACCTCGTCGGGGTCGCAGTTGGTGTCGAGGATCGCGACGACCGGGATGTGGAGCTTGCGCGCCTCACCGACGGCGATGTGCTCCTTCTTGGTGTCGACGATCCAGACGGCGCTCGGCACCTTCTGCATCTCGCGGATACCACCGAGGGTCTTCTCCAGCTTGGCCTTCTCGCGGGAGAGAACCAGGAGCTCCTTCTTGGTGAGGCCGGAGGCGGCCACGTCCTCGAAGTCGATGAGCTCGAGCTCCTTCAGACGCTGAAGGCGCTTGTAGACGGTGGAGAAGTTGGTGAGCATGCCACCGAGCCAACGCTGGTTGACGTACGGCATGCCGACGCGCGTCGCCTGCTCGGCGATGGCCTCCTGGGCCTGCTTCTTGGTACCGACGAACATGATGGAGCCGCCGTGCGCGACGGTCTCCTTGACGAACTCGTAGGCGCGGTCGATGTACGACAGCGACTGGAGCAGGTCGATGATGTAGATGCCGTTGCGCTCGGTGAAGATGAAGCGCTTCATCTTCGGGTTCCAGCGACGGGTCTGGTGACCGAAGTGGACGCCGCTTTCCAGCAGCTCCCGCATCGTGACGACGGCCATGGCCGTACTCCTTGAGGTGCTCGGTTGTCGCGACCGCAGGATTGCTGTCGCGCCTGACGCCCCGACGCGCCGTGCCACAAGGGACCGAGGAGCGCGGCCACCGTCCGCAGAGAGGGAGGTGGCGGGGCGTGCGAAGTCGACCCGGTGACCCGGATCGCCATAGGAAGTGTACGGGACAGGTCGGGTGCCGGGTGACGGCGCTGTCCACAACCGGTCGGTAGTCCACAGATCCGGTTCATGATCCCCGCGATTCCGAGCGGTGCGGGACGGTTCTGCCATGCGATGTACACCCGATCCGACCGTTTCCCTTTTCAGGCACAGATTCCGCTTCTGCGACGCCGCGCTCGTGGCGGCGTCGGCCCTTCTCTCAGCGCTGTGCGTCGCGCCGGCCGCGGAAGCCGGAGAGCCGGCGCCCGCGCCTGTTCCCGCGCCCGCTCCCTCACCGGCGCCCCGGCCGGACGGTGCCCGGTTGTGGCCGCTTGCCGGGCGGCCCGCGGTCGTACGGGGATGGGAGCCGCCGGTCAGCGCCTACGGACGAGGCCACCGCGGGGTGGATCTCGCCGCAGAGCCGGGCACGGCGGTGCTCGCCGCGGCCTCGGGCCGGGTCTCGTTCGCGGGGCGTGTGGCGGGGCGTGGGGTGGTGGCGATCGAGGTGGCCGGGACCGGCGATCCGCCACTGCGGACCACGTACGAGCCGGTGCGCGCGCTGGTCGCGAAGGACGAGACGGTGACGGCAGGACAAGTAGTGGCGGTCATGGAGGCAGGGCGCTTCCACTGCGCATCGGGCTGTCTGCACTGGGGACTGCGGCGCGGTGACACATACCTGGATCCGCTGTCGCTGCTGCCGCCGGAGCTGCTGCGACGGGGGCCGTCCCGGCTGCTGCCGGTGTTCGGTGTGCCGGAGCCCCGGCCCTCGGCGGAGGGGGCCGGGGACGGACTCGCTGCCCCCGGCATTGTGTTCCTCGGTGCCGCGGCGCGGCCCCGACTCAGTCCTGTACGCCCTGTACGCCTCGCAGGACCATGGCGACGGCGGTGTCCGCGATCACGGCCGGCTCCTCCGCCACGCCGAGTTCGATACGCCGCACCGCGGCGTCCACCGAGCCCTGCAGCAGCATCGCCGCCAGCCTCGGCTGCTCGTGGCCGAGATCGCCGAGCGCCTCGACGATCATGGCGATGAGCCCGCCGTGCGCGGCCCGGATCTTCTCGCGTGCGCCCGCATCCAGCTCGCTCGCCGAGATCGCGACGACCGCCCGGTGGCGGCGGTCTCCGACGAGGTCGAGCTGCCGTCGCACGTAGGCCTCGATCTTCTCCACGGGCGTGGTGGCCTGCTCCATCGCGTTCTCGACCTCGGCCGCCCAGACGGGGAAGTCGACGGCGCAGAGCTCTTCGACGACGGCCGCACGGGAGCGGAAGTACTCGTAGACGGAGGACCGGGCGAGGCCCGTGCGTTCAGCGAGGGCGGGGAAGGTCAATGCCTCCGTACCCCCCTCGGACAGCAGGGAGCGGGCGGCGTCCAGGAGGGCGCCGCGCTGCATGGTCCGGTGCTCGGCCACCGAGGCCGCTCGAATCCTGGGCACGCGTCCACTCTACGGCGGCCGGTGTTCGGGAGGGCGGGTGTGGCCCCGATCAGTGGCCGAAGCGGCCATGGCCGTCAGCTGCCACCGGTGGTATCAGCGTCCGGCGTCGGCCAGTTTCGCACGCAGTTGCAGCACCGACTTGGTGTGGATCTGACTCACACGGCTCTCGGTCACCCCGAGCACATTGCCGATCTCGGCGAGGGTGAGGCCCTCGTAGTAGTAGAGCGTGACGACCGTCTTCTCGCGCTCCGGAAGCGTATTGATCGCCCGCGCCAGCAGCCGTCTGAGCTCACGGTCCTCGGCGACCTCCACCGGATTGTCGGCGGCGGTGTCCTCCAGCGTGTCCATCAGGCTCAGCCGGTCACCGCCCTCGCCGCCGACATGCAGCAGTTCCTCCAGCGCGACCACGTTCGCCAGCGACAACTGGCTGAAAACCGCGTGCAGTTCCTCCAGCGTGATGCCCATCTCCGCAGCGACCTCCGGCTCGGAAGGCGTGCGTCGCAGCTGTGCCTCCAGCGTGGCATAGGCGCGTTCCACGGCCCGCGCCTTCTGGCGCACCGAGCGTGGGATCCAGTCCAGCGCACGGAGTTCATCGATCATCGCGCCACGGATGCGGGTGATCGCGTACGTCTCGAACTTGATCGCGCGCTCGATGTCGAACTTCTCGATCGCGTCGATCAGTCCGAACACCCCTGAGGAGACGAAGTCCGCCTGCTCGACATTGGAAGGCAGGCCCACACTCACCCGGCCCGCGACGTACTTCACCAACGGCGAGTAGTGCAGGATCAGCTGCTCCCGCAGCCGCTCGTCGCCCGTGGACTTGTATGAACGCCACAACTCGTCGAGCGAGGAGGGGGCGGGGGGGCGCACAGTGCCACGCGCAGCCGGTGGTACTGCCGCGCGGTCAGACCCGGAGGTGTGCTGGGGCATGTGGTGCCTTGAGCCGTTCTGCTGTGAAGTGCTGGGGGACTTGTGTCTGAGTCGGGATTCACGTGAGCGTAGCGTGACTGAGGCGTCGCGGACCGCGCAGGACAGCGGATCGGCGCTGTGCGATTCCGGCCGATCGAACATGACTGAGGTCCGGGGCCGTCGCCACGTGCGCCGGCCCCGGAGGCGTCGCTGAAGGATCCGCCGAGGTCATCGGCATCACCTTTTCACCCGAATGCTCCAGGTCAAGTACCGCCTCGCCGCGCGTCCCCATTGCATGTCGGTCTCGGCGTCAACCGCCATCCATCGCCATCACGTTCGACGAACCCCAGTGAGTGCAGTTCGTACAGTCTGCCGAGCGCTTCATCGATGCTGGTTCCAGCGCCGCGGGCCACATCGCGCCCGCCGACGGCGCCGCGGGACGGCAGCGCGTCGAGAACCCTGGCGGAGACCGCATCCAGCAGGTCCCTGGGGTGTACGGGGCCGCGTCTGGCCGGGGCGAGTTCGCCGATGTCCCCCACCAGTTCGGCGACTTCCGAGGCATCCGTCACCAGGGTGCCCTCTCCCCGGAGGAGTTCATGGACTCCTGCTGACAACCCGCTGGTGGCGGGGCCCGGCACGCCCATGATGAAGCGGCCGAGCCGCTGCGCGTTGCGTGCGGTGACCAGCGAACCGCTGCGGTATTCGGCCTCGACCACGACCGTCCCGCGCGTCAACGCGGCGATGACCCGGTTCCGGAGAATGAATCTGCGGCTGGTCGGATGATCGGACGGTGGTAATTCGCCGATGACGAGCCCCTGTTCCGCCATGCGTCCGATCAGCTCGGCATGTCCCCGGGGATAGGCGACGTCCACCCCGCAGGCCAGGACCGCCATCGTCGCCCCGTCAACGGCGAGCGCGCCACGATGGGCTGCCCCGTCCACCCCGAACGCCGCTCCCGACACGACCACCCACCCCAGCTCCGCCAGCCCCGCGCCGAGGCTCGCCGCCATATGGGATCCGTACGGTGTGCAGGCACGGCTGCCGACCACGGCGACCGAGCGCAGCGCCCAGAGCCGCAGATCGCGCGGCCCCCGCACCCAGAGGCCGGTCGGCCTGGCGTCTGCGAGGTCGTCGAGTTGGCTGGGCCATTCCCGGTCGCCGGGGCAGACGAACCGCCCGCCGAGCGCGGCGACCGTCGCCAGGTCCCGCTCGGGCTCGGCGCTCTCGGCCCGTAACCGGTATCCCTCCAGACGTTTCGGAGTCATTCCGCTCAGCCTCTCCGCGGCCCCGTCCCTGGTGGTGATCCGCCGCAACAGTTCGACGGCACCGCACTCGCGCAGCCAGCGGCCGCCTCGCTCGTCCCCCGGCTCCAGGATGCGGGTCAGTGCAGCCCGCGCCAGCCGTTCCCGATCCCTCACCGCCGCCACCTGCCCCACGCCCCGCTCCGGGTCCCGCACCGGAAGGCACCCCGGTTCCTGCCCCTGCCCAGGGTCCGCCCGCGGATTCATGACGCTCCGGCCTTCGTCAGGGCGCCCCGCGGGATCCCGGTCCGCAGTTCCAGCGCCACCGCGATGTCGGAGGCCTCCGGGCGGTCGGCACCGCGCAGATCGGCGACCGTCCACGCCACCCTGAGCACCCGGTCCAGGCCCCGTGCGGTGAGCACGCCCCGTTCCATGTCCCGTTCGGCCTCCATCAGCGCGCCCGGTGCCACGACCAGCCGGGTCCGCAACTCATGGCCGGGCACCTCGCTGTTGGTGGTCCACACGGTGCCGGCCAACCGGTCCGCCGCCCGCGCCCTGGCCTCCCGGACCCGGGCCGCGACGGTGGCCGTCGACTCACCCTTGCCGCCCTGCCCCATCAGGTCCTCGCGTCTGACCGGGTCGACAACCACCCTCAGATCCACCCGGTCCAGCAACGGCCCGGAGAGTCTCGCCTGATAGCGCCGGACCGCCGAGGGCGCGCACTCGCAACCGGCACCGCTGAGGGTGTGCCGACCGCACGGGCAGGGATTGGCGGCCAGCACCATCAGGAATCTGGCGGGCAACCGCACCACCCCGGCGCTGCGTGCCACCACCACATGCCCCGACTCCAGCGGCTGGCGCAGCGCGTCCAGCGCCCGCACGGAGAATTCCGGCGCCTCATCCAGAAAGAGAATCCCCCGGTGGGCCAGAGAGACCGCACCGGGCCGCGGCAGCCCGTTTCCCCCGCCCACCAGCGACTGCATGGTCGCCGAGTGGTGCGGTGCGCAGTACGGCGCACGGGTGACCAGTGGTTCCCCCGGCGGCAGAATGCCTGCCACCGAGTGCACCGCTGTGACTTCCAGGGACTCCTTCCTGGTCAGCGTCGGCAGAATCGCCGACAGCCTTTCGGCCAGCATGGTCTTGCCGGCGCCCGGCGGTCCGGAGAGCAGCAGGTGGTGACCGCCCGCCGCAGCAACCTCCAGCGCCTTGCGGGGCCGCTCCTGCCCCGCCACATCCGCCAGATCCGGTGGGCTGCCGTCACCCTGCCCGGGCACCCGGGCGAGCCCGGTGCCGATACCCGCGCCGGGCACCATCAGCCCGGCCAGCATGGTGTCGGGGCGCCCCTCGTCGTGAGCCTGCCGCTCGTCCGGCACCGGCTCGTCGCAGAGCACCGCGATCAGCTGCCGCAGGCTCCGTACCCCGAGGACCGAGACCCCGGGCACCAGCGCCGCCTCCCCCGCGGTCTGCTCGGGCACGACGACCTGGCGGTACCCGGCCTCCGCTGCGGCGAGCACAGCGGGCAGCACGCCGCGCACCGGCCGCACCCGGCCGTCCAGCCCGAGCTCACCGATCATCACCACATCGGCGATGGAGGCCGGGTCGATCCGCTCGGCCGCGCCCAGCACCGCACAGGCGACCGCCAGATCGAAACCGGAACCGCCCTTGGGTACGGAGGCCGGTGACAGGCCCACCGTGAGTTTCTTCTGCGGCCACTCGGCCCCTGAGTTCGCAACCGCGGCCCTGACCCGGTCCCGGCTCTCCACCAGGCTCTTGTCCGGCAGCCCCACCAGGGTGAATGCGGCCACCCCCGCCTCCAGGTCCGCCTGGACCTCCACCACCACACCCTCGACGCCGACGAGCGCCACCGAGCACGCCCGTGCGAACCCCATCAGGCCACCCCCCGCGCATGCTGGGCGACGGGTGCTCCGCGCCTGGGCAGCACGACGCCGACCAAGTCGATCCGGACCCCACCGGGCGGCGGGCCGCCGTGCCGGTGGAGCCAGATCCCGGCCAGCCGTCGCAGCCGCTCAGCCTTGACCGGTGTGACGGCTGCCATCGGATGCTCGAAGGCACCTGCCCTGCGGGTCTTCACCTCGCAGACCACGAGTGCGTCGCCGTCCATCGCGACGATGTCGATCTCACCGGCACGACAGCGCCAGTTCCGTTCGAGTACGGACATACCGGCGTCGGTCAGCAGCCGCGCCGCCAGATCCTCGCCGTACCGCCCGAGTGCCCCCCGTGCGTTCATATCGGCACCACCTCCGGCACCGACTCTGACGCGTCCGGTCCCAGCTGGTGGATCTTGGTGGACAACTACGGGATTGTGGATAACTCGGCCACCCGGAAGTGGGAATCAACCCCCCGGAAAAACGGGCTCAGCCACCCGGAAGTTCGAGATCGCTCTTGTTGAGCTCCTCGATGTTGACGTCCTTGAACGTCAGCACCCGTACCTGCTTGACGAACCGTGCGGGCCGGTACATGTCCCAGACCCAGGCATCCGCCATGGATACTTCGAAAAACACCTCACCCTGAACCGAGTGCACCTGCATCTCGTAGTCGTTGGTGAGGTAGAAGCGCCGTTCGGTCTCGATCACATATTTGAACAGACCGACGACATCTCGGTACTCCCGGTAGAGCTTCAGCTCCATCTCGGTCTCGTACTTTTCGAGGTCCTCGGCGCTCATTGGCATGTTCCCCTTCAGCCGTGCGTGCCCCCATTGTGCGCCAGGCTCCGGCACCCCTGGGCGCTTAGGCGATTTCGGGGGCCAGAACCAGTGGCGTACGCGGAGGACCCTCGTCGAGCAGCGTGCGCAGCAACTCGGCAAGCCTGGTCGGGTATACCGTCTCACGCGCCGCCGACAGTTCGGCGGAGGTCCACCACCTCAGACCCGCGACGCTGCGCTGCTCCAGCCCGGTCAGCCCACTGGTATCGGTGGCGGTCTGCGTCGTACGTGCCAGGAAGTACCACTCGTCCTGGTTCCAGCGGCGCCCGTCGAACGGGAACGAGCACATCCGCTGCCAGAGCAGCGGGCCCAGTTCGACATCGGTGATCCCGGTCTCCTCCGCGAGCTCGCGCAGCGCGGCCTGTTCCCGGGTCTCGTCACCCTCCAGACCGCCGCCGGGGGTGAACCACCAGGTGCTCTCGGGGTCCTCCGGCTCGAACCCGTGTATCAGGAGAATGCGGTCGTCAGGGTCCAGGAGCACCACCCTGGCGACCTTCCGCTCCTCAACGCGCACCGGCAGGCATCCTTTCGCGCCTGTTCCGTGCCGACCGCGCGGACCGTGCCGCGATCGGGCCGGATGCGGCACCGACGAGGATGAGCACCACACCCGCCACCACAGCCCCGAGCTGCAGCCGCAGCGGTCCGGGCGACGACACCCCACCGGGGAAGGAGGCGAAGGTCTGCGGCCGTCCGACCATGCCGCCCAGCGGCCAGGCGATGGCGTCCACCCGGGCCTGCACCTCGCTGCGCGGCACGGAGCCCTGCCCCGGGTCGTCCAGGTGGACCCGGGAGTCCAGCGAGGTGCCGCGCTCGTCCCCGAGCAGGAAGAGCTGCCCCTTGGGAACATCCGCGGTGAAGTCGTTGGCCGAGGCGAGGCCATCGGTCTGCAGATACGGTTCCTCAATGGGTTTGCCGTTGACGGTGAGCCGGCCCTTGTCGCAGCAGGCGATCTTGTCGCCGCCGATCCCGACGACCCGCTTCACCATCGGCACGGCACCCCACGCCGGATCGGTGAAGACCACCACGTCGCCCCGGTGCACCTCGCTGCCGTCGATCCG
This sequence comes from Streptomyces sp. NPDC058239, assembly GCF_042882185.1. Taxonomy (NCBI): domain Bacteria; kingdom Bacillati; phylum Actinomycetota; class Actinomycetes; order Kitasatosporales; family Streptomycetaceae; genus Streptomyces; species Streptomyces sp. NPDC058239. Next base: position 67,436 of record NZ_JBHVWS010000021.1, read on the forward strand.
CTGTGCGAGCACCCGGTCGCCGGCGTGCACCGTCGGTGTCATCGACTCGGTCGGCACGGTGTACGGCTTGTACACCACGGCTCCCCAGGCGAAGCCGCCGAGGAAGAGCACACAGCCGACGGCCACGGCCAGCCCCGACAGCATGCTGCCGAGCCGACCGTGGCCGTCATCCGTACGTCCTGCTGTTCCACTCATCCCAGCGTCCCCCACCTCGGAGATCGACAATCGCTGATCCGAGTCGGCACCCTACCCGGCGGTACGCTCGCTGGTCAGCCTCCTGCGACGCCACAACACGAGCGGCAGCGCTCCGGCTACACCGAGTGCTCCCGGAGCCAGGCCCATCGCCGTGTTGATCACCGGCTGGTCGTTGATCCCCGGCTGGTCGAAGGTCTTGGGGACGGGCAGGGTCGCCCAGCGGTTGATCGGCCACGCCACGACGATGGCCCGGCCGACGACCTCGTCGTCGGAGACCGTGCCGCCGCCCAGCAGCTCCTGGTGGTAGCGGGAGTCGAGGGAGTTCTGGCGGTGATCGCCCATCACCCAGATCCGGCCCTCGGGCACCTTGATCGGGCCGAACGGCTCGTCATTGCAGGGGGTGTTTCCCGGGAAGATGTACGACTGGTCGTCCAGTGCCTTGCCATTGACGACGACCGGGCCGTTCTTCTTGCACTCCACCGTGTCGCCGCCGACTCCGATGACCCGCTTGATCAGGTCCTTCTCCTCGACGGACGGCATCAGTCCGATGAAGCTGAGGAACTTCTGCACCACATTCGGATTCGGCGTCTGGGTGTCCTCCAGCCAGCCGCCCGGGTCGTGGAAGACCACGACCTCGCCACGCTTGGGCTCCGCGCCGAACCAAGGGGTCAGCTTGTCGACCAGCACCCGGTCGCCCCGCTGGAGCGTGTTCTGCATCGAGTCCGAGGGGATCGAGAACGCCTGCACCAGAAACGTCTTGATCAGCAGCGCGAGAACCAGCGCGATGCCGATGAGCAGGGGCAGCTCCTTCCAGAAGGAGCGTGGCTTCTTCTGGGACGTACTACCGCCGTTCGGAGAGTCGCCGTCACTCTGCGTGCTGTCCGCCGCTCCGGCGGACTCCACGTTCTCCGGATTGTCCGGCCGGTCCTCGGGTTCGTCGTGTCCGGATCGTGCGCCGACCGCCAAATCCCCCACATCCACTCCTTACTCCGTGCCACCGCCTGCGCCCTAGCCGGTGCAGGCCCACCACTCCCATAACGAGCGGGAGTTCCGCAGGGGTCGGGAGAGGGATCATTCCGTTGGGATCCTTGGACGACACACTATTCGACGGGCCCGACGCAGCAGCCGTCCCGGCGCGCGAGTCAGGGACCGAGTCGAATGTTGCCGGTTCTTCCAGTTTTCGCCAGTGCCCGAAGGGCCAGGCGATCACCACAGCCCGTCCCACGACCTCGTCCTCTGAAACCGTGCCGTGTTCCGGCTCGTCCAGGTGATAGCGCGAATCGGCCGAATTGGACCGATGGTCGCCCATCACAAAGATCCGGCCGGCCGGAACCTTTACCTCGAATTTGATGAGGGAGGGCGGATTACCGGGATACAGATAGGGCTCGTCCAGCGGTATGCCGTTGACGGTGATCCGGCCGTCCTTGTCGCAGCATTTCACCGTGTCGCCGCCGACCGCGACCACCCGCTTGATCAGATCCTGTTCGTCGTCGGACGGCAGCAGCCCGATGAAGGTCAGTGCCTCTTTCACCTGCTTGACGACGACGGGCGAGTCCTTCTTCCCGACGTTCTCCTGCTTCAGCCAGTCACCCGGGTCCTTGAAGACGACGACATCGCCGCGCTGAGGCCTGGATCCGAACCAGGGCGTCAGCTTGTCCACGAGCACCCGGTCGCCGATCCGGATGGTCTGCTCCATCGACCCCGACGGGATCACGAAGGCCTGCACCAGGAAGGTCTTGAGCACGAGCGCGATCAGCAGCGCCACGGTGATGAGAAGGGGGATCTCCCGCACGGCCGACCTGCGCCGCCGCCGCTTGACCTTGCGGGCCAGCTTGCGCCGGTCCGCCCTGGTCGGCAGTGAGCGCGCGGCCGTCGGCCGGCTGCCGGTCGGCAGCGGTATCTCGGGGTCGGGCCCGTCCTGCCGCCGCCCCCGGTTACCCATGCGCCCCGCCCGTCACCCGTACGCCGGCGAAGGCGGCACTGTCCGGCAGCGAGCCCAGCCGGCCCAGCGGCCAGCCGATCCAGTCCACCCGGCCGATCACCATGTCGACCGGGACCATGCCACCGCCCGGTTCTCCCAGATGGTCACGTGAGTCGCGGGAATTGCTGCGGTGGTCGCCCATCATCCACAGCGTGCCGTCGGGCACGACGATGTCGAAGCGCACCCCGGACGGCGCATCTCCCGGATACAGGTACCCCTCGTCGACCGGCCGGCCGTTCACCTCGACCTTTCCGCGCCTGTCGCAGCAGACCACCCGGTCGCCTCCCACGCCCACCACCCGCTTCACATAGTCGGTCTCGGCAGGCTCTGCCAGCCCCAAGGACGCTGCCACACCGTGCAGCAGCCCGGTGACGGGATTCTCCTGGGGAGCTTCCTGCACGAACGATCCGGTGCCGTCGAATACCACCACATCGCCGCGCTGCGGTACGGAGCCGAAACGGTACGCCAATTTATTGACCAGCACGCGGTCCCCCACTCGCAGTGTCGGCTCCATCGAGCCGCTGGGAATCAGGAAGGGCTGCACCACGAAGGTGCTGAGGAGCAGCACGAAGACCGAGCAGACGGCTCCAAGTGCGGCGGTCCGCCGCCACGAGATCGAGGTGGTCAACCGGTCCGGGATACGCGAGAAGCGCGGCCCCTCCTCCGACCCTGCTGCGGGTGCGGAGGAGCGGTCGCGCTCCGAGGGCTTGGCTTCCGTGTCCATCGGGGCCAGAGCTTATCCGGCCGTCCTGTGGACCTGGGAGTTAGCTCAGTTGTCGCGCTTCTCCTTGATCTTCGCGGCCTTGCCGCGCAGCTCACGGAGGTAGTACAGCTTGGCGCGACGGACGTCACCGCGGGTGACGAGCTCGATCTTCTCGAAGATCGGGCTGTGCACCGGGAAGGTGCGCTCGACGCCGACGCTGAAGGAGACCTTGCGGACCGTGAAGGTCTCGCTGACGCCCGAACCCTGGCGGCGGATGACTACGCCCTTGAACTGCTGGATACGGGAGCGGTTGCCCTCGATCACTCGGACGTGGACGTTGACGGTGTCACCGGGGCGGAACGCCGGGACGTCGGTACGCAGCGATGCGGCGTTGACGCCATCGAGCAGGGAAGCCATGTTGTCTGCTTTCTTCGCCGATGCCACAGGTCATCGACGGGAGATAGTAAGGAGATGGGGGTGCTGATCGCGTCGGGCGGGCGTCGTTCCCCCTGTGGCAGGGGCGCACGCCGGACGTACAGCAGCGGCCTATTCTTCCACAGCCTCGGGCCTGCGCCAAAATCGGCCACCGGGCTCCGGCGACCAGCCGAGGATGGAGAGGATCTCGCGGTCCTTCTTGTCGAAGCCGCCCGCCTCGCAGCGCTCGATGAGATCGGGCCGGTTGAGCGCGGTACGACGGAACGCCTCGTCCCGCCGCCAGCGTGCGATCTTCCCGTGGTGACCGCTGAGCAGGACGTCCGGGATGCCCCTGCCGCGCCACTCGGGCGGCTTGGTGTAGACGGGCCCCTCCAGCAGATTGGCCATCTCTCCGGGGGCGAAGGAGTCGTCCCGGTGCGATTCGGCGTTGCCGAGCACGCCGGGCAGCAGCCGGGCCACCGCCTCCGTGATCACCAGCACCGCGGCTTCCCCGCCGGCCAGCACATAGTCCCCGATGGACACCTCGACGACCGGCATGCGGGTCGCGTACTCGTCCATCACCCGTCGGTCGATGCCCTCGTAGCGGGCCGGCGTGAAGATCAGCCAAGGCCGCTCGGAGAGCTCGACGGCGAACTCCTGGGTGAACGGACGGCCGCTGGGTGTGGGCACCACGAGGACCGGGGAGTGCGCCCCGGCCTCGTACCCGCCCGCCAGGGCGTCGTCCAGCGCCTCGCCCCACGGCTCGGTCTTCATGACCATGCCGGGGCCGCCGCCGTACGGGGTGTCGTCGACCGTGTTGTGCCGGTCGTACGTCCAGTCCCGCAGGTCGTGCACGTGCACATCGAGGCGGCCGCGCGCGCGGGCCTTGCCGACGAGGGAGACGTTCAGCGGTTCCAGGTACTCCGGGAAGATCGTGACGACGTCGAGGCGCATCAGGCGTCCTTCCCGGACTCGGGCGCCTCGTCCTCGTCGCCCTCTTCGTCGCGCGAGGAGGCGATCACGGCCTGGCTCTCGTCGATCAGACCGGGCGGCGGGGTGATCACCGCGCGCTGCTCCTCCAGATCGATCTCGGTGACGATCTCCTCGACGAACGGGATCATCACCTCGCTGCCGTCCGGCCGCTCGACGATGAAGAGATCCTGGGACGGCAGATGCGTGATCTCGGTGATCCGGCCGATCTCGGTGCCGTCGGCGAGGACCACGTCGAGGTCCATGAGCTGATGGTCGTAGAACTCCTCGGGGTCCTCGGGGAGTTCCGCCGGGTCGACCTCGGCGATCAGGAGCGTGTTGCGCAGGGCCTCGGCAGCCGTACGGTCGCGTACGCCCTCGAAGCGGAGCAGCAGCCGTCCGCTGTGCACCCGGCCGGTCTCGATCGTCAGCGGTCCGGCGGTGGCCGGTTCGGTGGCGAGTACGGCCCCGGGCGCGAGCCGCAGCTCCGGTTCGTCCGTACGCACCTCGACGGTGACCTCGCCCTTGATGCCGTGGGCACGGCCGATCCGCGCGACTACCAACTGCACCTTGTGTCTCTCCTGTCATACGACGACGGGCCGGGGTGGGCGCATGGCCCTCCCCGGCCCGTGCCGGTGTTCAACTCTGTCAGCGAACCTGATCCACATCGACGAGGTCGACGCGGATGCCACGTCCGCCGATGGCGCCCACGACGGTACGCAGTGCGCGTGCGGTGCGGCCGTTGCGGCCGATCACCTTACCGAGGTCGTCGGGGTGGACCCGGACCTCGAGTACGCGACCACGGCGCAGGTTGCGCGAGGCGACCTGCACATCGTCGGGGTTGTCGACGATGCCCTTCACGAGGTGCTCGAGAGCCTCCTCGAGCATGCTCAGGCCTCGGTCGACTCGGCGGGCGCAGCCGCGTCAGCAGCCTCGTCCGCCTTCTTGTCGGCCTTCTTCGCCTTCTGCGTGATGGCCTCGCCCTTGGACTCCTCGCCGGTGTCCTTGGCCAGGGCCTCGAACAGGGCGCGCTTGTCAGCCTTGGGCTCCGGCTGCAGCAGCGGCGCGGGGGCCGGGAGACCCTTGTGGGCCTGCCAGTCGCCGGTGAGCTTCAGGATCGCGAGAACCGGCTCGGTCGGCTGGGCGCCGACGGACAGCCAGTACTGCGCACGCTCCGAGTTGACCTCGATGCGCGAGGGGTTCTGCACCGGGTGGTACAGGCCGATCTCCTCGATGGCCCGGCCGTCACGGCGGGTACGGGAGTCGGCGACGACGATGCGGTAGTGAGGCGAACGGATCTTGCCCAGACGCTTCAGCTTGATCTTGACTGCCACGGAAGTGGTGTCTCCTGGTCTATGACGTGGTTGGGCACAACGAAGATGCCACGTGGGGTTGCGGTACTCGGGTGCCCGATGGACGCGTCAGCCGGAGGAGAGAGGGGTCCTGTGCGACTGTCGAGTACAGCTAGCCATTGTGCCACACCACATCGGGTCACCCCACCGCGACCGCGGCTTCCGGGATACGGAACGGCTTTCCGCAGCCACCGCAGACGATCGGCGCCTGCGCCAGGACCGACGGTACGACTCGCACATTGCGTCCGCAGTCGCAGACGGCCTTGACGCGGACGCCTCCGCCGGAGGAGCCGTGCCGGGCGGCCGGGCCACGGAAGGAACGCTTGGTGTCGGCGGCGGTGGCGACCGTATGCGCCTTGAGGGCGCGCTGCAGCCGCTCGATCGTCGGGCGGTACCTGCGCTTGGCCTCGGGATTGAGCGTGACCAGCGAGAAGCCACTGCTGGGGTGGGGCTCCTCGGCATGGTCGAGGCCCAGCTCCTCGGCGATCGCCAGGAATCGACGGTTGTGGTAACGGCCGGCCCGCGAGGTGTCGCGGACACCTCTCGCGGCGGCGATGCCATGGACTGCCTCATGCAGCAGTCGTTCGAAGGAGAGCTCGGCGCCACAGGCGGACGAGGACTCTCCGATCAGGGACTCGGGCGCGGCTAGATCCGGCAGCTCGGGGTGGTACCGCTGAATATCGGCCCACGCCTGCGCCAGCTCTGCGGCAAGTACAGGTGGTGTCGTGCTCACGTCGTGACAACGAGCGCGAGTGCCCAGGTGTTCCGATTCCGGGCCATCCCAAATAATTTGCACGTACCAGTCAGTTGCCGTTGATGCGTCCTGACGAGGGCGGGTGCGCAGATCTGTGGAGAAGTCTCACAGCTCACACCAAGGTGGTACGTAGCGCCCCGTACGCCCGGACACGTAGGCGGCGACCGTACGCCGGGTGCCGAGCGGCCACGCGTCAGTAGGCGCGGGCCACCAGGGCGACAGTACCGGGGGCATCGTCCGCGTCCGGCACCGACCCGTCCTCGGCGACCAGGCACCGTACGGACACCCCGTGCTCCGCGAGCCGGGCCTCCCCCGCCGCGCCGAGGGCCGACCAGTCGATACGCGCCCAGCCGCCCGCGGCCGCCGCCTCCACGGCCTCTTCGACGGACGCGACCTCGCTGGTGGACGACTCGCGCCGGCTCCGGGACTCCCTCAGCAGCGTCGCCTGATCCTCCTCGAGGACCACCGGAAGCAGCGCGGGCAGGGCCTCGATCGCGACCGGCTCCTTCCCGCCGGGGATGCGCCGGGCCAGCATCGCGGTGCCGTTCTCCAGATCGCGCGGGCCGATCTCGATCCGCACCGGCACGCCCTTCAGCTCCCAGTCGACCGCGCGGCGGCCGAACGGGGTGTCGGTGCGGTCGTCGACCTCGGTCCTGATCCCCGCGGCGCGCAGCCGCTCCCCGATGGAGCGGACCGCGGTCAGCACCGCTTCGTCCCCCTTGATCGCGAGGACGACCGCCTGGACGGGCGCGAGCCGCGGCGGCACCCGGAGGCCGTGATCGTCGCCGTGCGCCATGATCAGCCCGCCGACCATGCGGGTCGACGAGCCCCACGAGGTCTGCCAGACGAGTTCCTGCCTGCCTTCCCTGGACAGGTAGCTGGTGTGGAAGGCCTTGGCGAAGTTGGTGCCGAGCTCATGGCTCGTACCCATCTGCAGGGCCTTGCCGTCCCGCATCATCCCTTCGAGCGTCAGGGTGTTGACGGCCCCCGCGAACCGCTCGGCGGGGGTCTTGCGGCCGAGAACCACATCGATGCCCAGCACGTTGACCATGAAGTCCGCGTAGACGTCCCGGTGGATGTAGGCCGCGTACTCCCGGGCCTCCTCGTAGGTGGCGTGGGCGGTGTGGCCCTCCTGCCAGAGGAATTCCGTCGTACGGAGAAAGACCCGCGGGCGCATCTCCCAGCGCACGACATTCGCCCACTGGTTGATCAGCAGGGGCAGATCCCGGTAGCTCTGCACCCACTTCGAGAAGTACTCGTTGATGATCGTTTCGGACGTCGGCCGCACCACCACGGGCTCTTCGAGCTCTTTTCCGCCGGCGTGGGTCACGATCGCGAGCTCCGGCTCGAAGCCCTCGACGTGCTCGGCCTCGCGTGTCAGGTAAGACTGGGGGATGAAGAGCGGGAAGTAGGCGTTCCGGGCGCCCGCCTGTTTGATTCGGGCATCCATCTCCTGCTGCATCCGCTCCCACAGGCCGTATCCGTACGGCCGGATGACCATGGTGCCGCGCACCGGACCGTTGTCCGCGAGTTCGGCCTTGTTGATCAGATCCTGGTACCAGCGGGGAAAGTCCTCGGCCTGGGGCGTGAGAACGGGTGCCTTTGCCATGGCGCGCATCGTACGGCGATACCGCCCACCACACAGGGCGACGGGCCCCGCCTCCACGGGCCGTCCCCACGGGCGCACCACCGGAGCACGCAAGCATTGCCATCAGACCCCTGGACGCGGGCGCGGATGCGCAGTTCTCTGACATACGGGGGGAGCGGGCGCACACGCACAGGGGGACATCCACTCGGGGCACGACCGATCGGACATGACCGACCTCTCGGCGGATTGGGGCGCTTCCATGACACCAACGCTCGTCCGGCACCACAGCTACGCGCACACGGCCACCCCGGTGGACTCCGGTAACCGTGCCCGGGACTGGGCCGAGATTCAGGAACGGATGCTCGCACCGCTGTACGAAGCGGTGTACGAGCGGCTCGAAGTGGGAAGCGGCACCCGGCTGCTCTCCCTCGGCTGCGGCTCCGGTCTCGCGCTGCTGATCGCGGCCGCGCGCGGGGCGCGCGTCACCGGCGTCGACACCGACCCCGAACGACTGGCACTCGCCCGGGCCCGGCTGCTGCCCGGTCCGGGGAGCGACGCCGGGCCGCCGGACGGGCATCCGCGGCTCCTGGACGGCGATCCGTCCGCGGCCGCCCCGGACGACGGGACGCCGTACAACCTGCTCACCGCGTTCACCCCGATCGGCTGCTCGTCCGGCGACGGGGAAGGGCTCGTGGAGGCGCTGCGGTCCGCCGTACCGCTGGCCGCCCGGGGCAGCACGGTCGTACTGACCGGATGGGGTCCGCCGGAGCGGTGCGCGACGGCGCCGGTGCTTCGGGTGGCGGGCCGGCTCTCCGACGGGTCGCGGGCGCCGCGCACGGGCGGCTGGCGGCCTTGGAGCCGGGACGATCTGGAAGAAGTGGCGTTCCGGGCCGGTCTGAATCCGGACGGCTCCGGCCGGGTCGCGTGCCCGTTCGGCTACGCGGACATGGACAGTGCGGTGCGGGGGCTGCTGTCGACGCGGCTCTTCGATACGGCGGTACGGGCGACGGACCGGGACCAGGTGGCCAAAGAGGTCGCGGAGGCCCTGCATCCGCACCGGCGCCGGGACGGCACGATCTGGATGCCGAACGTCTTCCGCTATCTCGTGTGCACCACCTGAGCCATTCCGTGAACGTCGTGCGCACCGGCCGTTACTTGCCCAGGCGGGTGATGCCGGCCGCACGGTAGGCCGCGGCCTCGTCCAGCGTCTCGCTCTCCAGCAGCGCCGCGGCCAGCGAGTCCAGCCTGTCCCGGTTCTCGCTCAGGAGCCGGCACGCCACTTCGTAGCACTCGTCGACGATGCGCCGCATCTCGCCGTCCACCGCGTCGAGCGTCGCGGGGGCCGCCGACAGTCCGTACGCCTGCTGAGCATCGCTCGGGATCGCCGTCAGCCTGCCCACCTTGTGGCTCATGCCCCAGCGGCCGACCATGCCCCTGGCCAGGTTGGTGACCTGTTCCAGGTCGCTCTCCGCGCCGGTGGTGACCACACCGAAGACCACCTGCTCGGCGGCCATGCCGCCGAGCGCACCGATGATGCGGCCGCGCAGATACTCCTCGGTGTAGGCGTACTTGTCGGCGTCCGGCGTCGAGAGGGTGACGCCCAGGGCCCGGCCGCGCGGCACGATGGTGACCTTGCGGACCGGGTCGGCGCCCGGCTGGAGCATGCCGAGCAGGGCGTGCCCGCTCTCGTGGTACGCGGTCCTGCGGCGTTCCTCGTCCGACATGACCAGTGAACGCTCCGCCCCCAGCTGGACCTTCTCCAGGGCGTCCGAGATATCGGACTGGCTGACCTCGGACTGCCTGCGCTTGACCGCGAGCAGCGCGGCCTCATTGGCCAGGTTGGCGAGATCGGCGCCCGTCATACCGGGGGTCGTACCGGCGACCTGGGCGAGGTTCACATCCTCGGCAAGCGGAATCTGCCGGGTGTGGATCTCCAGGATCGCCTCCCGGCCGCCCCTGTCCGGCGGGCTCACCTGAACGATCCGGTCGAAGCGGCCGGGCCGGGTGAGGGCGGGGTCGAGGACGTCGGCGCGGTTGGTGGCGGCGAGGACGACGACGCCCTCCGAACCGGAGAAACCGTCCATCTCGGTGAGGATCTGGTTGAGCGTCTGCTCTCGCTCGTCGTGGCCGCCCATGCCGGAACCGCCGCCGCGGGCCCGGCCGATGGTGTCGATCTCGTCGATGAAGACGATGGCGGGGGCGACCTTGCGTGCCTCCGCGAAGAGTTCCCGTACCCGGCTCGCGCCGACGCCGACGATCATCTCGATGAATTCGGAGGCCGATGCCGAGAAGAACGGCACCCCGGCCTCACCCGCGACGGCCCGTGCGAGCAGTGTCTTGCCGGTGCCGGGCGGTCCCGCGAGGAGCACTCCCCCGGGCATCCGGGCACCCATCTTCCGGTACGCCTGCGGGTTCTTCAGGAAGTCCACGACGTCGTTGAGCTCGCCCTCGACCTCGTCGATCCCGGCCACGTCCTGGAAGGTGGTGCGCTTGCCGCCCTCCAGTTCGACGGGCTTGGGCGGCGCCTTGCGCCCGAAGCCGCCCATCCCGCCGCCCACGCCCCTGGACATCCGCCGGGCGATGAACACCCAGAGCAGGACGAGCAGCAGCATCGGGGCCAGCGAGATCAGCAGATTGGCGAGGAAGCTGCGCTGCTGGACGACCGGCTCGGCGGTGACCGTGACGTCGTCCTTGACCAGTTCGGCCCAGAGGTTGTCGTCCGCGAAGGCAGGCCGCTGAGTGACGAACTTGGTGAATTTCTTGTCGCTCCCCGGGACCTTCGCCTCCTTCTTGAGCTGTCCCTGGATGGCATCGCCCTTGGAATAGATCTTGGAGACATTGCCCGAGGTGACCTGCTTGCTGAACTCCGTGTACGCGATCGTCCGCTCCTGCGCCCCATTGAAGAAGGACAGCACCAGATTGGCGATCAGATAGACGGCGAGCGCGGTCAGCAGCAGTCCGCCCCAGCCTCCCGGCATCTTCCGGCCCGGCGGCGGAGGCGGCGGGGCGCCCTCGGAGCGCCACGGCTGATCGGTTCGGTCGCGGGGAGGTACGGGGTTGGTCACGCGCGCTCCTCTGCCGACAGCCAGTGAATGTGACATTAGATGAGAAATCGATCCAAAGCCCCCTGTGGGCCCATCCAGTGGGCCCACAGGGGGAAGCGGCGCCCGGCGGATGAACCCCTCGCGAACTCCTTGTCAATATCCAGAATCCTGTTTACTGTTTGATTCGTGAACGATTTCGATGACCGCTTCCTCACTCGGAACGGCCTCGCCGCCCGGCAGCTCGCCGTCCTGCTGCTCAACCATGAGCCGGACACCCGCCTGCCCCGCGTCCGCGACTTCGCCGAGGAGCTGGGCTGCGGAAACGGGACCGTTCAGGCAGCCCTGCAGCTGCTGGAGGATTCCGGGGCGATCGAGACGACCGCCCGTGGCCATCTCGGCACGTTCCTCGTCCGCTCGGACCGCTCCATCCTCTGGCGGCTGTCCGGACTCGGCACACTGCTCGCCGCGATGCCGCTCCCGTACTCACGCAGGTACGAAGGCCTGGCGACCGGGCTGCGCAGCGCCTTCGAGGAGGCGGGCGCCCCGTTCGCGATCACGTTCATGCGGGGCGCCGGAGCCCGTACGGCCGCGCTGCTGGAGGGCAAGGTCGACCTCGTCGTCCTGTCCCGCTTCGCGGCCGACCAACTGATCGCCGAGCACCCGGTGGAGCTCGTCGCCGACCTCGGCCCCGCCACCTACGTCGGCGCGCACGGCATGCTGCTGCGGCACGGCGTCGACCTGGACTCCCCCGGACTGCGGGTGGCCGTCGACCACGCGTCCGAGGATCTGCGGATGCTCGTGGAGCGGGTCTTCGCCGGCCGGAAGGACATCGAGTGGCTGGAGGTCTCATACATGCAGCTGCGCGATCTCTTCGCCCGCAACGAGGTCGACGCCACCGTCTGGAACCTGGACGAGGTGCAGGACCGGCTCGGGCTCGGCGTCGATGTGCTCCCGCTCGGCGACGAGGTCACCCGGGAACTGTCGCTGCGCAACTCCAGTGCTGCCGTCATCGGCCGGACCGACGGGGCGAAGGCCCTCGCCGCGGTCCGGGACTCGCTCGATCTGTCCCTGGTGACCCGGCTGCAGAGCGAAGTACTGCGGGGCGAGCGCGTGCCCTCGTACTGACCGGCGGGTCGGGTGACGTAGATCTCGCCCGCGCGGGAGGCTCGTCGAGATCAAAATACAAAATCCTGGTTATTGTTTGAATTGAGGAGGATCACCATGGACGACCAGCTCGCACTGCGGATCCAGCTCTTCCGCGAAGGCGGTCAGGTCCGGCCCGAGGTGGCCGACTTCGTCACCGCCGAGCTGACCGCCCTCGAAGCCGACGGCCGCACCGTCACCGAAGCGACCGCGGGCATGCTGACCAGCCATCTGATGATGGCGCTCACCCGGCTCCTCGACGGCGAACCGATCGAACAGTTCCTCACCGACGACCAGGTCGCCGCCGAACTGGCCGGACACCCCGACGCCGTCGAACGCGCCCGCGCCGTATCCGCGCGGGCCGAGCGGGAGCTCGGCGCCGCGCTCCCCGACTCGGAGGTCAACTTCCTCGGCATGCACCTCGCCGTACTGGCCCAGCAGTCACCGGCCGCCCCCGCTTCCTGACCGGTCCCGGCGCACGGCACAGACACACCCCGGCACGCGGAAACAGACACAGAGAGAAGAGACAGTCATGACGAAGATCCTCACCGGTGGAGTCGGCAAGGTCGAGGTCGCCCAGACCATCGGCAAGCTCGGGATCGACTCCCTCGACATCGTCACCTCCAGCGACATGGACGCCGCGATGAAGCTCCGTGTCGGACAGGCCGACTACTACCTCGGTACGTGTCGCACCGGTGCCGGTGCCTCCCTCGGCGTCCTCGTCGGCCTCATGGGCAGCGCCGCCTGCCACACCTTCGGCCGCAGTGTGCCCACCGAGGAGGAGATCAGCGCCCTGATCGCCGACGGCAAGAAGGTCTTCGGCTTCTCGATGGACCAGATCGACGCCATCGCCCCACTGATGGCGCGCGCCATCGCCGCCCGCGGCTGATCCGGCCGCATCTCCCCGTCCCGGGCACGAAGGAGTGATTCGTGAGCACCACACTCGCCGCCGGCACCAGCCTTGATTTCACGCTGGCCCAGCAACTGACCGTGATAGCCCTCTGTGCGCTGACGGCGTACATCTCGCACATGGCTCTGGCCGTCTTCAACGACGGCGTGCGTCCGTTCCTGCTGGACTTCATCCAGGGGCGCACCACCCGCAGCGCGACGGCGGCGGTCTCCTTCGGCCTCTCCGCCGGGTTCATCTTCGGACTCGGCGCCCCGATGGCACTCTCCACCGGCGTGCTCAACCCGTGGCTCGTCTTCCTGCCCACAGACATCCTCGGCATGCTGGCGCCGAAGAAGTGGCTCGCGCCGATCCTCGGCGGCGCCTGGGGCGCGGTCGTCGTCTTCGGACTGAACGGCGCCAACAACGTCGCGCACGACCTGCCCGTCGACTTCATCACCGCCATGCAGCAGATGTCGACACCGATCCTCTTCCTCTTCACGCTGTTCCCGGTGCTCGCCATCACCAAGCAGTTCGGCCGCAAGTGGGGCAGCATCGCCGGAGTCCTGGAACTCGCTCTGGTGGTCATGACCATGAAGGTCTGGCCGAAGATGTTCGCCGGGGCGCTGGCCATGGCCGTCGGCGTGCTGATGCTGATCGCCCTGGCCGTCGCCAAGGACATGAAGCAGCGCAGGGCCGACCGGGCCGCGGGTGTCACCGAGGTCGTCCTGGAGGACGACCCGATGGCCTCGCTCTTCAGCGCCAGCGCGGCCCGCCTGCGCAAGTACCTACCGCTGTTCATGGTGCTCGGCGCCGGAGTCTGCGTGCTGGCCCAGATGCACATATTCGGCGGCGGCGAAGCGACCAGCTTCCTGATCGCCAAGGGGCAGTACTCCGAGGCCGCCCAGGTCGACTTCTACCGGGTCTTCGGCTTCATCCCGCTGATCGCGACGACCGCGCTGGCCTCCGGCGCGTACGGCATCGCGGGATTCACGCTGGTGTACCCGATCGGCTACCTGATGCCGAACCCGTTCCTGGCAGCGGTCGTCGGCGCCGCCGTCTTCGCCGCCGAGGTCCTGGCCCTCTCGTACATCGGCAAGGTCCTCGGCAAGCTCCCCAGCGTCCGTGACTCCTCGGAACACCTGCGCAGCGCCATCGGGGACACCCTGCAGCTGGCGATCCTCTTCGGCTCGCTGATGGCCGCCAACGCCATGGGCGGCGGACTCGGCATCCTCGTCGTCGGCGGGCTCTACCTGCTGAACGAGGCGATGGGCCGGCCGGTCGTGAAGATGGCCGCCGCTCCCGCCGCGGTGATCGTCGGCGGCATCCTCCTCAACGTCCTGTACTGGCTCGACCTGTTCACCCCGATCAAGGGCTGAGGCCGGGTACGTACACGAAGAAGGAACCCCCCCACGATGAACCACCCCGCACCGCCCCTCCTGCGCACCGTCGTCGGCGATCTCGCAGCCGATTCCGTGGCCGGCCCCGCCCTCGCCCATGAGCACCTCGTCCTCGACCTGGACCACAAGGGCGACGGCGCGGCCGTCCTCGACCCGGGCCTCCACTCCGCGGCGGTCACCGCCGAGCTCGCCGCGCTGCGCGCCGAGTTCGGTCTCTCCCTCGTCGTCGAACTGACCTGCCGCGGCATGGGCCGCGACGTCCGCGCCCTGGCCCGCATCGCCCGGGACGCGCGAATCGCCGTGGTAGCCGCGACCGGCTGGTACTACGAACCGTTCCACACCCCCGAGATCGACGACAGCAGCATCGAGGAACTCACCGGGGCGCTCGTCCAGGAGATCGACGGCGGTATCGGTGCCACCGGCATCCGCCCCGGTGTTCTCGGCGAGATCGGCAGCCACGGCGACACCCCGACAGCGCCCGAGGCCAAGGTGCTGCGCGCCAGTGCGCGGGCCGCCCTCGCCACCGGCCTCTCCGTCGCCACCCACGCCCAGCTCGGCCACGGCGGAATCGCCCAGCTGGAGCTGCTGACCGGAGAGGGCCTGCCGGCCCATCGCATCAGCATCGGCCACCAGGATCTGCTCGACGACCCCGCCGTCCACAAGGAGCTCGCGGCGAGCGGGGCGTACGTCGCGTTCGACACCGTCGGCAAGGACGGCTACCAGAGCGACGACACCCGGCTGCGGCTGCTGCTCGCCCTCGTCGAGGCCGGGCACGCCGACCGGGTACTGCTCAGCTGCGACATCTCCCGCCACGGCTACCTCCTCGACGAAGGCGGCCGGGGATACGGGCATCTCTTCCGGAGCTTCCTGCCCAAGGCCCGTGCCGCCGGTGTCGACGACGACCTGATCGACCTGATGACCCGCCGTAATCCGCTCCGCTTCCTGACCGGCGCGCGCGTGGAGGAGTTCTGACCATGAGCCCTGTACTTCCGCAGACCTTCCCGCTCGCGACGGTGGAGCTGGACGACGCGATCGCCAGACAGTTCCGGCTCCTGGAGGCCACCGCCGCGCACTTCGAGGGCCCTCAGCTCTTCGACGCGGACGCCGGCGTCGTCCCCGGTCTCGGCCGACCCCGCACCACCGCCCGCGTCGAAGCCGTACTCGCGGACTTCTTCGGCGCCGAGGACGCCGCCTTCGTCCAGGGCGCGGGCACCGGCGCGATCCGTGCCGCCCTGGGCGCCGCCGTACGGGCGGGCGACCCACTGCTCATCCACCGGGCCCCGGTCTACCGCACCACCGAGGTCACGCTGCGCGGCATCGGTGTACGGACCGTCGAGGTCGACTTCAACGACGCGCGGGCGCTGCACGAGGCCCTGGGGTCCGGCCGGTTCCGATGGGCCTACGTACAGCACACCCGGCAGCGGCTCTCCGACTCGTACGACCCCGCGGAGGTCCTCGCTGCCTGCCGGGCCGCCGGAGTCCGCACCCTCGTCGACGACAACTACGCCGTCCTGCGCACCCCCGCCTCGGGAGTGGAGCTCGGCGCCGACGCCTCCTGCTTCTCCCTGTTCAAACTGCATGGCCCCGAAGGCGTCGGCATCGTGGTCGGCGCCCGCGATCTGGTCGGGCACATCCGCCGCGACAACTACTCCGGCGGCGGACAGGTCCAGGGTCATCAGGCGCTCGACGCCCTGCGCGCCCTCACCCACGTACCGGTCATGTGGTCCGTGCAGTCCCGGGTCGGCGCCGAGGTCGCCGAGCGGCTGGCCGCGGGCGAAGTGGACGGCGTCGCCGAGGTACGGATCGCCAACGCCCAGGACCGCTGCCTGCTCGTCCGCCTCGACCGGCCGGTCGCGAAAGAACTGCCCGCCGTCGCCGCCCGCTTCGGAGCCGCCCCCTACCCCGTCGGCTCCAACTCGCGCTACGAGATCGCGCCGCTCTTCTACCGGATGTCCAGCTCCGCCCTGGACGACTCCCCCGAGCTGGCCGACTGGACCGTACGCATCAACCCGATGCGGGCGGGCGCTGATCTCGTCATCGACATCCTGCGCCGCTCGCTCGACGTGCTGAACGACCCGAAGGACGACTGACCGTGTTTCTCGACACCGTGCTCACCCGCAACCCCGAGCTCGTCGACACCGCGGCCACCCTTCACCGGCGCGGCGAGATCCCGCCCGACACCTACGTGATGGACCTCGACGCCGTCGAGGCCAACGCCGCGCTGCTGGCGGCCGAGGCCGAACGGGTCGGCATCGGCCTCTGGTTCGTCGTCAAACAGCTGGGCCGCAACCCCGAGCTGATCAGGGCCGTTGCCCGGCACATCCCCAAGTTCGCCGCCATCGACCCGCCCGAGGCCCGCACCCTGCACGCCGCGGGCGCGCAGGCCGGCAACCTCGGCCACCTGGTCCAGATCCCCCGCCGCGCACTGCCCGAAATGCTGGCCTGGCGCCCCGAGACCGTCACCGTGTTCGACCTCGCCAACGCCCGGGCCGTGTCCGAGACCGCACAGCGGCTCGGCTTCGTACAGGACGTTCTCGTACGCCTCGAAGGCGCCGAGGGCACCGTCTACCCCGGCCAGGAGGGCGGCGTCCCGCTCGGCCGCCTCGACTCGTTCGCCGAAGCGGCCGAGCAACTGCCCGGTATCCGGATCGCGGGCGTCACCGCCTTCCCCTGCGTCCTGTGCGATCCGGCGACCGGCATCCCCCGCGCCACCCCCAGCTTCGCGCTCGCCCTCAAGGCCCGCGAAGTCCTGGCCGCCCGGGGACACGAACACCTGAAACTGAGCGCCCCCAGCGCCACCTCGATGGCGTCCCTCCCGCTGCTCGCCGAACTCGGCGCCACCCACGGCGAACCCGGCCACGCCCTCACCGGCACCACCCCGCTGCACGCCCTCGACCCGCAGCAGCCCGAGAAGCCCGCGTACGTGTACGTCAGCGAGATCGCCCACACCCTCGACGACGGCCGCCCGGCGATCCGCGGCGGCGGCTTCTACGCCCGGTCCCACATCCGCAGCGCCCTGCTGCCGCGCACCGGCGCACGCCTCGGCGTACAGGACGCGCCCGCCGAGAACATCGACTACTACCGGCTGCTCGACGCTCCCGTCGACGGCCAGGACGTCCGGCTCGGCGACACCGCACTGCTCGCCTTCCGTACCCAGATCTTCGTCACCCGCTCGACCGTCGCCGTCGTCTCCGGACTCGCCTCCGGCACACCCCGGCTGAGCGGGCTGTACGACGCCCAGGGCCGGGCCCTGTAAGGCCGACCCCTGAATAGGAGGCACCCATGGCCAAGACCGTCATCGTCGTCATCGACGGATTCGGCATCGGCGCCATGCCCGACGCGGGCACCCTGCGCCCCGGCGATCTCACCGCCGACACCTGCGGACACGTCCTCGACCACTGCCGCGTGGCCCTCGGCCGGCCGCTGCGCCTGCCCGTGCTCGGCGCGCTGGGTCTCGGCCTGGTCCACCCGCACCAGGACCTCGCCCGCCGTACCCATCTGTCCGTCGCCGCGGGCCGTGCCGCGCTCGGCTATCCCGGCGCCGACACCTTCGCGGGCCACCAGACGATGATGGGCGCCGACTTCAGCCGCGTCACCGTGGCCCGGCTCGCCGACCATCTGGCCGAGGTGGCCGCCGCCCTCGAAGCGGCCGGCCACCACGTCGAACCGCTGGACGGCAAGCCGCTCCTCGTCGTCGACGGCACGGTCCTCGTCCACGACAACCTGGAGGCCGACCCCGGGATCAACTGGAACGCCTCCGGCCGCCTGGAGGACCTGTCCTTCGACGGCCCCGGCGGGATCCTCGCCGTCGCCCGTACCGTCCGCGCGGTCGCGCCCGTCGCCCGGGTCATCGCGGTCGGTGGCCACGCGGACGGCCCGCTGAGGCAGTTCGTGCGCCCCGGCGATGCGGGAACCGTCGGACTCGACACCCCCGCCACCGGCTTCTACCGCAACGGCGGCCTGGAAGTTCAGCACCTGGGCGCCGAGCTCGACCACACCCGCCAGCTCCCCGGTCTGGCCGCCCGTGCCGGCATCCCGGTCACTCTGGTCGGGAAGGCCGCCGACATCCTGGCCTGCGAGGCGGCGCGGCGGCACCCGGCCGTGCAGACGGCCGACGTGCTCTCCCACACCCTCGAAGCGGTACGCGCCCCCGGCGACGCGCTCGTCGTCGCCAACGTCCAGGAGACCGACCTGGCGGGGCACCAGCAGGACACCGAGCGCTACGGGCACCTCCTGGAGCAGGTGGACTCCGGGCTCGCCGGGCTCGTGGCGCTGCTCGACAGCCCCGGCGACCGGCTGATCGTCACCGGCGACCACGGGAACGACCCCACGATCGGACACGCCTACCACACCCGCGAGTACGTGCCGGTGCTGATCCACCGGCCCGGCACGGACGGCGTGGAACTGCTGCCGGACGCGGACAGCCTCGCGGATGTGGGCGCCACCGCCGCCGTATCGCTGTCCCTGGACCCGGCCGGGCTGGCCAACGGCACGACGCTGCGGCCGGGACGGCACGCCGCATAGAAGCATGCGCAAGGGGCGCCCACCGGCGGTGGGCGCCCCTTGCGCATGCTCCCGGGCGATCAGCCCATGAACTTCTTGAACTCGTCCGGCAGCTCGAAGTTCTTGTCCTCCTGCGCCGGCAGACCGAACGCACCGCCCTGCGCCGCCGCCTGCTCGCGACGGGCCGCCGCGGCCTGCTCCTCGGCCTTGCGCTTCATCGGGTTGCCGCTCTTGCGCTTGCCCTTGGCCTGCTTGACCTGCTTCTTCTGCCGGCCGGGACCGCCACCCATGCCCGGCATCCCGGGCATCCCCGGCATGCCGCCGCCCTGCGCCATCTTCGACATCATCTTGCGCGCGTCGAAGAACCGCTCCACCAGGTTCTTCACGGCACTGACCTCGACACCGGAGCCCTTGGCGATACGGGCCCGGCGCGAGCCGTTGATGATCGTCGGCTCGGCGCGCTCCTTCGGGGTCATCGACTTGATGATCGCGGCGGTACGGTCCACGTCGCGCTCGTCGATGTTGTTGATCTGGTCCTTGATCTGCCCCATGCCCGGCAGCATCCCGAGCAGCTTGGAGATGGAGCCCATCTTCCGGACCTGCTCCATCTGGGCCAGGAAGTCGTCGAGCGTGAAGTCCTTGCCCTTGCTGGACGCCAGCTTGGAGGCCATTTTGGCGGCCTCTTCCTGGCTGAAGGTCTTCTCCGCCTGCTCGATCAGGGTGAGCAGGTCACCCATGTCGAGAATGCGGGACGCCATGCGGTCGGGGTGGAAGGCGTCGAAGTCCTCGAGCTTCTCGCCGTTCGACGCGAACATGACCTGCTTGCCCGTGACGTGGGCGATCGACAGGGCCGCACCACCGCGGGCGTCACCGTCGAGCTTGGAGAGCACCACGCCGTCGAAGCCGACGCCGTCGCGGAAGGCCTCGGCGGTGTTGACCGCGTCCTGGCCGATCATCGCGTCGACGACGAAGAGGATCTCGTCGGGGCTGACGGCGTCGCGGATGTCCGCGGCCTGCTGCATCAGCTCCTGGTCGATGCCGAGGCGGCCGGCAGTGTCGACGATCACGACGTCGTACTGCTTGGAGCGGGCGTGCTCGATCGAGTCCTTGGCGACCTGGACCGGGTCACCGACGCCGTTGCCCGGCTGCGGCGCGTACACCGCGACACCGGCGCGGTCGGCGACGACGCTGAGCTGGTTCACGGCGTTGGGGCGCTGGAGGTCACAGGCGACGAGCAGCGGGGAGTGGCCCTGGCCCTTGAGCCAGAGGCCGAGCTTTCCGGCCAGGGTGGTCTTACCGGCACCCTGGAGACCGGCGAGCATGATCACGGTGGGCGGGTTCTTGGCGAACCGCAGCCGCCGGGTCTCGCCGCCGAGGATGCCCACGAGCTCCTCGTTGACGATCTTGACGACCTGCTGGGCGGGATTCAGCGCCTGGGAGACCTCGACGCCGCGCGCCCGCTCCTTGACGTTGCCGATGAAGGCGCGGACGACGGGCAGCGCGACATCCGCTTCGAGCAGGGCGATACGGATCTCGCGGGCCGTGGCGTCGATGTCCGCCTCGGACAAGCGGCCCTTGCCCCGGAGGTTCTTGAAAGTCGCGCTAAGGCGGTCGGAGAGAGTATCGAACACGGCGCTCGTCGGTCCTCAGGGTCGGGGGCGGGGCAGGTCAGTCGTCCCCAAGGGTATCCGGACCCCGGGAAACACAAAGCCCTCGCCCGGATCTCACTGGCGGACGAGGGCCTGTGGGCGCGGCAGCGGGGCTCAGCCCAGGGCCTTCTCGACCTCCCGGGCCACCTCCGCGGCCCGTACCTCGGGCAGCGGCTCACCGTCCGTGTCCGTGACGTAGAAAGCGTCCACCGCGTTCGCCCCCAGCGTCGAAACATGCGCGCTGCGCACCCGTACCTCGCACTGCTCCAGCGCCCGGCCGATCCGGTGCAGCAGTCCCGGGGCGTCCTGGGCCCGTACCTCGATCACCGTCGCCAGCTGTGAGCCGGCCGCCGCGACCGTCACCCTCGGCGGCGGGGCCTTCACCCCGCGCCGCCTCGGGTAGGCGGCCTCGCGTTCGGCGAGGCGGGCCCGGATGTCCAGGGAGCCGTCCAGGGCGCGTACGAGGTCGGCGCGGAGACGGGTGGCCTGCGGCAGGGAGCCGTACTCGGCCGCGACCCGCCAGCTGAGCAGCAGCAGGTCGGCGGATTCGCCCTCACCGAGCTCGGTGGGGAGCTCCACGGCCCGCAGATCGGCTGCTCGCACGGTGAGGCGGTGCAGGGCGAGGACGCCCGCCGCCGCGGGCAGCACGCCGGGGCGGTCGGGCAGGGCGATGAGGAGTTCGACGCCGACGGGTTCCGGTTCGCCGTCCTCGTTCGGGGTCTCGGCCTGGGCGTGCAGGGCGAGGACGGGTTCGCCGGTGCGCAGGGCCTCGATGGCGAGGCGTTCCTGTTCGGCACTGGGTGCGGCGGGTTCCGGTTCCTCCGGGGCCTGGCCGGCGAGCACGGCGGCGACGCGTTTGACGAGGTCGGCGACGAGGGAGGCGCGCCAGGTGGACCAGGCGGCGGGCCCGGTGGCGAGTGCGTCGGCCTCGGTGAGGGCGTGCAGGAGCTCCAGGGTGGAGGTGGTGGAGACGGCGGTGGCGACGGAACGCACGGTCGCCGGGTCGTCGAGGTCACGGCGGGTGGCGGTCTCGATGAGCAGCAGATGGTGGCGTACGAGGGTGGCGATGACGCCCACGTCGTGCTGGTCGAAGCCGATCCGGGCCGCCATGTCGCGGGCGATGACCTCCCCGGCGACGGAGTGGTCACCGGGCCAGCCCTTTCCGATGTCGTGCAGGAGTGCGGCGACGAGGAGGAGGTCGGGGCGGCCGACGCGGCGAGTGAGGGAGGAGGCGCGGACGGCCGCTTCGACGAGGTGGCGGTCGACGGTCCAGGTGTGGACGGGGTTGCGCTGGGGACGGCAGTGGACGCGTTCCCAGTCGGGGAGCAGCCGGGTGATCAGTCCTTCGGCTTCGAGTGCTTCCCAGACGGGGACGGTGGCCTCGCCCGCGCCGAGGAGGGTGACGAGTTCCTCACGGGCCTCGGCGGGCCAGGGCACCGGCAGCGGGCGTGCGGCGGTGGCGAGGTGGCGTACGACGTGGCGGGAGAGCGGGAGTTCGGACTGGGCGGCCGCTGCGGCGGCGCGCAGTACGAGCACGGGGTCACGTTCGGGGCGGGCGGAGCGGGCGAGGACGACTTCGCCGTCGGCCTCGACCACGCCCTCGGCGAGCGGGGTGCGTTCGGTGGCGGCGGTCCTGCCGCCACCGAGAATCGCTCGGAGCCGGGGACGCGCCGAGCGGGCGCGCAGGACGCGGTTGACCTCGCGCCAGGTGACGTCGGTTGCGTAGGAGACGGTGCGGGCGGCCTCGTACACCTGGCGGAGCAGGGCGTCCGCGTCGAGGAGACCGAGGGCGGTGGCGACCTGGTCCTGCTCCTGAAGGGCGAGGCGGTCGGTGGCACGACCGGTGGTGAGGTGGAGCGCGTCGCGGGCGTCGAGGAGGACGCGACGGGCTTCGACGAGGCCTTCGCGGGGGGCGTCGGCGACCCAGGAGGCGGCGACGGCGCGCAGGGCGGTGGCGTCGCGCAGTCCGCCGCGGGCCTCCTTGAGGTCGGGTTCGAGGAGGAATTGGAGCTCGCCCTGGCGTTCGGCGCGTTCGCGGCAGAGCTCGTCGAGGGCGGGGAGGCGTTTGGGAGCCTGGTTGCGCCAGTCGGCGAGGATCGCGGTGCGCAGGGCGGCGACGAGGCCGAGGTCTCCGGCGACGGGCCGGGCGTCGAGCAGTCCGAGTTGGACCTTGAGGTCCTCGCCGGCCGTTTTCCGGGCTTCGGCGGGGGTGCGTACGGAGTGGTCGAGGGCGAGGCCGAGGTCCCAGACGGGGTACCAGATGCGGTCGGCGAGGGAGGCGATGGCCCCGGCGTCGGCGTTGCCGTCGTGCAGGAGCAGGAGGTCGAGGTCGCTGCGCGGGGAGAGTTCGCCGCGGCCGTAGCCGCCGACGGCGACGAGGGCGGCGCCGCGGACGCCGGTCTGTTCGGCCGCGGCGGTGAACAGCGTGGTGAGCCAGTCGTCGGTGAGCGATGCGAGGGCCGCACGGCGCGGCGGCCCGGACTGCGCCTTCTCCTGGAGGAGGCGCAGCCGGGCCGCCGCGTAGCTGCTGGGTTCCGAGTCATCGGATTCGGTGGTCACTTCGGTGCTCGTCACCCGGCTGCCTTTCGTTTCGGGACCGTGGGTCAGAGTGCGTCCGGGCCGCGTTCGCCCGTTCGTACGCGAATCGCGGTGTCGACCGGCACGCTCCAGACCTTGCCGTCACCGATCTTGCCGGTTCGGGCGGCCTTCACGACAACGTCGATGAGCTGTTCGGAGTCCTCGTCCTCGACAAGGACCTCGATACGGATCTTGGGGACGAGGTCGACGGTGTACTCGGCGCCCCGGTAGACCTCGGTGTGGCCGCGCTGACGCCCGTATCCGCTGGCTTCCGTGACCGTGAGGCCCTGGATGCCGAAGGCCTGGAGGGCCTCCTTGATCTCGTCGAGACGGTGTGGCTTCACGACTGCGGTGATGAGCTTCATGCGTCCACCTTCTTCGTCTGCGGTGCTGCCGTCGTGCCCGGTGCCGTTGCGGAGGCCGTGGTGCGCGGGGCCGCGCCGCCGCCCGCTCCGCTGAAGTCGTACGCGGTCTCGGCGTGTTCGACCTGGTCGATACCGGAGATCTCGTCGTCCTCGTCGACTCGCATCCCGATCGTCTTGTCCAGGAGGAGGGCGAGGATCGCGGAGACGACCAGAGAGTACGCGAGGACGGCGAAGACACCGACGGCCTGCTTGCCGAGCTGGTCGAGGCCGCCGCCGTAGAAGAGGCCCTTGGCGTCGGACTGGACACCACCGGTGGCGAAGAAGCCGACGAGGAGGGAACCGGCGACACCTCCGACGAGGTGGACGCCGACGACGTCCAGGGAGTCGTCGTAGCCGAACTTGTACTTCAGGCCGACGGCCATGGCGCACAGGACACCGGCGATGGCGCCGACCGCGATGGCGCCGAGCGGGCTGACCGCGCCGCCGGAAGGTGTGATGGCGACGAGGCCCGCCACCGCGCCGGAGGCCGCACCGAGGGTGGTGAAGGAGCCGTGGCGGAGCTTCTCGTAACCGAGCCAGGCGAGCATCGCGGCAGCGGTGGCGACCTGGGTGTTGACGAACATGACCGCGCCGACGCCGTCGTCGTTGCCGAGCCACGAGCCGGCGTTGAAGCCGAACCAGCCGAACCAGAGCAGTCCGGCACCGAGCATGACGAGCGGCAGGCTGTGCGGCCGCATCGGGTCCTTCTTGAAGCCGACGCGCTTGCCGATGACGAGGATCACGCCGAGCGCCGCGGCACCTGCGTTGATGTGGACGGCCGTGCCACCGGCGAAGTCGATGACGCCGAGCTCGAAGAGCCAGCCGCCCGCGCCCCAGACCCAGTGGGCGACGGGGAAGTAGACGACGGTGACCCAGAGCGTGATGAACAGGGCCCAGGAGGTGAACTTGACCCGGTCGGCGAGGGCGCCGCTGATCAGTGCGGGGGTGATGATGGCGAACATCAGCTGGAAGACGGCGAAGACGTAGACGGGGATCGTGTAGCCGTCCCAGAGCTGGGTGATACCGATCCCGCTGAGGCCGACGTAGTCCGAGCTCCAGCCGATGACGGAGCCGATGTCGGTGCCGAAGGCGAGGCTGAATCCGTAGAGCACCCACAGGATCGTGACGATCCCGAGGCTGATGAAGCTCATCATCAGCATGTTGAGGGTGCTCTTGACGCGGACCATGCCTCCGTAGAAGAAGGCCAGGCCCGGGGTCATGAGCATCACCAGGGCGGAGCAGATGAGCATGAACCCGGTGTTGGCGGCAGACAGCGTCGGGGCGTCTGCGGCTAGCGTCGTGATGCCTGGGGGCATCGGCGTCTCCTCGTCGTCGGTGCGGCCGCGTGCGGGCGATAAGAGCGGGACCACGTGCGGGACCACTGGGGAAAAGGTGCGGGCCGGTTATGCGCCATGAGATTCGCCCAGCACGGTTTCCGCCGATGCCGCACGGTGTTTCGCGATAGTGACGAAGAGGTCCGGTGTGTTACGTCGCCATGAACCGGCCGTGGCGTATTCGGGGCCGGGCCTACTCTGCAGCCGCGGCCGCATACGGTGCGGTTACGACTCTCCCGTACGGGAACGGCAACGCGAACCGGCCACGCCGACCACCCGCTGACCTGGCAATTGGGGGAGCCGAAGTCGGTCTGTGCGGGGTGGTCGCCGTGGCCGGGTCCTGGGGTGCTGCTCAGACCGCTTCTGCGGTCTCGGGCAGCTGCTCGGTGAGGAGATCGGTGAGCCTGGCGACTTCGGGAATGTCTCCGAAGTCCCTGGCAGCGGTGTCGACGGTCTTGCGGAGCCGGGTGTTGACGCGCTCGGAGCGGATCTTCTTGGCGACGCGCAGCGCCTTCTCGGCCAGCACCGTGGACTGCTCGGGCTCGCGCTGGAGGAGGTGGACGGTGGCGAGGCCGACCAGGTTGAGTGCGTACGACCGCTGGTGCTCGTCGTCCTCGCCGAAGAGCTGGACGGCCTTCTTCATGAGGGGTTCGGCGAGCGTGGCGTACGTGGGGCTGCGGCCCGCGACATAGGCGAGGTCGCGGTACGAGTGGGAGTTCTCGCCGTTGAGCTCGGCCTCGGAGAAGAAGCGGATCCAGTCGGGCTCGGGCTCACCGTCGATCCCGACATCGAGGAAGGTGTCCTCGGCCATCCGGACGGCTCGTTTGCACTTGCTGGGCTGGCCCATGTTGGCGTACGCACGAGCCTCCATCGCATACAGCATGGCCTGAGTGCGCGGAGTGGCGCAGTCCCGGCTGCCGTACTGCGCGAGATGGATCAGTTCGAGGGCGTCGTCGGGCCGTCCGAGGTGGATCATCTGACGGCTCATGCTGGACAGAACATACGAACCGAGCGGTTTGTCACCGGCCTCTTTCGAGGCGTGGAGCGCGAGGACGAAGTACTTCTGGGCGGTGGGCTGGAGGCCGACGTCGTAGCTCATCCAGCCCGCCAGCTCCGCCAGTTCGGCCGCGCAGCGGAAGAGCCGCTTCGCGGTGGCCGCCGGCTGCGGTTCCTGCAGCAGGTCGGTGACCTCGTGGAGCTGACCGACGACGGCCTTGCGGCGCAGTCCGCCGCCGCACTGCGCATCCCACTGGCGGAACATCGCGGTGGTCGACTCCAGCAGGTCGAGCTCGGGGCTGGAGAGCCGGGAGGGCCGGCGGGCCGCGGCGGCCGACTCCGGCTGTGCGGGTCCGGTGGCGGCGACGGGTACCAGCCAGCGCTGCATGGGCTCGATCAGGGCGGGTCCTGCGGCGAGCGCGAGCGAGGAGCCGAGAAATCCGCGGCGGGCGAGCATGAGATCGCTGCGGGAGAACTCGCTGAGCAGGGCGACGGTCTGCGGGCCCGCCCAGGGCAGGTCGACCCCGGACACGGACGGTGACTGATGCGCCGCGCGCAGTCCGAGGTCCTCGATGGCGACGACGGAGCCGAAGCGCTCCGAGAAGAGCTCGGAGAGGATGCGCGGGATCGGCTCGCGCGGCTGTTCACCATCGAGCCAGCGCCGCACCCGGGAGGTGTCGGTGCTGATGTGGTGAGCGCCCATCTGCCGCGCCCGGCGGTTCACCTGCCGCGCCAGCTCACCCTTTGACCAGCCGCTGCGCACGAACCATGAGCCCAATTGCCCGTTGGGGCGCTTACCGGCATTCGTATCGCCTGCGCCGTTGCCACTCACTGGAACGCCCCCATCCGCTGAATACTGTCGCGCGAACCACTATCAGATTGCCCTGATCCGATGCTGCCCATACAGAGGTTGCGCACGATCGAACAGGAAATCGGGTTGCCTCCGGCATACCCATGGGCGCACATACTTCCACGGTTCGTGTACCGACGGTAATCCTACGATCACTGCCTTCGCGAGGGCGATTACAGAAACGCCACCATTCGCCACCCCTTCGAATGAACGCCACCGCCGTCGGGCGCGATTCACTTGACACACGGCGATCAGCAGTGGGCGCAGTGACGCACGACGGGGCGCATGGAACATGTCGCAAGACTCCGAGTGCACCGGCGCGCCACGGATCGACAGCGACGACGGAGCGTCACGATTGGACTCCACGTCGTAACCACTGGCGAGTCGGACACGTTGGAGGGGGCATGGGCTTCACGATCGGCGGCATCCGCGAGATGCGCACCGGCTCACGGCGCCGCGGCCGCACGGCCGAGTGCACGGCAGTGGCCGAGTACACAGGGCTGTGGGGCTGGGCCGTCGCGCCGGGAGCGCGGGCCGCGGCCGGCCGCTGCTCGTGCGGGGAGGCGAACTGCTCCTCCCCCGGCGCCCATCCACTGGACTTCGCCCACGAGGTCCCCGCAGGGGCCACGCTCGACGCGGCGGCGGAGGCCTGGGCCCAGGTGCCGGGCGCCTCGATGCTGCTTCCGGTGGGCCGCACCTTCGACATCCTCGACGTCGCCGAAGCGGCCGGGCGCCGGGCCCTGGTCCGCATGGAGCGGATGGGGCTGCCACTCGGCCCGGTCGCGGTGACACCGGCCGGGCGGGCGCAGTTCTTCGTGGCCCCGGGTGCCGCCGCCGAGCTCCCGCGGCTGCTGTACCGGATGGGCTGGGACGACGCGGGTCTGGACCTGCGGGCGCTGGGGCCCGGCTGCCACATCACTGCCCCGCCGTCCGACGAGGGCGGCCTGGGACCGGTCCGGTGGCTGCGCCCGCCAGTGCTGGACACGGCGGCCGCACCGCCGCAGGCGCGGCTGCTGCTGGGCATGCTGGCGTACAGCTGCCATCGCGCGCCCCTTTGCGGCTGAACCGCCGCCGCTTTCGTGGAGGCGGGGTCCAGCCGTCGGGGTTGCTCAATCGGTGGTCGCTCTCGGCCGCAGAGCCCGGCAATTCCGGGCGCAGAGCCCGGCAAGACGAAGAGCCCGACCGCAGTTGCATCATGCGGTCGGGCTCTGTTGTCGGCGCGCGAGGCGTCAGTCTCCGATCAGGGCGTCCACGAACGCCTCAGGCTCGAACGGAGCCAGGTCGTCCGGCCCCTCGCCGAGACCGACCAGCTTCACCGGTACACCCAGTTCACGCTGGACGGCGATGACGATGCCGCCCTTGGCGGTGCCGTCAAGCTTGGTCAGCACGATGCCGGTGATGTCGACGACCTCGGCGAACACCCGGGCCTGCACCAGACCGTTCTGTCCGGTCGTGGCGTCGAGGACGAGCAGGATCTCGTCGAGCGGTCCGTGCTTCTCGACGACGCGCTTGACCTTGCCGAGCTCGTCCATGAGCCCGGTCTTGGTGTGCAGCCGTCCCGCGGTGTCGATGAGGACGACATCGGCGCCCTCGGCGATCCCTTCCTTCACCGCGTCGAAGGCGATCGACGCCGGGTCGCCGCCCTCGGGTCCTCGCAGGGTGCGGGCGCCGACGCGCTCGCCCCAGGTCTGGAGCTGGTCGGCGGCGGCGGCCCGGAAGGTGTCGGCGGCACCGAGCACGACGCTGCGGCCGTCGGCGACGAGCACCCGGGCCAGTTTGCCGGTGGTGGTGGTCTTGCCGGTTCCGTTGACGCCGACGACCATCACGACACCGGGGGTGTCGACACCGCTCTCCGTCTTGACCGCACGGTCGAAGTCGGTGCCGAGCAGGGTGAGGAGTTCCTCGCGCAGCAGCGAGCGCAGCCCTTCGGGGGTACGGGTGCCGAGAACGCGGACGCGTTCACGGAGCCGCTCCACCAGTTCCTGGGTGGGCGCGACGCCGACATCGGCGGTGAGGAGGGTGTCCTCGATCTCCTCCCAGGTGTCCTCATCGAGGTTGTCGCGGGACAGGAGCGTGAGCAGCCCCTTGCCGAGGGAGTTCTGCGAGCGGGCCAGCCGGGCACGCAGCCGTACCAGACGGCCCGCGGTGGGCTCGGGCACCTCAAGGGCGGGGGCGGCGGGCGCCTCCGGCTCGACGGCCTCGGGGGCTTCCTCGGCGGGAGCCTCGACCGAAGGGGGACCGACCTCCTCGATGGTGCGGCGCGGTTCCTCGCGCGGCGTCTCGGCTTCCTCGCCGACATGGGGCTCGGCGGGAGGAGTGATGGTCGGCGTGCTCGACGGTGCCGGGGGCAGCTGCTTCTTCTTGCGGCTGCTGACCACGAGCCCGCTGATCACGCCGACCGCGACCAGGGCGATGACTACAGCAAGGATGACGAATTCCATAACCCACCCAGTATCAGTCACGTCCGCCGCGGGGTGCCGCCCCGAAGGATCACCCACGAATCCTTTTGGGAGTTATGCGCCTTTTGGCGGCAAAGGTACGATCTTGCCTGTGGAGACCCGTGGCCTGGAACCCGTCCCCGACAGCGAGCGCACCGGCCGGGTCCGGACCCTCTTCCCCACCTGGGTCGGCGCGAACCTGACCGTGCTGCTGCTCACCATGGGGGCGGGACTCGTCGTCTTCAACGGGCTGAACTTCTGGCAGGTGCTGGCCGTCGCGATCACGGCACCGGTCGTCAGTTTCGGACTGGTCGGCCTGGTCTCGATCGCGGGCAAGCAGGGCGGGGCTCCCGGCATGGCACTCTCCCGGGCCGTCTTCGGCCAGCGCGGCAATCTGCTGCCCGGTGCGCTGATCTGGATCGCCCGCTGGGGCTGGGAGACGGTGAACGCGGTGACCGGCGCCTACGCCCTGCTCGCCGTACTGAATCTGCTCTTCTCCATCGAGAGCGGCAACACCCTGATCACGGCGACCCTGCTCACCTTCGTGGGGAGCAGCTTCCTGGTGTCGGGGCTGGGCGTGCGCGCCCTGCGGGTGTGCTCCACCTGGTCGGCGTATCTCTTCGGAGGCTTCAGCGTCCTCGTACTGATCCACCTCATCGGCCGGACCGAATGGCGAGACGTCCTGGACAGGCCCGCCGGCCCCACGGCGATGATGATCGCCGGAGTCGGCACACTGGCGGCCGGCGGGATCAGCTGGGTTCCGACCGGCCCCGACTTCGCCCGCTATCTGCCGCGCACCGCGTCCGGCCGGGCGATGATCGTGGCGACCGTGGGCGGTGCCGGGATCGTGTTTCTGCCGATGGTGCTGATGGGCTCCGTGATGGCGGTCGCCACGCCGGGCCTGGCTGTCACCCAGGATCCGGTCTCGTTCATCGGCCCCCTGCTGCCGGACTGGCTCTCGGTGCCGTATCTGCTGATCGCCGTGGTCGGCATGGTGCTGATCAATGCGATGTCGATGTATTCCGCCGGATTCACCGCACAGTCGCTGGGATTCATGATCCCCCGCGCGTGGGCGGTCGGGGTGAATGCCGCCATCAGTCTGTTTCTGGGCTCGTTGCTGATGATGACGGCGTCGGGTTTCCTGGATTCCTTCGTTTCTTTTCTGACGCTGCTCGCGGTGACGTTCTCGGCATGGATCGGGGTCTTCGGCGTGGATCAGCTGCGGGGGCGTACGTACGATCCCGCGGCACTCCTGGACACCACACCGGCCAGCGCCTACTGGTACACCGGAGGATTCGCCGTGACCGCCGTGACCGCGTGGAGCGTGGGCCTGGTGATGGGCCTGCTCTTCACCGGTGTGGAGTGGTTCTCCGGCCCGCTCGCCGCCACCTGGATCGGGCGCCACGGACTGGGCTGGGCGGCCACGATCGCCGTGTCCGCCGCGCTGTACGCGATCCTGCCGCGCCCCACCGGCCGGGAACGGCCCGGAGACGTCGCGCCTCTACACTTCTGACGCAGCGTCAGCTAATGTCCCGCCTCGCCGAGTCCGCCCGACGCAGGGGACAAGTGTCATGGCCTTCACAGTGGTCCGGTTCAATCTCGTCGATCCCGATGCCACCCCCGAGTCGCTCTCGGCCCGGTATCGCGCCGCGCTGGAGATGGCCGCGTACGCCGACGGGCACGGCGTCGACACCGTACAGACCGAGGAGCACCACGGCGCCGCCAACTCCTGGCTGCCCTCCCCCTTCGTCTTCGCGGGTTCGGTCTTCGGCGCCACCCGCCGGATCGCGGTCACCGTCTCGGCGATCATCGGCCCCCTGCACGACCCGCTGCGGCTGGCCGAGGACATCGCGGTCCTGGACCTGCTGAGCGCGGGCAGGCTGGTCACGGTGGCGGGGATCGGCTACCGGCCCGAGGAGTACGAACAGGCGGGTGTCGAATGGGGCAGGCGCGGCCGGCTCCAGGACGAGCTCCTGGAGACTTTGTTGCAGGCGTGGACCGGGGAGCCGTTCCCGTACCGGGGCCGTACGGTCCGGATCACGCCACGCCCGTACACCCAGCCGCATCCGCTGCTGCTGGTGGGCGGCAGCTCGCGGGCGGCGGCGCGGCGGGCCGCCCGGTTCGGGCTGCCGTTCTTCCCGAGCGCGCATCTGCCGGAACTGGAGGCGTACTACCACGAGCAGCGTGCGGAATTCGGGACGGACGGCTTCTGCATGATGCCGTCGGCCGAGACGCCGCTGCTGCATGTGTCCGAGAACCCGGACCGGACCTGGGCGGAGTACGGCGAGCACTTCCTGCACGAGGCTCGTACGTACGCCTCCTGGCAGTCCAAGGACATCCGCTCGGCCGTGCGCTCGGCGGCGACGACGGTGGCGGAGTTGCGGGACGAGGGGGTCTACCGGGTCGTCACGCCGGACGAGTGTGCCGGGGCGGCCGGGGAACTGGACAGCCTGGTGCTGCATCCGCTGTGCGGCGGGATGCCCGTCGAGGAGGGGTGGCGCAGTCTGCGGCTGTTCTGCGAGGCGGTCGCGCGCTGACCCGGACCACCGGAACTGCCCCGGCGCGCGGGTGCGGGCCGGGGCATTCCGTGGTCGAGGAGAGAGGCAGCGGGGATTAGCCCATCTCCTCCAACGCCTTGCCCTTGGTCTCCTTCACGAACTTGAGCACGAAGGGGATCGAGAGCGTGGCGAAGCATGCGTAGATGATGTACGTGCCCGAAAGGTTCCAGTCGGACAGGCTCGGGAAGCTCGCGGTGATCGCCCAGTTGGCGATCCACTGCGCGGACGCGGCGACGCCGAGCGCGGCGGCGCGGATCTTGTTCGGGAACATCTCGCCGAGGAAGACCCAGACCACGACACCCCACGACAGGGCGAAGAAGAGCACGAACACATGGGCCGCGACGAGCGCCACGATGCCCTGGGTGTGCGGCAGTTTGCCGTCTACCAGGTGGGCGGAGAAGGCCCAGGCCTCGAAGGCGAGGGCGATGGCCATACCGGTGGAACCGACCAGCGCGAGCGGCTTGCGGCCCACCCGGTCCACCAGCACCATCGCGATCACGGTACCGACGATGTTGATGATCGACGTGGTGAACGAGTAGAGGAACGAGTCCGAGGGGTCGATGCCGACGGACTGCCACAGCGTCGCCGAGTAGTAGAACGCCACGTTGATGCCGACGAGTTGCTGAAAGACCGACAGGCCGATACCGACCCAGACGATCGGCAGGAATCCGAAGCGGCCGCCGAGCAGGTCCTTGAACCTGGACTTGTGCTCACGGTGCATGGCGGTCTCGATCTCGGCCACCCGGGTGTCGAGGTCGACGTTCTTGCCCTCGACCTCCTCGAGGATCTGCCGGGCCCGGTCCTTCTTGCCGACCGAGATAAGGAACCGCGGCGACTCGGGGATCGCGAACGACAGGAGTCCGTACAGGACGGCGGGGACGACCATCACACCGAGCATCCACTGCCAGGCCTCGATGCCGCCGATCTTGCCGCGCTGATCTCCGTCGGCAAGTTGCAGAATGCCGAAGTTGACCAGCTGGGAGATGGCGATCCCGATGACGATTGCCGCCTGCTGGAAGGAGCCGAGCCGGCCGCGGTAGGCGGGCGGCGAGACCTCGGCGATGTACGCCGGGCCGATCACCGAGGCCATACCGATGGCGAAGCCGCCGATGATGCGCCACATCGCCAGGTCCCAGAGCGCGAACGGGAGCGCGGAACCGACGGCACTGATGGTGAAGAGCACGGAGGCGATCTGCATGCAGCGGATTCGGCCGATGCGGTCGGCGATGCGCCCCGCCGTGGCCGCGCCGATCGCACAGCCGATCAGGGCGATGGCGATGACCTGGGCGAGCGTTCCCGAGCCGATGTCGTACCGGCTGCGGATCGCCTCGACGGCGCCGTTGATGACGGAACTGTCGTAGCCGAACAGGAAGCCACCCATCGCAGCGGCTGCCGTGATGAAGATGACATGGCCGAGGTGGTCCGGATGGGCCTCTCGGGCTCCGGACGCCGGTCCCTGCGATGTGCTGGTCACTTGTACTCCTGATGCCTGGCCGCGTCGTCAGGTGGGGGGCGAGCTCTTGTGGGGGGCGAGCTCTTCCAAGTGGCGCATAACTTCACAACTGCCACCACTTGAACATAAAGACGACGTTGCAGAGACTATGCGTTCAAGTTTCGAAGTCAAGATTGCACATTGCCGCACATCTACCCAGAAACGCCCAAAAGGTAAGTTGAAGTATTGAAGATTTGGTAAAGGCTCAGCGCAGCCGCTGGCTGATGACCTTGGAGACGCCGTCACCCTGCATCGAGACGCCGTACAGCGCGTCGGCGACCTCCATCGTCCGCTTCTGGTGAGTGATCACGATCAGCTGAGAGCTCTCCTGGAGCTCCTCCATGATCCGGATCAGCCGCTGCAGATTGGTGTCGTCGAGCGCCGCCTCGACCTCGTCCATCACATAGAACGGACTCGGCCTGGCCTTGAAGATCGAGACCAGCAACGCCACCGCCGTGAGCGAGCGTTCCCCGCCGGACAGCAGCGAGAGCCGCTTGACCTTCTTGCCGGGCGGCCGGGCCTCGACGTCCACACCGGTCGCGAGCATGTTGTCCGGGTCGGTCAGGACGAGCCGCCCCTCGCCGCCCGGGAAGAGCCGCGAGAAGACGCCCTCGAACTCACGGGCCGTGTCCCGGTACGCCTCGGTGAACACCTGCTCGACCCGCTCGTCGACCTCCTTGATGACCTGTATCAGATCGGCCCGGGTCTTCTTCAGGTCTTCGAGCTGCTCGGAGAGGAACTTGTGCCGCTCCTCCAGCGCCGAGAACTCCTCAAGGGCAAGCGGATTCACCTTGCCGAGTTGCTGATACGCCCGTTCAGCCGACTTCAGCCGCTTCTCCTGCTCGGCCCTGACGAACGGTTTCGGCTGGTTGCGCGGGTGCTCCGGGTCCTCCGGCAGCTCCTCGCCCTCGGCGGCCGGTGACGGCGGTACGAGCTGGTCGGGGCCGTACTCGGCGGCCAGCCCGGCCGGCTCGACGCCCAGCTCCTCCAGTGCCTTCGCCTCCAGCTGCTCTATCCGCAGCCGCTTCTCGGCACCGAGCACCTCGCCGCGGTGGACGGAGTCGGTGAGCTTGTCCAGCTCGTTCTTGAGCTCGCGGCCCTGGTTGCGCTCGGCCGCCAGTTCCCGCTCCCGCTCCGCCTTCGCCGCCTCGGCCGCGACCCGCTCCTGTTCGGCACGTACGACGGACACCTCGACATGGGCCAGCAGCTGACGGGCGCCGGACGCGACGGCGGAGGCCACCGCCACCTCGTGCCGCAGTCGGGCGCGGCGCTGCTCGGCGCGGGCACGGGCCTCGCGTTCGGCGCGGGCGCCCCGGTCGAGGGAGTCCGCGCGGCCCGCGAGTCCCTTGACCCTCTCCTCATGGGTACGCACCTGGAGGCGGGCCTCCATCTCGGTCTGGCGGGCGTTGGCACCGTCGGCGGCGAGCCGGTCGCGTACGGAGGTGTCCGGCTCCTCCTCGACCGGCATCTCCTCGGCGACGAGCAGCCGCTCGGCCAGCTCCTCGGCCTCCTCCGTCGCCCGCTCCAGCGCCTCCTGGGCGCGGGCGGCGGACGCGGTCATCCGCTCGGCCTCGCCCGCGGCGCCACGGGCCTGCCCGGCGAGCCGCCCGAGCTGCTGGGCCACCCCCGACTTCTCCCGTTCGGCGGCCCGCCGCTGCTCCCCCAACTCCTCTACCAGCCCGGCGCTCGCGCTGCGCCGCTCCCCCGCGAGCCGCTGGGCCTCGGTCAACTCCAAGCACCGCACGGCCAGTTCCTCCAGCTGAGTGGCGGCCTCGTCAACCGATGCCTGCACTTCGAGGAGGCTCGGCGCCCCGGCGGAACCGCCGTGCGCGAAGTGGGCCGAGAGGATGTCCCCCTCGGCAGTCACAGCCGTCAGTTCCGGGTGTACGGCGACGAGATCCTCCGCATCCTCCAGGGTGCCGACGACCACCATGTCCCGCACCAGCCTCCGTACGGCGCCCACCAGTTCGACGGGCCCGCGGACGAGGTCGGCCACTGCGTGCGGACCCCCGGCGGGCGCTCCGGCCACATCGCCCCCATCGGCACCAGAGGCACCAGAGGCACCAGAGGCACCAGCGATCCCACCAGCGCCACCCTGATCAGGCAGCCCACCCCGCGCCCCGCCCAACAGCAGCGCCGCCCGCCCCGCGTCCTGCTTGCGCAGCAACCGGATCGCGTCCGCTGCCGTGGCCGGATCCGTCACAGCGACCGCGTCCGCCGCCGCGCCCAGTGCCGCCGCCACCGCCACCTCATGCCCCGGCGCCACCGTCAGGAGTTCCGCGGCCGGGCCGAGCAGGCCCGACAGGCGGTCCCGCGCACCGAGCAGCACACCGGTGCCGTCCTTGCGGCGCAGACCGAGGGCAAGTGCCTCATGGCGGGCCGCGACCGCCGCACGTTTCCGCTCGGCGGAGGTGGCTGCCTCCCGGGCCGCGGAGAGCGCCGCCTCCGCCTCCGTGAGTTCCTGCTTGGCTGCCTCGTGCCGCTCACCCAGCTCCACGTCGCCCGCGTCCAGGCCCTCGACCTCGGCCTTGAGCTGTTCGTACTCCTCCTGCGCGGCGACCGCCCGCTCCTGCGCCTCGTCGCGCGAAGCGGCCAGCCGGTCGATCTCCGCCTGTGCCGAACCGGCGCGGCTGCGGGCCGCGTTGACCTGTCCGTTCAGCCGGGCGAGCCCTTCGCGGCGGTCCGCGATGGCACGGGCGGCATCCTTGAGCCTGCGCTCCTCGGCCGCCAACTCCCTTTCCAGTTCGGCCCGGTGGGCGGCGGTGTCCTCCAGTGCGTGTTCCGCCGCCTCCAGCGCGGCCTCCAGCTCCGCCTCCTGCTCACGGATCCGGGCGGCCTCGCGCTCCATGCTTTCAGGATCCCGGCCGCGCTGCTCCTCCTCGGGGGCGGCGCCGGCGCTCTTCACCCGGGCATCGGCCAGCGAGATCGTGCCGCGCACCCGCTCGGCCAGCTGCGACAGCTCGTACCAGGTCTGCTGGGCCCGCTGCAGCCGCGGCGCCAGCCGCCGCACCTCGTCCTCCAGCTCCGCCTCGCGCGCCAGGGCGGACTTGAGCTCTGCCTCCGCGGCCTCCCTGCGCTGCTTGAGCGCCGCTTCGTCGGCGATCTCGCTGCGCAGTGCGGTGTGCAGCCGCACCAGGTCGTCGGCGAGCAGCCGCAGCCTGGCGTCGCGCAGGTCGGCCTGGATGACGGCGGCCCGGCGCGCCACGGCCGCCTGCCGGCCCAGAGGTTTCAGCTGCCGTCGCAGCTCGTCGGTCAGGTCCTGGACGCGGGCCAGATTGGCCCCCATCGCGTCCAGCTTCCGCAGCGCCTTCTCTTTCCGCTTGCGGTGCTTGAGCACGCCCGCGGCTTCCTCGATGAATGCGCGCCGCCCCATCGGATCGGCATGGAGTACGGAGTCCAGCTGGCCCTGGCCGACGATGACATGCATCTCGCGGCCGATACCGGAGTCCGAGAGGAGTTCCTGGATGTCCAGGAGCCGGCAGGTGTCGCCATTGATCTGGTATTCGCTGCCGCCGTTGCGGAACATGATCCGAGTGATCGTCACTTCGGCGTACTCGATAGGCAGTGCGCCATCGGAATTGTCGATGGTCAGCGAAACTTCCGCCCGCCCGAGCGGCGGCCGCCCGGTGGTGCCGGCGAAGATCACATCTTCCATCTTGCCGCCGCGCAGGGATTTGGCACCCTGCTCCCCCATGACCCAGGAGAGCGCATCCACCACATTGGACTTGCCCGACCCATTGGGACCGACGACGCACGTGATACCCGGTTCGAACCGCAGCGTCGTGGCGGAGGCGAACGATTTGAAACCACGCAGGGTCAGAGCCTTGAGGTGCACGCCGCCGGACTCTACCTTTCACTCTCGGTTTCGCTGATGAAGGTGCAGGGCACATCAGACGGTAAGGGAAGGGGTGTACGTCCGGGGTGGGTCCCGCACAGGTCCGAGCAGAAAAGAAAGAAGGGACGCCGAAGCGCCCCTTGTGAATCTTGTGCGGTGTTACGTGTGCGGTGTTACTGGTGCAGCGCATGACGGATCAAGGACATGTCACGGTGGTGACAGATCAAGAGCAGTGATCTTCGATGATCCGGCGACGATCCGGGTGATGATCTCGGACGGCTGACGCGGACAGCCCGACCGGCCCTGGGGGCCATCGGTCAGGTCAGCGCCGGCTCCGCCTGAGGTACGTCGATGTCGATGCTGTCGAGCAGCGACTCTTGGTGCTGGGCGGCGGCATTGAGTGCGTCGTTCTCGTCCTGAATCCGTACGAGCTCGGATTCGAGGTCCTGGACGCGCTGCTGGAGCCGTCGCATCTCGGCGAGGAGTCGCGGGTCGGAACCGCCGACGTAACCGAGAAGCGCCTTTGCCATGATGGATGGTCCTCCACACTGAGTGACCGACCGATGCGGTGTGGGTCGTGAGGGAATCGCACCCGCGGTGCTCGGCAGTGCTCTGTATTCACTGCTGTTCTGCTGCCAAACAGCTCTGCCAAACAGCTAAGGTGCGCGGGGATTTCAGCGTCTCACCAAAAAGTTTGACGGTCAACACGATCACGCCCTGTAGAGACGGGCGGCCCGGGGGCGCGCGGCTTGACGATCATGCGGCGCGACTCTCCTGCGGGACCCTCGGGGGCGTGGAGATCATCCTTACTGCCGCAGCCTGGCACGCCAACCGAATCTTGGCAACCACCCGGTCATTCCGCAGGTCATTTCATGTGTACGCAGATGAGCGCCCTCTCCGTCACCTCGCGCCGCCCGTCGAACACGGTCCGAACACAGTCTCTCGTGACGGCCCCGGACCGAACCCGGATCAGCGGATCGCGAAGCCCTCGTATCCGCCGCGCGGGGTGTCCCAGATCTCAGTGACTCCGTCAACGCGCCCGGGTGTGTCGTCCGAGCGCAGCCATTCCAGCAGACGGTGGCAATTCTCACGTCGGCCCTCGGCGACGACCTGCACCCTGCCGTCGTCGAGATTCAGGGCGAATCCGGTGAGGCCACCGATCTCCAGAGCATTTGCCCTGGTGAACCAGCGGAACCCTACTTGCTGTACTCGGCCGCGTACCCAGGCGGTGAGCCGTACATCTTCGTTCATGCCCGAACGCTAACCGGCCAATTGCTCTCGGAGCACTTCCCGCCGATAGAGCATGGGCTACAGTCCCGTCGCAATAGCTTCACCCCATCGGGTGAAGCATGTTGACGCCGAGAGCGGCGTCCAGACCGTCAGAAGGGCTCAGCAGATGGGACGCCATCGACGCTCCGCCGCAGCTCCTGCCGCTGAGTCCCAGGCGGCGGGGGACGCAGGCCGGCACCGGGGTGCGCGCCGCAGGAAGCGGTCCGGGATACCTGTTCGTACGGGACTGATCGGCGCGTCCGCGGCCCTTGCCGTGGGGGCTGTGGCGGTCGCCTCCGGTCTGCTGCCCGGCGGCGACACCTACACGGTCGGCGGCGGTACGGCTGCCGACCAGGTGCGTACCAAGGGAGCCCCGGATCTGCTGACCCAGGGCGCCTCCACCACTGCCCCTGCCGACCGCGACGCCGCGGCCGGACGCGGCGTCGGGCGCGCCGACGGCGCGACGAAGGCGAAGTCTCCCACCGGGTTCCCGTCGTCCGACTCCCCGTCGAAGACGTCCGGACCGACCGGGCGGGCGAAGCCGTCCGAGTCTCCGGCGTCGTCCGAGTCCGCTGCGACGGAAGCCGGGAAGAGCACTGCCCCGGCCACGGTCGAGAAGTCGTCGGCCGCGCCGACAGCCGCGGCCTCCACTCCGGCCGCCCGCAGGTCCGTGGAGCCGACGCCGGCCGCCGCAGGCTCAGCGCAGGCCGCTGTGCTCGCCCTGGTCAACCAGGAGCGCGCGAAGGTCGGCTGCAGCCCCGTGACGGCAAGCACCTCGCTGGCCTCGCTGGCCCAGGACTTCAGCGACGACATGGCTGCCCGCGGCTTCTTCGACCACACCGACCCCGATGGCCGGACCCCATGGGACCGCGCCTCGAAGGCCGGCGTGCGGGGGCTCGGCGGCGAGAACATCGCCCGCGGCCAGGCCGACGCGCAGGCCGTGATGGACTCCTGGATGAACAGTGACGGCCATCGGGCAAACATTCTCAACTGCGATTACAAGACCCTCGGCGTCGGCGTGCACTTCGGTGCGGGCGGCCCCTGGTGGACCCAGGACTTCGGCTTCTGAGTACTACCCGGCACGCTCACCCCAAGAAAGCGCAACCCAGTGGTAAGCGCTGTGCGGGCGTACGCTGGTCGGCATGGACGAGAACACCCGTCTGGACGCGCTCGCTTTTGATGTGTTCTCCAGGCAGTGCCCCTCACGCGGCACCCTGGAGCATGTCACCGGGCGCTGGGGCAGTCTGACGCTGGGAGCGCTGTACGAGGGCAGCTTCCGCTTCAACGAACTCCGTCGCCGGGTCGACGGGGTGAGCGAGAAGATGCTCTCGCAGACGCTCCACGCCCTGGAGCGGGACGGTCTGGTCCACCGCGAGGCCCAGCCGACCAATCCGCCGCGCGTCGACTACGAGCTGACGTCTCTGGGCCGGCAGGTCGCCGAGCGGCTGCTCGGACTGATCGAGCTCGTCGAGGGCCGGATGCCCGAGGTGCTCCAGGCCCGTGACCGTTACGACGAGGCCCACCCGAGTCCGGAGGCCGGCGCCTAGGAAGCCGTGCGCGGCGGTCGCTGGCAGCGCGGGCAGAAGTAGCTGGAGCGGTTCATCCACGGGCGGCGGCGCATCGGCGTACCGCAGCGGTGACAGGGCTCGCCCTCTCGCCCGTACGCGTCGAGCGAGCGGTCGAAGTAGCCGGACTCGCCGTTCACATTGACGTAGAGGCTGTCGAAGCTGGTGCCGCCCTGGTCGAGCGCCGCGTTCATCACGTCACGGACGTGGCCGAGCAGCTCGGCCGACCTGGGCCGGGTCAGGGACGCGGTGGGCCGGTCGTAGTGCAGCTTCGTGCGCCAGAGCGCCTCGTCCGCGTAGATGTTGCCGACGCCGCTGATCAGCGACTGGTCCAGCAGGGCGCGCTTGACCGTCGTACGGCGCAGGCGCAGCGCGGTGTGGAAGGCGTCGTCGTCGAACGCCGGGTCCAGGGGGTCGCGGGCGATGTGCGCGATGGTGTCGGGCAGCCCGTCCGTGCTGTCGGCGGCACATTCGTGGAGAGAGAGCCCGCCGAAGGTCCGCTGGTCGACGAAGCGCAACTCGGTGCCGAGCGAGTCGTCGAAGCGGATCCTGACACGAAGATGCTTCTCGTCGGGGGTGTCCTGCGGCTGTACGAGCAGCTGACCGCTCATGCCGAGGTGGCCCAGCAGTGAGCTGGACGCATCGTTCAGCGGCACCCAGAGGTACTTGCCGCGGCGCATGGCCGTTCCGAAGCGGGCGCCGCCGAGCCGGGCCGCGAAGTCCACGCCGCCCGCGAGATGGCGGCGGACCGCACGCGGGTGCAGCACCTCGACGTCGCCGACCCTGCGGCCGGTGACCCAGCGTTCAAGACCGCGTCGTACGACTTCGACCTCGGGCAGCTCGGGCACGGTGTCGCTCCTGGAGAAGTGAACTGGAGAGATGAAAAGAATATCCGGGCAGGAAAAACCCCTCGGTGCGCAGGGCACCGAGGGGCTCTCGGGTCAGGCCGGAGCGACGTCCGTGGACGGCGACGGGTTGGCAGGGGTGTCGGCGGCCCCTCCGTCGGCAGCGGCCTTCGCCGCAGCCTCCCGCGCCTCCGCGGCGGCGCTGATCTCGCGCCAGGCGGACTCCGCCGCCTGCTGCTCCGCTTCCTTCTTGCTACGGCCGGTGCCGGTGCCGTACGAGACACCACCGACGCGAGCAGCAGCAGTAAAGGTCTTCTCGTGGTCCGGGCCGGTCTCCGTGACGAGGTACTCGGGGACTCCGAGGCTCTCGCTCGCGGTGAGTTCCTGGAGGCTGGTCTTCCAGTCCAGGCCGGCGCCGAGGTTCGAGGACCTGTCGATCAGCGGGTCGAAGAGCCGGTGGACCAGCTCCGAGGCCGCGCTGAGACCCTGGTCGAGGTAGACCGCGCCGATCACCGCTTCAAGCGTGTCGGCGAGGATGGACGCCTTGTCCCTGCCGCCCGTGCCCTCTTCACCGCGGCCGAGCCGGATGAAGGAGCCGAGTTCGAGGCCGCGGCCCACCTCCGCAAGTGCACGCGAGTTGACCACCGCGGCCCGCAACTTGGCCAGCTGGCCTTCGGGCAGGTCGGGGTGGGTGCGATACAGCGTGTCCGTGACCACCAGGCCGAGCACCGAATCCCCGAGGAATTCGAGCCGCTCGTTGGTGGGCAGACCGCCGTTCTCGTATGCATACGAACGATGGGTCAGCGCACGCACCAGAAGGGCGGACTCGAGGTGATACCCGAGCCGCCCTTCCAGAAGCGTGTGGGACGAGGCTGTGTTGACGTTGTCTGCCTGCTTCTTGGCGTTGGACAACTCAGACATCGGGCCTCTCACCAGCCGCTCAGACCTCGAGGACCTGGCGCTTGTTGTACGTGCCGCAGCTGGGGCACGCGATGTGCTGCAGCTTCGGCTCCTGGCAACGCTCACACGAAACCAGGGTGGGGACCGCAGCCTTCCACTGCGACCGGCGGTGGCGCGTGTTGCTGCGCGACATCTTCCGCTTCGGAACAGCCACGGCTACTTCTCCTGCTTCTCGTCGACGCCCGCTTCGGCGCCGCCCATGTTGTCCTTCTCGCCGTCCTGAACGGTGTCGGCGAGTCCTTGCAATGCCGCCCAACGGATGTCGACGGCATCGTGGTGGTGACCGGGGTTCTCGTCCAGCCTGATTCCGCATTCGGAACACAGACCGGCACAGGACTCCCGGCACACCGGCTGCATCGGCAGTGCGAGCACCACCGCATCGCGCAGCACTGACTCGAGGTCGAACAGGCCGTCCTCGATGAAGAGCCTGTCCTCGTCGTCCTCGGCGTCGTCGGCCGGTTCCGCTTTGCTGCGGCCCCGGTCATCGGCGTCAGGGTACGAGAACATCTCCTGGAAGTCCGCCACGACCTCTTGGCGCAGCGGCTCCAGACACCTTACGCACTCCCCCTCGGCCGACGCACGGGCGGTGCCTGTGACAAGCACCCCTTCCATGACCGATTCGAGGCGGAGGTCCAGCTCCACGGGTGCGCCTTCCGGCACACCGATGACCCCGTCGATGCCGAGGACCGGTGAACCGGGTGCGTCCACCGAGCGGGTCAGCCGCTGGAGGGCACCGGGACGCCGACCCAGCTCGTGCGTATCGAACACGAGGGGGTTTCGGTGGTCGAGGTGGCCGTTCAGGGCTTTTCCTGCTTTCGAAGTCATGTGCATCGCGCATCGTGGGGAGGGCCGACCGGATTCGGATTCGAAACGGGCAGCCGGGATCGCGGACATACGCGCGACCGAAGAGCCAGGATACTGGACGCGCCGCTCAGCTCCCAATCCGGTCCGCCCCGCCTCCGCGCCGCCCGGTCAGCGCTCCTGTTCGTACCGCCGGAGCTGGTCCAGATCGATCATGCTGGTGTCGAACAGGCTGGTCTCGTCGAGGGCGCTCTCGCCCTGCGGCTGCAACGCCTGCTGGGGCTGTACGGCCTGCTGCTGCCAGCCGTCGTACCCCTGGACCGGGATCTGGGCCTGGCTCTGGTCGTAGCCCTGCTGCTGATAGGCGGCGTACGGGTCCGGCTGCTGCTGGTACCCGTAGACGTCCTGCTGCGGCTGCTCCTGGTACGCGTACGTCTCCGCGTAGCCCGGCTGGGTCTGGGCGGGGAAGTGCGGCTGGACCTGCTGGTGCACCGGCTGCGGCTCCGGGGTGGCGATCTCGGCGAGGCCGGCCCAGTGGTCCTCGTCGCTCATGTGCCCCTGATTGCCCGCCGCGTCCTGGGCGGCCACGTGCGCGCCGAGTTCATCGGTGGCGACCCGGCCGTGCAGCTTCTGCCGGCCGCGGCCGACCGCCTCCAGGGTCTTGGCGAGCACGGCCTCGAAGGCGCCGAGCTTGGTGTCGACGTACTCGTCCGCACGGCGCTGGAGCGTGGCAGGGTCGGTGCTGCGCTCGGGTGCCTCGGCGAAGTCCGGGTCCTCGTATCCCTGCTCGTCGAAGGCCTGGCCACGGCCGAGGAGCTTCTCGCGGCCCCGGTCGACGGAGCCGATGGTCTTGGTGAGGACGACCTCGAAGTTGGCGAGTTTGCTGTCGACGTACTCGTCGGCCTCGGCGCGGACCTCCTCGGCCTCCCGACGGGCCTCGCCGAGAATGCGGTCGGCCTCGCTGCGGGACTGCATGGCGACCTCGGTCCCGGAGATCAGCGAGGTGCGTTCCGCGTGTGCGGTCTCGATGATCCGCTCGGCCTCCTGACGGGCCTGCTCGACCATCTGCTCCCGGCCGCCGATGAGCTCCTGGGCATGGGCGAGCGAGCCGGGCAGGGCCTCGCGCACCTCTTCGAGCATCGCGAGCAGCTCGGCGCGGTTGACCACGCACGAAGCCGACATGGGCATGGACCGGGCGCTCCCGACCGCCTCGACGATCTCGTCGAGCTTCTTCTGCACGTCCACCGTGTGCTCGCCACTCTCTACAGCCGATTTGGAGACGGACGGGACGACTGTACGGCCAGTCGGCGCCCGCCCGACACCTGGTGACGGTCCGTCAGTTCTTCAGCGCTGAGCGAGACGTTCGGTGAGGGCTTCATGGACCACCGGGGGCAGCAGGTGGGAGACGTCGCCGCCCCAGGTGGCGACCTCCTTGACCAGGGAGGACGACAGGAAGCTGTAGGTGGGATTG
The DNA here is from genome assembly GCF_042882185.1 of Streptomyces sp. NPDC058239. Lineage (NCBI taxonomy): Bacteria > Bacillati > Actinomycetota > Actinomycetes > Kitasatosporales > Streptomycetaceae > Streptomyces > Streptomyces sp. NPDC058239. Next base: position 111,412 of record NZ_JBHVWS010000021.1, read on the forward strand.
GTCGGCACGAAGAGCGTTTCGACGCCGGAGAGGCCGTTGTTCATCTGGGCCATCTGCAGCTCGTAGTCGAAGTCGCTGACGGCCCGCAGGCCCTTCACGATCGCCGGGATGTCGCGCTGCTTGCAGAAGTCGACCAGGAGACCGTGGAAGGACTCGACCTCGACGTTGCCGAAGTCCGCGGTGACCTGGCGGATCAGGTCGATCCGCTCGTCGACCGTGAACAGGCCCTTCTTGGACTGGTTGATCATCACCGCGACATGTACGACGTCGTACAGCTTCGAGGCGCGGCCAATGATGTCGAGGTGTCCATTGGTGATGGGGTCGAATGACCCCGGACAAACGGCGCGGCGCAACTTGGTTCCCTCGCTCTCCGGTCCGGTCATCGTGCGTCTTCGCACGTAGAGGCGGCGCGACCGTACCAAAGCGTTCCCTCGCCGTAGCGACGGGCCCGCAGTGGCTCGAATCCCTTGGGCCAGTTGAATTCTCCGCCTCTGGTGCTGCGTTCCACGGTGACGAGGGCGTCGGCTGTGAGCCACCCCTGGGCACGGAGTGTGAGCAGTATCTCGCCAAGATCGTCGTCGGTCACGGCGTACGGCGGGTCCAGGAACACCACGTCGTACGGCTCCGCGGGCGCCGGTCCCGTCACGATCTGTTCGGCTTTGCCGGTTCGGACTTCGGCGCCGGGCAGGCCGAGTGTGCGGACGTTGTCCCGGACGGTGCGGACGGCCTTGGGGTCGGCCTCGACGAGCAGGGCGTGGACCGCGCCGCGGGAGAGTGCCTCCAGGCCGACGGCCCCGGAACCCGCGTACAGATCCGCGATACGGGTGCCGTGGAGGCTGCCCAGGAGGGCTTCCCAGGTGGAGAAGAGGCCCTCGCGTGCACGGTCGGAGGTGGGGCGGGTGCCGGTGCCGGGCGGGACGGCCAGGCGGCGTCCGCCGGCCGAGCCGGCGATCACGCGGGTCATGGGTGTCTGATCCTCGGTTCGTGGGTGGCCCACAGGATGCTGCGGCGCCGTGCCACCCACGATATGGCGTCGTGGCGGATGGGGCCCGCACACCTGTCACCCCTTGTCGAGGTACTGCTCGCGCTCCTTGTCCAGCAGTGCGTCCAGCGCGATTCGCAGTTCGGGCAGGTGTTCCAGTTCCGGGTCGGCTGCGACGATCGTGGCGGCCTCCTCGCGGGCGGCGGCGATGATCTCCTCGTCGTCGATGACGGTGAGCATCCGCAGCGAGGAGCGGACCCCGGACTGGGCCTGGCCGAGGACATCGCCCTCGCGGCGCTGTTCGAGGTCGATCCGGGACAGCTCGAAGCCGTCGAGGGTGGCGGCGACGGCGGAGAGCCGGGCGCGGGCGGGGCCGGCCTCGTGGGCCTCGCTGACCAGCAGACAGAGTCCAGGGGCGGAGCCACGGCCGACCCGGCCGCGCAACTGGTGGAGCTGGGAGACCCCGAACCGGTCGGCGTCCATGATCACCATGGCGGTGGCATTGGGGACGTTGACCCCGACCTCGATGACGGTGGTGGCGACGAGGACGTCGACCTGGCCCGCGGCGAAGCGGCGCATCACGTCGTCCTTGTCGTCGGGGCTCATCCTGCCGTGCAGCACCTCGACGCGAAGACCGGCGAGCGGACCCTTGGCGAGCTGTTCGGCGATCTCCAGGACGGCGAGCGGCGGGCGCTTCTCGCTGTCCTCCTCGGCCGCCTTCTTCTTCCCCTTCTTGCCCGCCGCCTCGTCCTCGGCGTCGTCGCCGATGCGGGGGCAGACCACATAGGCCTGGTGCCCGTTCTCCACTTCCTCGCGGACCCGTTCCCAGGCACGGCTGAGAAAGTGCGGCTTGTCCTTGGCGGGTACGACATGGCTGGCGATCGGCGAGCGGCCGGCCGGCAGCTGGTCCAGTACGGACGTCTCCAGGTCGCCGAAGACGGTCATGGCGACCGTACGGGGAATGGGGGTCGCGGTCATGACCAGCAGATGCGGCGGCTGCTTTCCCTTGGAGCGCAAGGCGTCGCGCTGTTCCACCCCGAAGCGGTGCTGTTCGTCGACGACGACCAGGCCCAGGTCGTGGAACTGCACCTTGTCCTCGATCAGCGCATGTGTGCCGATCACGATCCCGGCCTCGCCGGTCACGAGGTCGAGCAGGGCCTGGCGGCGGGCCGCGACGCCCATGGAGCCGGTGAGCAGCACCACCTTCGTCCCCTGCTCGGAGCCGCCGGGCGCCCGCCCGTCGCCCGGCCGCCGCCCCTCCTGAGGAGGCGCTTCGCGCCACAGTCCCCAGTTCTCGGCCAGCTCGCCCATCATTTCGGTGATGGAGCGGTGGTGCTGCTGAGCAAGCACTTCGGTGGGCGCCAGCATGGCGGCCTGCCCGCCCGCGTCGACGACGCCGAGCATCGCGCGCAGCGCGACCATGGTCTTCCCGGACCCGACCTCGCCCTGGAGGAGCCGGTGCATCGGGTGCTCGGTCGCCAGGTCGTCGAAGATCTCCTTGGAGACCTTCTGCTGTCCCTCGGTGAGGGTGAAGGGCAGCTTGGCGTCGAAGGCGTCGAGCAGTCCGCCCGGCCTGGGTCTGCGGGCCACTGCCGGGAGCTGGGTGTCGGCGTATCTGCGGCGGGCCAGCGCGACCTGGAGGACGAAGGCCTCGTCCCACTTCAGCCGGTCCCTGGCCTGTGCGATGTCCGCCTTGGTCTGCGGGCGGTGGACCTTCAGCAGCGCTTCCGGGAGCGGGGTGAACCCGCGGCCCTCGCGCAGACTCGGCGGCAGCGGGTCGACGGCCTCCCGCGCGCTGGGCAGCACGGTGTCGACGGCCTTGGCGATCCGCCACGAGTCCAGCTGCTTGCAGGCCGGGTAGATCGGCAGCAGCCGCCCGGCGAATGCGTCCACCGCCTCCGTGGCCTCGGCCCCGTCGATGGACTCGGCGTCCAGCAGCTGGTACGTGGGGTGGGCCAGCTGCATCTTCCGGTTGAAGACGGAGACCTTGCCCGCGAACATCGCCCGCCGGCCCGGCAACAGCTCCTTGTGCGGTTTGTGGACGCCATGGCCGAAGAAGACCAGCTGAAGGCGGCCGTTGCCGTCGGTGAGGGTCACTTCGAGGCGCTTGCCGCGGCCGTTGTTGAACATCATGATGCGTGCGTCGGCGACCTGGGCGACCACCGTCACATGCTCGTCCAGCGGAAGGTCGGTCAGCGCCGTGAGCCGGCCGCGCTCCTCGTACCGCCGCGGGTAGTGGTGCAGCAGATCACCGACCGTATGCAGGTCGAGGTGTTCGGCCATCACCTTCGCGGTGGCTCCGCCGAGCAGCTTCTTGAGGGGTTCATCGAACGCAGACACGCGATCCATTGCACACCACACCACTGACAGATGTCCGCCGGGCGCCACGCGGAACTCCGGAATCCGCTGTCGGAGAGGACAGTCTCCGACCCGCGCGCCCGACGCACAGGTGCAGAAATCAAGCCCGTCCGGTGCTTGAGGACACCCGCGCCGGCCGCGCGCCGCCCTACTCCACCCCGATCAGCAGCGGAGCGCACTGGAGGCCGCCCCGGTACACCACCGTGTCGACCGCCAGGTAGCCCTCGCGTACGTGCTCCTCCAGCTCGTCGGCCAGGCTGTCGGGGACGTCCTCGCCGAGGACCAGGGTGACCAGTTCGCCGCCCGCCGCCAGCATGCGGTCCAGCACGTTCCGGGCCGTTTCCGGTACGTCCTCGCCGATGACCGCGACATCGCCGTCGATCAGGCCCAGGACGTCACCGGCCTGGCAGATACCCGCCATGGTCCAGGACTGCCGCTCGGCGACGGCCAGTTCGGCGTAGCGGGTGGCACCGGCCGCGGCGGTCATCGCCACCACGTCCTCGTCGAAGCTGCGGTCGGGTTCGTGGACGGCGAGGGCCGCGATGCCCTGGACGGCGGCCCGGGTCGGGATCAGGGCGACCCGGACACCCTCCGCGCGGGCCTGCTCGGCGGCAGCAGCTGCGGTGTGGCGCAGTTCCGCGTCGTTGGGCAGCAGAACCACCTCGCGGGCGTGCGCCCGGCGGATCGCGTCGACCAGTTCGCCGCTGGCAGGCGGCTCCCCGGGGCGCGCCAGGACCGTCGTCGCCCCGGCCTCCTTGCACAGGCCGCGGAGCCCGTCGCCGGGGACCACCACGACGACCGCGCGCTGCACGGGTTCGGTGTGGGGGTGCACCCGGTCCGCGCCGAAGTGGGTGATCCGGATGCGGTACGGTCGCCCCGCCTCGACACCGGCCTCCACCGCCGCACCCGCGTCGTCGACATGCACATGGACGTTCCACAGCCCGTCGCCGCCCACCACCACGAGCGAGTCGCCGAGCCCGTCGAGCCGGGTCCGCAGCCGGTCCACGGCATCGTCCGTGGCCTCCAGCAGGTAGATGACCTCGAAGGCCGGTCCGCCCTCCGCGCAGTCCTGCGGCACAGGGACCACGGTCGCGGGCACGGCCACGTATGTGCGCTCGGGAGCCCGCCCGGAGACCGCTTCGACGAGCGCCCCGAGCACCGTCACCAGGCCCCGTCCGCCGGCGTCCACGACGCCCGCCCGTCCGAGGACGGCGAGCTGTCCGGGGGTCGCTTCCAGAGCTGTCCGCGCCCCCTCGTAAGCCGCCCGTGCGACCGCCGCGGTTCCGGCGTCGTCCGCCGCGCGCCCGGCGGCCTCGGCGGCTGCGGTGGCCACGGTCAGCACGGTGCCCTCGACGGGGTGGGCGACGGCCTGCCTGGCGGCTGCGGCGGCCCTGGTGAGCGCCCGGCGCAGATGGTCCGCGTCGTGCCCGTCGGCCAGCACCCCTGCCATGCCGCGCAACAGCTGGGCCAGGATCGTGCCGGAGTTTCCGCGCGCACCGATCAGCGCTCCGTGCGCCATGGCCCGTACCGCGTCGGCGGCGACGGGCACGGTCGTACCGGTCTCATGTGCGGCGAAGACCGCTTCGACGGCCTGGGTCGCGGACTCCACGGTGAGATAGAGGTTCGTACCGGTGTCCCCGTCGGCGACGGGGTAGACGTTGATCGCGTCGATCGCCTCGCGCTCCCGGCCCAGTGCCTCCAGGGCCAGTGAGCACCAGGTACGCACCGCGACGGCGTCCATGTCGTCGGCGGTCTGCGGCACCTGTCGGTCCTCCTCGAAATCGGCCGTGGGCGGCCGGCTGCACCGCAGAGTAGCCCCGTGCGCCGGGTCCGGCGGGGACAGGGGCGGGACAGGGGGCGGCGGAACCCATGGTAGTTTCGTTCTACCGACGCAGCCGTTGTATGCTGCTTCGGTTGCCCGATGAGAGTCGGGCCATTCCTCCGGTGCCGCCACTTCAGTCAAATGATTCCGGCGCGCCGGAATTCACTGTAAGTGCACCTGAAGTCTTTGGAGTGACCCGTGGCTGCCAACTGCGACGTCTGCGGCAAGGGGCCGGGCTTCGGCAACAACATTTCGCACTCGCACCGCCGTACGTCCCGTCGCTGGAATCCCAACATCCAGCGCGTGCGTGCCGTGGTCGGTCGGACGCCGAAGCGGCTCAACGTCTGCACCTCGTGCATCAAGGCCGGCAAGGTCGCGCGCTGACGTTCCCGTCGTAGCGCAGCCTTCCGGTTGCCCAAAAAGCCGGTCCACCTCGGTGGACCGGCTTTTTGCTGCGCTCCTGGGGCCCTCACACGGTGTGCGTCCGCCGGCCGTGGTCGACGGGGCCGGTTCCGGCGCCCAGCGGGAAGCCCGCTTCGATCGGGGTCGCCGGGCAGATGCCCGCGCTCATTCCGTGCACACCGACGCCGGCGTCGTCTTCAGACCGGCCCGACCGCCCGCACCGCCGCCGGAACCGGAACCGGCGACGGTGCGCACACGGGCGGGTACAGCAGCAGATACGGGCATTCGCCGAAAGCTACTGGGCGTCCTCGATGTCCCCGAAATGGTCCCAGCCGCCCTTGCTGGTCCAGGGCGCCCCGTCGACCGTCACCTGCGGCAGCGCCGAGGGGTTGAGGACTTCGCCGATCACCTTCCAGCGGGCGGGCAGCTTCACGTCCGGCGGGAAAGTGGCGACGATCGCGTGGTCCTCTCCCCCGGTCAGCACCCACTGCAGCGGGTCCACGCCGACGGCCTGCCCGATGTCGGACATCTGCGAGGGGATGTCGATGAGTCCGGAGCGCAGATCGATCCGGACTTTGCTGGCCTCGGCGATGTGCCCGAGGTCGGCGACCAGTCCGTCACTCACGTCCGTCATCGCGGTGGCGCCGAGTCCGGCGGCCGCGGGCCCTGCGTGGTACGGCGGCTCGGGGCGCCGGTGGGCCTCGACGAAGGCGCGGGGCGAGCGGAAGCCGCGGGAGAGCACGGCGTATCCGGCAGCGGACCAACCGAGCCAGCCGGTGACGGCGACCACGTCGCCGGGCTGGGCGCCGGACCGGGTGACCGGTTCATGGTTGCGCAGATCGCCGAGTGCGGTGATCGAGACGGTGATCGTCTCGCCGCGCACCACATCGCCGCCGACCACGGCCGCGCCGGCGACCTGGCACTCGTCACGGATGCCGTCCATCAGCTCGCCGGCCCAGGTGACCGGGAGTTCGGCGGGGACGACCAGGCCGAGCAGCAGCGCGGTGGGCACGGCGCCCATGGCGGCGATGTCGGCGAGATTCTGGGCGGCGGCCTTACGGCCGACGTCGTACGCCGTCGACCAGTCGCGACGGAAGTGCCGTCCCTCCAACAGGATGTCCGTACTGGCCACGACCCTGCGGTCGGGAGCGGACACGACCGCGGCGTCGTCGCCGGGGCCGAGCCGTACCGCCGGAGTGGTGGTGAGCCGGGAAGTGAGCTCCCTGATGAGCCCGAACTCCCCCAACTCGCCCACGGTTCCCTTCACCGAGTCTCACCTCTCATCTATCGCCCCGGACGATCGTCCGGGCTGCTTCAGCGGCCGGGGGTCCGGATCGTGGACCGGCCGCCGCCGCAGGGAGCAGTCTGCACCGGTTCTCATCGGCATGTCTGTCCCCCTTTCGCACCGCTGCACTTGCGGTCGCGGGCCGTCACTGCTGTCGGTACTGTCAAGAGATACGTCAACTTGCGTCTTGCGTGCGCCACGCTGTGGACGTCAACCGCCCCGTAGGTCTCCCCGCGGCCCGCGGCAACGCGATACCGTGGCGTCCCTTTCCCCCACATGATCCTCGTGGCCGCCCTGGAGGTTCCGTGGTACAGGCGTACATCCTTATTCAGACCGAGGTGGGCAAGGCGTCGACCGTCGCCGAGACCATCGCCAAAGTTCCGGGAGTGATCCAGGCAGAGGACGTCACCGGCCCCTATGACGTGATCGTGCGCGCCCAGGCCGACACGGTCGATGAACTCGGCCGCATGGTGGTCGCCAAGGTCCAGCAAGTGGAAGGCATCACCAGAACCCTGACCTGCCCGGTCGTTCATCTGTAGTCCCCGTCTACGCTGGGCCGGTGACATCATTGCGCCGCCGGCTTTGCCGCCCCGTGTTTCTCGGTCCGTCCGTTGCCGCGCTGCTGCTGGCCGCGGCGGGCTGCTCCTCAACGGACGCCGCGGCGTCGATCACGGTTCCCACGCCGTCACCGGAAGCCGCAGCCTACTGCCGTGCACTGCACAAGGAGCTGCCGAAGACCGTTGCCGGACTCGACCGCGGTGACACCGGGACGAAGTCCGAACTGACCGCCGAGTGGGGGGACGGAGCGATCGTACTGCGCTGCGGTGTCCCCCGGCCCGCGAAGATGGACGACCCCATGGCGAAGGGGACCGATGCGGACGGCGTCAACTGGCTGCTGGAGCAGCCGGAAGACGCCGGTCCGCGTTTTACGACGACCTACCGCAAGGCGTACGTCGAGGTGAGTCTCTCGAAGGCGTACGCCCATGACGCGACCCCGTTGGCCGCGTTCGGCCCGGCCGTCCGGAAGACGGTCCCCAGCAGCCCGTAGGGCGTGCGTTCCGGAGCGGGAGCGCACGCCCTACGGCGCGGGTCTCGTCCTCTCAGCGCAGGCCGGTCGGCCGGTTCAACGCGGCCTGGATCAGCCGGTCCACCAGCTCCTGGTAGCTCACGCCGCTCTCCTGCCACATCCGCGGGTACATGGAGATCGGGGTGAAGCCCGGCAGCGTATTGATCTCGTTGATCACGAAGCTGCCGTCCTCGGTGAGGAAGAAGTCGGCCCGCACCAGGCCCTCGCAGGACGCGGCTTCGAAGGCGTCGACCGCCAGCCGCTGAACCTCGGCCGTCTGCTCCTCGGTGAGCGGGGCGGGCACGATCCCGGAGGCCGAGTCGATGTACTTGGCCTCGAAGTCGTAGAAGTCGTGCGAGGTCACCGGCGGGATCTCGGCGGGCACGCTGGCGCGCGGTCCGTCCTCGAACTCCAGCACCCCGCACTCGATCTCGCGGCCGCGCAGCAGCGACTCGACCAGGAACTTGGGGTCGTGGCGGCGGGCCTCCTCGATCGCGTCGTCCAGACCGGAGAGGTCGTCGACCTTGGTGATGCCGATCGACGAGCCGGCCCGGGCGGGCTTGACGAAGAGCGGCCAGCCGTGGTCACCGGCGAAGTCCACGATGCGCTTGCGGGCAGCGGAGGGGTCCGTGTCCCACTCGCGGGGACGCACCACGACGTACGGGCCGACCGGCAGCCCGAACGAGGTGAAGACCCGCTTCATGTACTCCTTGTCCTGGCCGACCGCCGAGGCGAGCACCCCGGCGCCGACGTACGGCACGCCGGAGAGCTCCAGGAGCCCCTGAAGGGTGCCGTCCTCGCCGTACGGGCCGTGCAGCACGGGGAAGACGACGTCGACCTCGCCGAGCGCCTTGGGGACCGAGCCGGGCTCGCTGTACACCACTTCACGGCTGCCGGGGTCGACGGAGAGCACCACGCCGCCCTCGGTGGACTCGGCCAGCTGGGCCACGTCCGGCATCTTCCGGTCCGTGATGGCCATGCGTTCGGGCTCGTCGGCGGTGAGCGCCCAGCGGCCGTCCGTCGTGATGCCGATCGGCAGGACGTCGTACTTCGTCCGGTCGATGGCGTTCAGGACGGCACCGGCCGTGACGACCGAGATGCCGTGTTCGGAGCTGCGGCCGCCGAACACGACGGCCACGCGCGGCTTGCGGAGCTGCTGCTCCGGGCTCTGGGGGAGGTTCTCGCTGCTCATATCGCGTTGAGCGTACCTGCTGGTACCACTCGCGTCAGCGTGGCCGGGGCCGCTGGAGAGACGACCGCGAACGTTCACCGGCCTGCGCCCCCCTTCAGGTCCTCCCCCGGCGAACCCGTCAGCGTCGCTCGGGCTTCGCGCTGCGTGACATCAGCTCGCCCAGTGCGACCATCGGCGGCTTGCCCTCGTGGACGATGCCGACGACTGTCTCGGTGATGGGCATGTCGACGCCGTGCCTGCGCGCCAGATCGAGCACGGATTCACAGGACTTGACGCCCTCGGCGGTCTGCTTGGTGACCGCGATCGTCTCCTGGAGCGTCATTCCGCGACCGAGGTTGGTGCCGAAGGTGTGGTTGCGCGAGAGCGGCGAGGAGCAGGTCGCCACCAGGTCGCCGAGGCCCGCGAGTCCGGAGAAGGTCAGCGGGTCGGCGCCCATGGCGAGGCCGAGGCGGGTCGTCTCGGCAAGACCGCGGGTGATGAGCGAGCCCTTGGCGTTGTCGCCGAGGCCCATCCCGTCGGCGATGCCGACGGCGAGACCGATGACGTTCTTGACCGCGCCGCCGAGTTCGGCGCCGACCACATCGGTGATGGTGTACGGGCGGAAGTACGGAGTGTGGCAGGCGGCCTGGAGACGCCGGGCCACCGACTCGTCCTGGCAGGCGACGACGGCCGCGGCGGGGCGGCGTTCGGCGATCTCCTTGGCCAGGTTGGGGCCGGTGATGACGGCGACGCGGTCCGCGGAGACCTTGGTGACGTCCTCGATGACCTCGCTCATCCGCTTCGCGGTACCGAGTTCGACGCCCTTCATCAGCGAGACGAGGACGGTGTCCGGTTCGAGGTGCGGGGCCCAGTCGGCGAGGTTGGCACGCAGCGTCTGCGAGGGCACGACGAGCACGGCGAAGTCGGCGCCGTGCAGCGCCTCGGCGGCGTCGGTGGTGGCCCTGACGGATTCGGGGAGCTCAATTCCCGGCAGATAGTCCGGGTTGGTACGGGTCGTGTTGACAGCCTCGGCGACTTCGGCGCGACGGCCCCAGAGGGTGACCTCGCAGCCGGCGTCGGCGAGAACCATGCCGAAGGCCGTACCCCATGAGCCGGTTCCGAAGACGGCTGCCTTTGCGGGGTGCGTCACTTGGGTCCCTTTCCTTCGGCCTTGCGCCGCTGTTCTGCACGGGCCTTGCGGTGGTCATACGGCTCCGCGGGCGCCTTCTCGCCCCGTACGATCTCCAGCTGCGCGGTCACCGCCGCCATGATGACCTCGGTCGCCTCGCGCAGGACGTCCGGCGTCGGATCCTTCTCGTAGAACCGGGAGAGGTCGACGGGCGGTCCGGCCTGCACCCGAAGCGTTCTGCGGGGGAAGAGCCGGAGCTTGTTCTCCTTGGCGTACGGCGGCATGACCAGGTTGGCGCCCCACTGGGCGACCGGGATGACCGGGGCCTTCGTCATCAACGCGACGCGGGCCGCACCGGTCTTGCCGGCCATCGGCCACATGTCGGGGTCGCGGGTGAGGGTGCCCTCCGGGTAGAAAGCGACGCATTCACCGCGCTCGATGGCGTCGACGGCGGCCCTGAAGGCGTCCAGCGCATTGGTGGTCTCGCGATATACGGGGATCTGTCCGGTGCCGCGCAGCATCATTCCGACAAAGGGGGTCTTGAAGAGGCCGGCCTTCGCGAGAAGCCGCGGCACCCGTCCGGTGTTGTACTGGAAGTGACCGTAGGAAAGCGGGTCCAGATACGAGTTGTGATTGACCGCAGTGATGAATCCGCCGTCGGCCGGAATATGTTCCATTCCCCGCCAGTCACGCTTGAACAGAACCACCAACGGCGGTTTCGCGATGACCGCCGCCAGGCGGTACCAGAAGCCGATTCTGCGGCGGGACACTCGGACACCTTCCTCTACGGACCTGACTGCTGCCTGGCTACCGACGGTCAAGTCTCGCCCCAGGCCCCTGCTCTGTCGAGAACACCGTACGCCCCGCTTTCGGGACCGAACCTCCGGGTTCTCGCACCGGCAGGCGAGAATAAGCGGCGATGCGCATCGAGAGGCAGATCGCCACGAACACCGACCCGGCCGGTCCTTGGTCGCTGGTCGTCCCGTTGAAGCCCTTGGCACGGGCCAAGAGCAGGCTCGCGCCTGCGACGGGCGCCGCGCTGCGCCCGCGGCTCGCCCTCGCCTTCGCCCGGGACACCGTGGCCGCCGCCCTGTCCTGCCCGGCGGTACGGGATGTGGTGGTCGTCACGGACGACACGGAGGCCGGGGCGGCTCTCGCGGCCCTCGGGGCACGGATCGTTCCCGACGAACCGGACCGCGGGCTCAACGCCGCCCTGGCGCACGGCGAGCGGTCCGTGCGGGCCGAGCGGCCCGGGGCGGCTCTCGCCGCTCTCAATGCGGATCTGCCCGCACTGCGCCCCGGAGAATTGGCCCGGGTGCTCAATTTTTCCGCTGCTTTTCCCCGCACATTTGTCACCGATGCGGCAGGAATCGGTACAACATTTCTGTCCGCTGCGCCGGGTGTGGAATTGCGACCGGCTTTCGGCGGTTCTTCCCGGGCCCGGCATCTGGACTCCGGAGCGGTGGAAATCAGCCTGACCGGCATCGATTCGGTCCGCCAGGACGTGGACACCGGCGACGATCTGCGGGCGGCCCTGGCCCTGGGCGTCGGCCCGCACACGGCGGACCGCTGGGCCGCGGGCGTGCCCGCGCGGGACCGATAGGCTGCCGTTCATGCAGGCGACCTCGTACACGTACGACCCCGAGACCCGCACCGGCAGCGTGCTGCTCGACGACGGCACCCCGGTGGAATTCGACGCCCGGGCCTTCGACGCCGGCGGTCTGCGGCTGCTGCGTCCGGGGCAGCGGGTGCGGATCGAGGTCACCGGCAAGGGCGCGGATCTACGAATCACGCTGGTGACGCTGCAGACGTTCTGAACGGCTCCGTACACTGCCCACAACAGCCCGCGGGCCGGGCTCCCCGAGGGGAGCCCGGCCCGGCGCGTGAGTAGCCCTGCGCTGCTCGGCCTCACTTCTTCCGTGCAGTGGCCTTCTTCGCCGTGGTCTTGCGTGCCGTGGCCTTCTTCGCGGGCGCCTTCTTCGCCGTGGCCTTCTTGGCGGGCGCGGTCTTGCTGGCAACGGCCTTCTTGGCGGCCGTCGTCTTCTTCGCCGCCGCGGCGGTGGTCTTCTTCGCGGCCGCTGCCGTGGTCTTCTTGGCCGCCGCGGTGGTCTTCTTCGCGGTGGTCTTCTTGGCGGCGGTGGTCTTCGCCGCGGTCACGGCCTTCTTGGCGGTGGCCTTCTTCGCAACGGCCTTCTTGGCGGTGGCCTTCTTGGCCGCGGCCTTGGTCGTCGTACGGGTGGAAGCACCGCCCGAGAGGCTGCCCTTGGGCGCCTTCTTCACGGCCACATCGTGCTTGGGGAGCTTCTTCGAGCCGCTCACCAGATCCTTGAAGCCCTGTCCCGCACGGAAGCGGGGCACCGAGGTCTTCTTGACCCGCACCCGCTCACCCGTCTGCGGGTTGCGGGCGTAGCGGGCGGGGCGGTCGACCTTCTCGAACGAGCCGAAGCCGGTGACCGAGACACGGTCCCCCGCGACAACCGCACGGACGATCGCGTCGAGCACCGCGTCGACGGCGTCCGCGGCCTGCTGACGGCCGCCGACCTTGTCGGCAATCGCTTCTACGAGCTGCGCCTTGTTCACGTCTTCCCCTTCGGAGACATTGCCAGAACGAAAGTGTTCAAGCGTTTTCGCACGTTAGGCAGATATATACCGCAAATCAAACACGAAACGGGCTAATCACCCTAGTGCCGCAACGAAGTCGACCGCTGCGCAGTTCCGCAGAGTCAGTCACCTTCGGGGAATCGGCCCTCATCGAGGTCCTTCATCAACCGGTCCAGACGCCTTGCCGCATCCGGGAGATCGTGCTTAGCCGCGGCCGTGATGACCAACAGCTTCCGGGACAGCGCCATCCTTACGCCCTCCGGGACTTGCAGCGCGCGCACTCTTGTGTGCGCTTCCTTCAATCGGTCGGCGACTTGGCCGTAAAGCTTGAGTTGGCTGTCGCGTTCCATGCACCGATTGTGCCATCTGGGGCGAGTTGTCGCCCGACGGGGTCTCAACAAGCGACTGCGCCCTCTACCAGAAGGCAGAGGGCGCAGTCCTGGAAACGCGCTGCTCAGGCGTTAATTGTACGCGGCTTGAAGGTCGGCCTTGCCGCCTCATAAGTCGCGATGTCCGCTTCGTTCTGAAGGGTGAGGCTGATGTCGTCCAGCCCGTTCAGCAGTCGCCAGCGGGCGTTCTCGTCGAGCTCGAAGTCCGCGGTGATGCCCTCGGCGCGGACCTGGCGCTCCTCCAGGTCGACGGTGATCTCGGCCGTCGGGTCGGCCTCGGTCAGCTCCCAGAGCGCGTCGACCACCTTCTGGTCGAGTACGACGGTCAGCAGGCCGTTCTTCAGCGAGTTGCCGCGGAAGATGTCGGCGAACCGGGAGGAGATGACGGCCTTGAAACCGTAGTTCTGCAGGGCCCAGACGGCGTGTTCGCGCGACGAGCCGGTACCGAAGTCGGGACCCGCCACCAGGACCGTGGCGCCGTCCCGCTCGGGGCGATTGAGGATGAAGTTCTCGTCCTTGCGCCAGGCCTCGAAGAGTCCGTCCTCGAAGCCGTCGCGGGTGACCTTCTTCAACCAGTGGGCGGGGATGATCTGGTCGGTGTCGACGTTGCTGCGGCGCAGCGGGACGGCCCGGCCGGTGTGTGTGGTGAAAGCTTCCATGATTCTCAGACTCCGGCGGGCGTACGGGCGTCGGACAGGTCGGCCGGCGAGGCCAGGTGGCCCAGCACGGCGGTGGCGGCGGCGACCTGCGGGGAGACCAGGTGCGTGCGGCCGCCCTTGCCCTGCCGCCCCTCGAAGTTGCGGTTCGAGGTGGAGGCGGAGCGCTCGCCGGGGGCCAGCTGGTCGGGGTTCATGCCGAGACACATCGAGCAGCCCGCGTGGCGCCATTCGGCGCCCGCGGCGGTGAAGACCTTGTCCAGGCCCTCCTCGACGGCCTGCAGGGCGACCCGGACCGAGCCCGGGACGACCAGCATCCGTACTCCGTCGGCGACTTTGCGGCCGTCCAGGATCGCGGCGGCGTTACGCAGGTCCTCGATCCGGCCGTTGGTGCAGGAGCCTACGAAGACGGTGTCCACGTTGATCTCGCGCAGCGGCTGGCCGGCGGTCAACCCCATGTATTCCAGGGCCTTTTCGGCGGCGTTGCGCTCCGAGGCGTCCTCGTACGAAGCCGGGTCGGGGACGTTGGCCGACAGGGGCGCGCCCTGGCCGGGGTTGGTGCCCCAGGTGACGAACGGTGCCAGCTCGGCGGCGTCGATGACGACCTCGGCGTCGAAGACCGCGTCGTCGTCGGTGCGCAGCGTCTTCCAGTACGCGACGGCGGCGTCCCAGTCCTCACCCTGCGGGGCGTGGTCGCGGCCCTTCAGGTAGTCGAACGTGGTCTCGTCCGGGGCGATCATGCCTGCCCGGGCGCCGGCCTCGATCGACATGTTGCAGATGGTCATCCGGGCCTCCATCGAGAGCTTCTCGATGGCCGAGCCGCGGTATTCGAGGATGTAGCCCTGGCCGCCGCCGGTGCCGATCCGGGCGATGATCGCGAGGATCAGGTCCTTGGCCGTGACGCCGTCGGGCAGTTCGCCGTCGATGGTGATCGCCATCGTCTTCGGACGGGCCAGCGGCAGCGTCTGGGTGGCCAGCACATGCTCGACCTGGCTGGTGCCGATGCCGAACGCCAGCGCGCCGAACGCACCGTGCGTGGAGGTGTGGGAGTCACCGCAGACGACCGTGGTGCCGGGCTGGGTCAGCCCCAGCTGCGGACCGACCACGTGCACGACGCCCTGCTCGACATCGCCCAGCGGGTGCAGCCGTACGCCGAACTCCGCGCAGTTCTTGCGCAGCGTCTCCAACTGGGCGCGGGAGACCGGATCGGCGATGGGCTTGTCGATGTCGAGGGTCGGGGTGTTGTGATCCTCGGTGGCGATGGTGAGGTCGAGGCGCCGCACCCGGCGTCCGGCCTGCCGGAGGCCGTCGAAGGCCTGGGGGCTGGTCACCTCGTGCAGCAGGTGCAGATCGATGAAGAGGAGGTCGGGCTCACCATCGGCGCGCCGGACGACATGGTCGTCCCAGACCTTCTCCGCGAGTGTCCTACCCATCGCTTTCCCTCCGGCCGGCGTCTTCGCCGGCCCAACTAGAGATTCGGTGCGCCGCCGTCCGGACCCCCGTGCGGGGCGGTGGCTACGGGCCGTTGTGTGGCCGCCCCTACAGGTTCGCAACTTCCGCCGAAAATTGAACTTGCGTTTCACAGAGTGAGACGGGAGTATCGTCGTATGGACAACTCTAGCGGCGTCGGCGTTCTCGACAAGGCAGCTCTGGTATTGAGCGCCCTGGAGTCCGGTCCGGCCACCCTCGCCGGGCTGGTCGCGGCGACCGGGCTCGCACGACCCACGGCACATCGACTGGCCGTGGCACTGGAACACCACCGGATGGTGGCGAGGGACATGCAGGGCCGGTTCATCCTCGGCCCGAGGCTGGCGGAGCTCGCGGCCGCGGCCGGCGAGGACCGCCTGCTGGCGACGGCAGGCCCGGTACTCACGCACCTGCGGGACATCACCGGCGAGAGCGCGCAGCTCTACCGGCGACAGGGCGACATGCGGATCTGTGTGGCGGCGGCGGAGCGGCTGTCCGGCCTGCGGGACACCGTGCCGGTCGGCTCCACGCTCACCATGAAGGCCGGCTCGTCGGCCCAGATCCTGATGGCCTGGGAGGAGCCGGAGCGCCTGCACCGCGGCCTCCAGGGCGCCCGTTTCACGGCGACGGCGCTCTCGGGCGTACGGCGCAGGGGCTGGGCCCAGTCGATCGGCGAGCGCGAGCCGGGCGTCGCCTCGGTCTCGGCGCCGGTGCGCGGCCCCTCGAACCGGGTGGTCGCCGCCGTCTCGGTCTCCGGACCGATCGAGCGGCTGACCCGGCACCCGGGCCGGATGCACGCCCAGGCGGTCATCGACTCGGCGGCCAGGCTCAGCGAGGCCCTGCGCCGCAACGGCTGACGTACGCAAGAAATATCTTCCGGCCGCCCCAGCGTCGTGGCGGCCCTCTCTCAGAGCCTCACTTCGCGGACGAGCGGTGTGCGAGACGATCCGCCGCCCGGCGGCCCCGCCCCTCGATCGGCAGTACGCCGGTCACCGCGGCCAGTCCGTAGGCCGGCATATCGGCGTAGATCGATTCGTAGCCGCCCTCGGGCACTATGTATGTCTCGTGCCACAGCCCCACATGCTGCCGGGACTTCTTCTCCTTGCGGTTCATCATCGCCCAGGCCTTGCGGTGGAACATGTCGGGAGCGCTCGCGTACGCGTACAGCTTCTCCTTCGACTCCCAGTACTGGACGACGTAGTACGTCCGCGGCGAGCCGGACAGCAGTGTGTAGCCGAGCAGGCCGCGGCTCTTGTCCTTGCTCAACTCCCGCAGCATGCGCGGCATTGCCGCCAGCACGGGCAGCCAATGGTGCACGCCCCGGAAGTGGTTGATGCGCATCCCGATGAGCAGGACGACCACCTCCCCCTCGGCCGCAGCGGTCGTCCGTCCCGGAATCGGCTTCGCGAACATGGCCGTACCCCTTTCACTTGGAGAGTGCCACTATCCAATGATTGGATAGTGGCACTGCCCAAGAGGTGGCGCAAGGGAAGGCACGGAACATGCGACTCTCGGAACTGAGCGAGAAGAGCGGCGTCAAGACCGCCACGATCAAGTACTACCTGCGCGAGGGGCTGCTGCGGCCGGGCCACCGAGTGAGCGCGACGCAGGCCGAGTACGACGAGAGCCATCTGCGCCGGCTGCGTCTGGTGCGGGCCCTGATCCAGGTCGGCCGCCTCCCCGTGGCCACGGCCCGCGAGGTCCTCTCCCATGTCGACGACGAGTCCCTGGGCCGCACGATCCGCCTGGGCGCCGCGCTGTGGTCGCTCCCGCACGGTCCGGACCCCGACGAGGAGGCCCCGGAGACGGCGGCCGCCCGCGAGGAGGTCGAACGACTTCTGGACCGGCTGGGCTGGGCGACCTCGCAGGAGCTCGGCTCCCTGTCCCCCGCCCATCGCGCGCTGGTGTCGTCGGTGGCCACCCTCATCCGGCTCGGCTATCCCTGCGATGTCGAATATCTGGCCGAGCAGGCCCGCCTCATGCACCAAGTCGCCGTCCAGGACCTGGACATGATGGAGACGTACCCCACGGAGGCGGAGCAGGTGGAGACGGCGGTCGCGTCGGCCGTGCTCTACGAGCCGCTGCTGATGTCGCTGCGCAGGATGGCCCAGGAGGAGGAGTCGGCCCGGCGGTACGGACTCTGAGGGAGAAGAGGCAAGGGCCCCTCACCGAGGTGAAGGGCCCTTGTCTGTCGCTCTGTTGTACCCCCGACCGGATTCGAACCGGCGCTACTGCCGTGAGAGGGCAGCGTGCTAGGCCGCTACACAACGGGGGCTTGTTACTGCTGTTGCATTTCTGCGCTGGGCTACCAGGACTCGAACCTAGAATGACGGTACCAGAAACCGTAGTGTTGCCAATTACACCATAGCCCACCAAAACTCAACCCCCGGAAGGGCTTTTGTTCGGTTTGCGCTTCCCGTTCGGATCTTTCGTCCCGCTCGGGCGGCGCAGGAAGAACATTACCCGAAGGTGTCCGGCGCTCCAAAACGGGTATTGCCCGCCAGCAGGCCGGGCAACTGATCGAGCCCACTGATACGGACGAGCTCGGGCCGCCCGCCCCGTCCGCCCCGGTCCAGCCAGATCCCCATCAGCCCTGCGGCGACCGCGCCGCCCGCGTCGATGTCCGGCTCGTCCCCCACGTACGCGACCTCCTGCGGCTCCAGCGCCAGCGCGTCGCAGGCAGCGTGGAAGGCACCGGCCTCGGGCTTGGAGACGCCCAGCTCCACAGCGCACACCACGGCCTCGAACCGCTCCCGCACACCGAGCGTGCGCAGCTTGCGGTCCTGGTTGTGAATGCTGGAGTTCGACAGCACCCCGTGCCGGAACCCGTCCGCCAGCACATCCAGTACGGGCAGCACATCGGGAAAGAGCGACCATGCGGCCTCGTAATGGGCCGCGTGCCGACCGAACCAGTCGTCGGCCTCGGCATCCTCCAGCGCCCGCGAGAGGAACTCCCGGACCCGGTCCCGGCGCTGCCCCTGGAAGTCGGTCTCCCCGGCGGCGAACCGTGCCCAGTGCACATCGGTGATCGCCCGCCACGCAGCGAGGGCCTGCTCGACGGAGTCGTATCCGTCGGGCAGGCCCTCGTGTTCGAGATGCTTGCTCATGCCGACGCGGTCGGCGCCCGTGTAGTCGAAGATCGTGTCGTCGATGTCCCAGAGGACCGCGCGGATCGTCATGCGTCCCAGCGTATGCGGCTGTGCGCCGGGCGTGGCGTGTTCGGGGGCGGCCCCCGGAGTCAATCCGGTGGCCGCCCCCTCGGGGCGTGACCTGGACGGCTACGCGGTCAGCTTCGCCAGTGCCGCGTCGATGCGGGCCAGGGTCTTCTCGCGGCCCAGGATCTCCAGGGACTCGAAGAGCGGCAGGCCGATCGTGCGGCCGGTGACCGCGACGCGGACCGGGGCCTGGGCCTTGCCGAGCTTCAGGCCGTGCTCCTCGCCGGCGGTGAGGATGGCGTTCTTCAGGGCGTCCGCATTCCACTCGGCATCGGCCAGCTTGGCGCGGGCCGTGACGAGCAGGGCGTCGGAGCCCTCCTTCATCGCCTTGGCCCAGGACGCCTCGTCGATGGCCGGCTCGTCGAGGAAGAGGAAGTCGACGTTGGCCGTGATGTCCGAGAGGACCGTCACGCGGGTCTGGGCGTGCGGAGCGATCGCCGCGAACCGGTCCGCGTCGAAGGACTCCGGGGCCCACGGGGCGAACGGCGCCTTCAGCCAGGGGCCGCACGCCTCGGTGAACGTCTTCACATCCAGCTTGCGGATGTGCTCGGCGTTGATGTGCTCGCACTTCTTCAGGTCGAAGCGCGCCGGGTTGGCGTTGACGTCCTTGATGTCGAACGCGGCCACCATCTCCTCGATGGAGAAGATGTCGCGGTCCTCGGCGATGGACCAGCCCAGCAGGGAGAGGTAGTTGAGCAGCCCCTCGGGCAGGAAGCCGCGCTCGCGGTAGAGGTTGAGCGAGGCCTGCGGGTCGCGCTTGGAGAGCTTCTTGTTGCCCTCGCCCATGACGTACGGGAGGTGGCCGAACGCGGGGGTGGCCTTGGCGATGCCCAGCTCGATGAGCGCCTTGTAGAGGGCGATCTGACGCGGGGTGGAGGAGAGCAGGTCCTCGCCGCGCAGGACGTGGGTGATCTCCATCAGCGCGTCGTCGACCGGGTTGACCAGCGTGTAGAGCGGGGCGCCGTTGGCACGGACGATGCCGTAGTCCGGCACGTTCTCCGGCTGGAAGGTCAGCTCGCCGCGGACCAGGTCGGTGAAGGTGAGCGCCTCGTCGGGCATCCGGAAGCGGACGATGGAGGTGCGGCCCTCGGCCTCGTACGCGGCGATCTGCTCGGCCGTGAGGTCGCGGCAGTGGCCGTCGTAGCCGGACGGCTTGCCGGCGGCACGGGCGGCGTCGCGGCGGGTGTCGAGCTCCTCGGTGGTGCAGTAGCAGTGGTACGCGTACCCGCCTGCGAGAAGCTTCTCGGCGACATCCTTGTAGATGTCCATGCGCTGCGACTGGCGGTACGGGGCGTGCGGACCGCCGACCTCGGGGCCCTCGTCCCAGTCGAAGCCGAGCCAGCGCATCGACTCCAGGAGCTGGTTGTAGGACTCCTCGGAGTCGCGGGCCGCGTCGGTGTCCTCGATGCGGAAGACCAAGGTGCCGCCGTGGTGGCGGGCGAAGGCCCAGTTGAAGAGGGCGGTGCGGACCAGGCCCACATGGGGGTTGCCGGTCGGGGAGGGACAGAAACGTACACGGACAGGTGCGTTAACCACGCTTGATCACCTTGTTGGTGAGAGTGCCGATGCCTTCGATGGTGACGGCGACCTCGTCGCCGACATGGAGGGGTCCGACCCCTGCGGGAGTGCCGGTGAGGATCACATCGCCCGGGAGCAGCGTCATGGCTTCCGTGATGTGGACGACCAGATCCTCGATCGAGCGGATCATGTCGCTCGTACGGCCCAGTTGGCGTTGCTCGCCGTTGACCGTGGCCTGAATGGTCAGGTCGCTGGGGTCGAGGTCGGTCTCCACCCAGGGGCCGAGCGGGCAGGACGTGTCGAAGCCCTTGGCCCGGGCCCACTGCTTCTCGCGCTTCTGGGCATCGCGGGCGGTGACGTCATTGGCGCAGGTGTAGCCGAAGATGACGTCCTTCACGCGCTCACGCGGCACTTCGCGGCACATGCGTCCGATGACCACGGCCAGTTCGGCCTCGTGGTGGAGTTCGTTGGAGAAGGAGGGGTACTCGATGGCGTCGCCGGAGCCGATCACCGAGGTGGTGGGCTTGAAGAAGGCGACGGGGACGTCCGGTACCTCGTTGCCCAGTTCCGCGGCGTGCTCCGCGTAGTTGCGGCCGATGGCCACGACCTTGTTGGGGAGCACGGGCGGCAGGAGGCGGACCTTGCTCAGCGGGACCTTGGTGCCGGAGAGCTCGAACTCGGCGTACGGGATGCCTTTGATGATGTCGAGGACGAGACCATCGGGCCCCTCGCCCTCGACGGCGCCGAAGGCGACATTGCCGTCGATGGAGAACCTGGCGATGCGCACGGGATGCTGTCGCCCCTCACTTGCTGGCTGGCTGAAGACTGACGCTCCAGGCTAACGCGGGTGAGGGGGGACAACCGCGCATTACTCGGCTGCTGCGACCGGGGCCGTGACCGGGGCTTCCATGAGGATGGTGCGGCGGGGGTTGGCCGTCTGGGTGGGCAGCTCGACGGTGCGCTCCGGCAGTTCCGGCGTCTGCAGCTCGTCGGCGTCCTTGAGGTGCGCCAGCGTGGTGCGCCGGGGGTTGGCAATGTTGCGGAACATCATCGTCGTCTTCATCTGCCGTTCGGACCCTGTCGGTACGGGCGCCGCCCGGAGGGGCGCCGGTTGTCGGATTTGCCATCCCTGTAAAGCGTCAGGCTAAACATCCAATTCCCTTCGGGAGCCCGGATGAGACGGCGATCATCATGTGAGTTTCCTCACGACCGCGTCGACAATTGCACCATTCCGGGCGGCTGATCACTCCGACAGAAACGGACATTGCGCCACTGAATGAGCCATTCCGCTCCTGATCATGTCGACTGGGACACCCTTCACCCTCCACCGATTCGCCCTTGATCATCCGTTTTGCCCGCGAACACGCTCCACGATTTGTCACTCGACCATCACAACGCGTCACCTAAATCACAGCCCGGCACGGGGCCCTTGTTGGAGATCCGGCACTGTGCTGGAATTCCACGCACCGCCGCGGGTTTCAGGCCCGGCGCGCAGGGGCGCAACGCAGCGCCGACGAGTGGCGGCGGGAAGGGGAAGAGCGCCGGTCACTCACGACCACCAGGGGGCGGACACGACGCCCCACGACGCCGACACCGTCCCACCCGCCTCGCGCGGAGGGACGCCTGGTCCAGAGGTTGCGACGCTAGTGCAGGGACGTTTCAAGAGGGATGGCAGCGCTGCGGCGGAACAGGAGCCGCACGGCGGGACCGACCGCGGTTCCTCGCCCCAGCACGCCCAGAACCCCGGACCGGCCTCGGCCGGCGACAGCGGTGACCGCGACCGGCGCCCCGGTGCCACGGCGAGCAGCGGCACCGATCCGATCTCTTCGCTCAAGCCCCGGGGCTCCGTCAGCACGGGCTCACGAGTGGCTCTTCGCAACTGGCGGATCAGCACGCGTCTGGTCTCCCTGCTCGCCCTTCCCGTGGTCGCCGCGACCACTCTGGGCGGACTGCGGATCAACGATTCCATGAACGACATCCAGCAGCTGGATCACATGCAGCTGCTGACCAAGATGACCAAGCAGGCGACCACGCTCGCCCAGGCGCTCCAGGAGGAGCGCGACCGCTCGGCCGGTCCGCTGTCCAACGGGGTGAAGGCCGACGATTTCAAGGTCACCGAGCCCCGCAAGAAGACCGACCGGGCGAAGACGGCCTTCCTGGACGCGACGAACTCGATCGGCGACCCGTCGGGCGACGAGGCCCTCGAGGGCATCTACGCGAGCGTCAACCGGATCGCCGGCCAGCTGGCCACGATCCGCGACATCCGCGAGACGGCGTACGCCAAGAAAACCCCGAGTCTCCAGACCGTCGACAACTACAGCCAGCTGATCACCTCGCTGCTGAGCCTCTCGCAGGACATGGCGCAGGCGACCAGCAACTCCGAGATGATCAAGCGGACCCGGGCGCTGGCGGCCTTCTCCTCCGCCAAGGAGTACGCCTCGGTCCAGCGGGCGGTCATCGCCGCGGCGCTGCCCGGCGGCAACGACAAGCAGCCGCACCTCGACCAGAACGACCAGCAGTTCGGCCGCGCCGCGCTGCGCAAGGAAGACTCTGCGATCCGCTCCTTCAAGGCGGTCTACGCGGCGACCGGCAACAACGCCGAAGAGCTGGTCGCCACGCTGCAGGAGGGCAACCCGGAGATCAAGGCCTCCGAGACCTACGCGAAGAAGGTCCTGAACAGCCCCTCGGGCATGGACGGCATGCCTCGGCGTTCCTACCTGGACTGGTACGACCAGAGCTCCACCAAGATCCAGGCGATGAAGACCATCGAGGAGACCCTCCTCAGCGACATGGAGGGCAAGGCCCGCGAGCTCCGCGACGAGTCGAAGCGCGAAGCGATCATCAGCGGTGCGCTCATCCTGCTGGTGCTCGGCGTCTCGCTGGTCGGCGCCTTCGTCGTCGCCCGGTCGATGATCCGCTCGCTGCGGCGACTGCAGGACACAGCTACGCGCGTCGCCCAGGACCGGCTGCCCGAGCTCGTCAAGCAGCTCTCCGAGGCTGACCCGCAGGACGTCGACACCTCGGTCGAGTCGGTCGGTGTGCACTCCCGGGACGAGATCGGCAAGGTGGCCGCGGCCTTCGACGACGTGCACCGCGAGGCCGTCCGTCTCGCCGCCGAGCAGGCCCTCCTGCGGGGCAACGTCAACGCGATGTTCACCAACCTCTCGCGCCGCAGCCAGGGCCTCATCCAGCGTCAGCTCTCGCTCATCTCCGAACTGGAGTCGCGCGAGGCCGACCCGGACCAGCTGTCCTCGCTCTTCAAGCTCGACCACCTCGCGACCCGTATGCGTCGTAACGGCGAGAACCTCCTCGTTCTCGCGGGCGAGGAGCCGGGCCGCCGGTGGACCCGTCCCGTCCCGCTGGTCGACGTGCTCCGTGCCGCCGCCTCCGAGGTGGAGCAGTACGAGCGCATCGAACTGGCCGCGGTGCCCGCCACCGAGGTCGCCGGCCGTGTGGTCAACGACCTCGTGCACCTGCTCGCCGAGCTGCTGGAGAACGCCACGTCGTTCTCCTCGCCGCAGACGAAGGTCCGGGTCACCGGTCACGCACTGCCCGACGGGCGGGTGCTGGTCGAGATCCACGACACCGGTATCGGCCTCTCCCCCGAGGACCTCGCGGCGATCAACGAGCGGCTCGCTTCGCCGCCCACCGTGGATGTCTCGGTCTCCCGCCGCATGGGTCTGTTCGTGGTCGGCCGGCTGTCCCTGCGTCACGGTATCCGGATCCAGTTGCGGCCCTCGGACTCCGGTGGTACGACCGCGCTGGTCATGCTTCCCGTCGATGTCGCGCACGGCGGCAAGCAGCCGGCCCCCAAGGCGGGACCGGGGCAGCAGCCCTCCGCCCCCGGCGGTCTGCTCGGCGGTGGCAGCGGTACGGGCGCGGGCAACGGCTCCCGTCCCGGCCTCGGAGGCGCTCCGTCGGCCCCGGCCGGCCGGCTCGCCGCGGGCCCGGGTGCCGCGCGCGGTCAGGTCGGTGCGGGCTCCGGTCCGCGTGCCGCGCTGCCCTCGCGTGACGGCGGCCCCCGCCAGCCGCAGAACCAGCAGGGCCAGCAGAACGCCGGCTTCCAGTCCGCCGGGCTGTCCAACACCGGCCCGCAGGACACCTCGCGCCAGGAGCCGCAGCGTCAGGGCGGCGGCCTCGCCGGTGCCTTCGGCAACGGTGCCCGGCTCGGCGCCCGCGGCCAGGGCGACGGAACGGGCCGTACGGACTCGTCCCAGCCCGACATGTTCGGCCGGAGCCACCAGGACCAGCACCGCCAGGACCCCGGCCGCCAAAGCCGCGGCGACCAGCAGGGCGGGTCTAACGGCCCGGCGCCGTTCCAGTCCCCGCAGCCGCAGCAGGCCCGGCAGAACCCGGGCGGCCAGGGCGGCTTCCAGCAGCCCGGCGGCCCGGTCGACCCCGGTCGCCAGCTGCCCCCGGTCGGCGGGCCGCGTGCCGAGCTGCCCGGTGGCAACCCGCAGCCGCAGCGCCCGCAGACCACCAGCTGGGGCACCGAGGAGCCGTCCGCGCCGCGACGTGCTCCGCTGGACGCCCCGCGCGGCCACGAGGACCCCGAGTCCACCGGCCTGTTCCAGCGGCCGATGAGCCCGCCGCTCACCCCGCGGCCGCCCCTGGACGACCGGCAGGGCCCCGGCTCCACCGCCGAGTTCGCCCGCCCGGACTTCTCGGCCCCGGCCCCGCAGCCTCAGTCTCCGCAGGACCCGGCGAGCACCGCGCAGTTCGCCCGCCCCGACTTCGGACAGCCGCAGCCCGCTCGGGCACAGGACCAGGGCCTGCCGGCACCGCGTCAGCGCGGCCGGGACAACGGGGACTTCGGTGCCCCGCGTCCGCCCGCCGTGCCCAACGGTGACGCGCAGTACCGGCCGGTCCTGCCGCCGCAGCCGCAGCCCGAGGCGCTGCCTCCGGCCGGGCCCGGGGACGGTCGTACGCCGCTGTACGACACCCTGGAGACGAACTGGTTCCACGGCCCGCAGCAGGGCGGCCAGCAGCCGCCCGCCGAGCCGCAGGCGCCCGCCTTCCCGCAGCAGCCGGCCCAGGAGCGCCCCGCTCCCGCCGCGCCGCGCCGCGGCGGAGGCGACACGGGCGCCACCACAAGCTCCTGGCGCCCCTCGCCGAACGACGAACTCGTGCGGCAGGCGGAGCGGGCCAAGAAGCCCGCGGCAGGCGGAGTGACCACCTCCGGACTGCCTCGCCGGGTACCTCGCGCCAATCTGGTGCCGGGCACCGCCCAGCAGCAGAACCATCAGTCCGGTCCTCAGGTGTCGCGTGCGCCCGATGATGTGCGCGGGCGGTTGACCAATCTCCGCCGGGGCATCCAGCAGGGACGGCAGGCCAACAACGGCCAGTCGACCGGAAGTTTTCCCCTCGGCCCCACTCACCAGCAGGAGCGTTAGTTGAGCCCGATGAGTCAGGCCGCGCAGAATCTGAACTGGTTGATCACCAACTTCGTGGACAACACCCCCGGGGTGTCGCACACGGTGGTGGTCTCCGCCGACGGACTCCTGCTGGCCATGTCCGAAGGTTTCCCGCGCGACCGCGCGGACCAGCTGGCGGCTGTCGCCTCCGGTCTGACCTCGCTGACCGCGGGCGCCTCCCGGATCTTCGAAGGCGGCGCCGTCAGCCAGACCGTGGTGGAGATGGAACGCGGATTCCTCTTCCTGATGTCCATCTCGGACGGCTCCTCGCTGGCCGTGCTCGCCCACCCGGACGCCGACATCGGTCTGGTCGGGTACGAAATGGCCCTGCTGGTCGACCGTGCGGGCACAGTCCTCACCCCGGACCTCCGTGCCGAGCTCCAAGGCAGCCTGCTCCACTAGGCGGCCATGGATCGATGAAAGACTCGATTGCCCCAGACAACGCCCTCATCCCCAGCCCGTTCGGCCGCTTAGAGCCCCCCACCGGCCCCTTCAGACGGCAAGCCGACCCCTTGCTGTCACGCCCGGAGGATTCATGACCCCGCCACCCGCCTCACCCGATCCGTACGGCGCACTGCACCACGCGTCGTACGACGGTGAAGGCGACCAGCCGCTGGTCCGTCCGTATGCCATGACCGGCGGCCGGACCCGGCCGCGTTACCAGCTCGCGATCGAGGCGCTGGTCTCCACCACGGCCGACCCCGCGCATCTGGGGACGCTGCTCCCCGAGCACCAGCGGATCTGCCACCTCTGCCGTGAGGTCAAGTCGGTGGCGGAGGTCTCGGCGCTGCTGTCGATGCCGCTCGGTGTGGCCCGGATTCTTGTCGCGGACCTGGCGGAAGCCGGCATGGTGGCCATCCACCAGCCGGGCAATGGAGAGGCCGGCGGCGCGCCGGATGTGACGCTGCTCGAAAGGGTGCTCAGTGGACTTCGCAAGCTCTAGCGGCGGTGCGGCCCGCGCCACCACCTCGGCGAAGATCGTGGTGGCGGGGGGCTTCGGCGTGGGCAAGACCACGTTCGTCGGTGCCGTTTCGGAGATCAACCCGTTGCGTACGGAAGCCGTGATGACGTCCGCGTCCGCGGGCATCGACGACTTGACGCACACCGGCGGCAAGACGACGACGACCGTCGCCATGGACTTCGGCCGCATCACGCTGGACCAGGACCTGATCCTGTACCTCTTCGGTACGCCCGGACAGGACCGCTTCTGGTTCATGTGGGACGACCTGGTCCGCGGCGCCATCGGCGCCGTCGTCCTCGTCGACACCCGCCGCCTCGCCGACTGCTTCCCCGCCGTCGACTACTTCGAGAACAGCGGACTCCCCTTCGTCATCGCCCTCAACGGCTTCGACGGACACCAGCCCTACACCCCCGACGAGGTCCGCGAAGCGCTCCAGATCGGACCCGACACCCCGATCATCACGACGGACGCCCGGCACCGCGCGGATGCCAAGAGCGGCCTCATCACGCTCGTGGAACACGCTCTGATGGCGCGGCTGAAGTAGGCACAAGTCTGTATTGATATACGGCAGTTACCGCAGCCAAACGGGGGTGGACTGTGTCCTTTGACACGATCCGCCCCCGTGTTCATAACGTTTCGACAGAGAATTGTCCCGCGTTCAGCACCCGATGCATTCGATCGGTACCGCTGTGCTCACATGAGCCCCGCCTTTTGACGGGGCTCGCTCTTTATGCCCGTTTTATCTGAGGCCTGGACCACTCGGAATGGCTGGTTCCGACTGTTTGGAACGCGGCCGGTCCCCGTGCTGGAATTCGACGAACTCCCCAGTAGTACGGCCCTGAACAAAAAACGGCACAACGTAGGTGCCGACGCCGAGAGGTTGTTGGTCGAGTGAGGCGAAGCAACGAGGGCTCCGCGGCACAGCAGGAGCGGGGCAACTTCACCCCGCCGCCGCGCGCCGCGGCGTCGCCTGCCGATGTGTCCGAGGCGGTGACGTCCGGCGGCAGCAGCAGCCGGATGTCCCCGCGCAACTGGCGGGTGCCCACCCGGCTGAACGCGATCCTCCTGATCCCCGTGCTGGTCGGCCTGGTCATGGGCGGCTTCCAGGTGAAGGGGTCGGTCGACACCTGGCGAGAGGCGCAGGACGCCGAGAAGACCGCGCTGATCGTGCGCGCGGCCTCCGTGTACGGTCAGGCGCTCCTCAACGAGCGTGACCTCTCCGCTCAGCCCCTGTTGTCGAACAAGCGTGACGCCGCTGTCATCAGCCAGGTCCGGGCCACCACCGACGCGGCCGCGGCCAAGTTCGACACGGCCGTGAAGGACCTGCCCAAGAAGCAGGGCCTGGAGCGGCGTCTCCAGCTGTTCCGGCTGGAGGAGCCCAAGCTCCCCGAGCTGCGCAAGGCCGCCTACGCCGAGGCCATGGACCCGGTGAAGACGGAGGAGGGCTACATCCAGGTGCAGCACTCCCTGATGGAGTTCTGCAACGAGCTGGGTCTGGGCACCGGCAACATCACCAGCTACGGCCGTACTGTCTACGCGATCGAGCTCGCCAAGGCTGCAGAATCGCTTCAGCGCTCCATCGGTATGCATCTGCTGGTGCGTCCGAGCCAGGAGGGCGACAAGTTCGACGCCCAGGTCAAGGCCTTCGGCTCGTACAACTACCTGGAGCAGATCGCGCTCGGTGAGTTCGTCTCCGGTGGTACGGAGGCCGACGCAGCCCGGCTGAAGCAGGTCATGACCGCCAAGTCGGCCGACGGTGCGAAGAAGCTGAAGAAGGCGAAGGAGCAGGCCGACGCCGCGGGTGTCCCGTTCGTCGCGCCGCCCAGTGTCGACGGCTCGGTCTTCGACGGCATGGCCCAGCAGATCGGGCAGGGCAGGTCGCCCGAGAAGCTGGCAGCGAAGGGCATCACGCCCGAGACCTGGATGGCGGCGGCCACTGCCAAGTTCGACGGCTACACCACGGTCGAGGACGAGCTCGTCGACAAGGCCGTGACCGAAGCCGCGGACATCTCGTCCAGCGCCAAGAACGACGCCGTCATCAACGCCGCCGTCGTGATCGTCGCCCTGCTGGCCGCCTTCGTCCTGGCCGGGCTGATGGCCCGGCAGATGAGCCGCTCGATGCGCCGGCTGCGTACGGCCGCCTTCGGGATCGCCGAGCAGCGGCTGCCGATGCTGGTCGACCAGCTCTCCAGGACCGATCCGGGCCGGGTCGACACCCGCGTCCAGCCGATCCCGATCGACAGCCGCGACGAGATCGGTGAGGTCGCCCGCGCCTTCGACCAGGTGCACCGCGAGGCGGTCCGGCTGGCGGCCGAGCAGGCCATGCTGCGGGGCAACGTCAACGCGATCTTCACCAATCTGTCGCGTCGCAACCAGTCGCTGATCGAGGGCCAGCTGACCCTCATCACCGACCTGGAGAACAACGAGGCCGACCCGGACCAGCTGGAGAACCTCTTCCGGCTGGACCACCTGGCCACCCGTATGCGCCGCAACGGCGAGAACCTCCTCGTCCTCGCCGGCGAGGAGCCGGGCCGCCGCTGGAACCAGCCGGTCCCGCTCGTCGACGTGTTGCGGGCTGCCTCCTCCGAGGTGGAGTCGTACGAGCGCATCGAGCTCTCCGGGGTGCCGGAGACCGAAATCCACGGCCAGTCCGTCACCGACCTCGTGCACCTGCTGGCCGAGCTGCTGGAGAACGCCACCACGTTCTCCTCGCCGCAGACCAAGGTGCGGGTCACGGCGACCCGGCTGCCCGACAGCCGTGTGATGATCGAGATCCACGACAAGGGCATCGGCCTCACCGCCGAAGACTTCGCCGACATCAACCACAAGCTGGCCAACCCGCCGACCGTGGACGCCGCGGTGTCCCAGCGGATGGGTCTGTTCGTGGTCGGCCGGCTGGCCGACCGGCACGGCATCCGGGTCCAGCTGCGCCCCTCGGGCGAGCAGGCCGGAACGACCTCGCTGGTCATGCTGCCGGACGCCATCACCCACGGTGGCGGTGGCGAACCGGTCGCCGCGCAGGACGACTTCACCGTCTCCTCGATCATTCCGCAGCAGCAGACCTTCGAACAGCTGCCCCACCAGCCCCAGATGCGCACGGCGGCGGAGCTCGGCTTCGATGACTCGCGCTACGAGCAGCAGCCGGTGGACGCCGCGCAGCTGGACCCGGTGGGCCGCTCGCTGATGCGTGAGGAACGCCGGGCCGCGCTGGAGGCACAGACGGTCGGCGAGCGCCCGCAGTTCCCGCAGGAGCAGTACGCCGCGAACCAGCCCGCCGGGAACGAGTACGCCGACAACGGGTACGCCGGGAGCGGGTACGCCCAGGAGCCGCAGCAGGAGCAGTACGAGCAGGCTTCGTACGAGGGCGGCTACGACCCCTACCGCGTCGACGCGGGCTTTGGCGAGCAGCCCGACCACGCTCATCAGGGCGGCTATGCGGAGGCTTCCTATGCGGCCGGTGAGGCCCCTCAGCCGTCGTACGAGGAGCAGTTCGCCCCCCAGCCCCACCAGGACGGGTGGGCGGATCAGAGCGCCTACCAGGGCGCGTACGAGCCGCCGGCAGAGGTCGAAGCGGAATCTGTCCCGAGCATCCCCGCCGAGCCGCAGGAACGCGTAGGCTTCGACCGTCCGGGGCCCACCCCGAACCCCGGCCACGAGATGACCGAAGCCGGTCTGCCTCGCCGGGGCGGTCAGCAGCACTGGCAGCCCACCGGCCGCGGGAACAACCGGCCCGTCGCCGAGCAGCAACAGCCGCAGCAGGAACCGCCGCAGCGGCAGTCGCCTGCTCAGCAGGACGGGAACGGCTCCGACGACTGGCGCTCGGCGAACGACGAGCGCTGGGAGCGGGCCGAGAAGCTCCGGGAGCCGAAGGCGGGCGGGGTCACCCCGTCCGGACTTCCCCGGCGGGTACCCAAGGCCAATCTGGTCGAGGGCACGGCGGAGCAGACCCGGCAGGACGGCCCTCAGGTCTCCCGCGCCCCCGAAGACGTCCGCGGCAGGTTGAGCAACCTGCGGCGTGGCGTGCTGCGGGGACGTAACGCGGGTTCGGACACAAGTAATACCTACAACCAGGAGCGTTAGTGTGAGCCCGATGAGCCAGGCGGCGCAGAATCTCAACTGGTTGATCACCAACTTCGTGGACAACACCCCCGGGGTGTCGCACACGGTGGTGGTCTCCGCCGACGGACTCCTGCTGGCCATGTCCGAAGGATTCCCGCGCGACCGCGCGGACCAGCTGGCGGCTGTCGCCTCCGGTCTGACCTCGCTGACCGCGGGCGCCTCCCGGATCTTCGAAGGCGGCGCCGTGAATCAGACAGTTGTGGAGATGGAGCGCGGATTCCTCTTCATCATGTCCATCTCCGATGGATCTTCGCTGGCCGTTCTCGCCCACCCGGACGCCGATATCGGTCTGGTCGGGTACGAAATGGCCCTTCTTGTCGACCGCGCGGGCACCGTCCTCACCCCGGACCTCCGCGCCGAACTTCAGGGAAGTCTTCTTAACTAGTAGACAGACAGTGCGTTTCGCGCCACCGAGTCATAAGGTGCGGTGGCGCGGACCCACTGGGATCGGGACCGGCAGGCGGAGGAGGAATCGTGGCAACACCCCCAGGCGGACACCGGTACGACGGTGGCCAGAACGTGCCGGGTGAGCACGGGGACAATCGTTTCAACTTCCCCTCCACACCCAGCGGACAGGGCGCACAGCAGCCGTATCAGCCCTATTCGCAGCCGCCGCAGGGCGCCCAGCAGGGCCCCGGGTGGCCTCCGCAGCGGCCACACCGCTACGACTCGCCCCAGTCGCCCCGCATTCAGCCCGTACAGCCGCGGCAGGCCCCCGAGCCGGCCGCACCGGCCGCGCACAATCCGCTGGTCCGTCCGTACGCCATGACCGGCGGCCGGACCCGACCGCGCTACCAACTCGCCATTGAGGCGTTGGTCAGTACCACGGCCGATCCGTCCCGGCTGCAAGGGCAGTTGCCCGAGCACCAGCGGATCTGCCGGCTGTGCATCGAGATCAAGTCGGTCGCCGAGATTTCGGCACTGCTCTCGATCCCGCTCGGCGTTGCCCGGATCCTCGTAGCCGACCTGGCAGAGGCCGGACTCGTCGCTATCCATCAGCCCGGCGGCGACGAGTCCGCCGGCGGCCAGCCAGATGTGACACTGCTCGAAAGGGTGCTCAGTGGACTTCGCAAGCTCTAGCGGCGGAGCAGCCCGCTCCACTACCTCCGCGAAGATCGTGGTGGCAGGGGGCTTCGGCGTGGGTAAGACCACGTTCGTCGGTGCCGTTTCGGAGATCAATCCGCTGCGCACCGAAGCCGTGATGACGTCCGCGTCCGCGGGCATCGATGATCTGACGCACACCGGGGACAAGACCACCACTACGGTGGCGATGGACTTCGGCCGCATCACGCTGGACCAGGACCTGATCCTGTACCTCTTCGGTACGCCCGGACAGGACCGCTTCTGGTTCATGTGGGACGACCT
>NZ_JBHVWS010000022.1:0-142288 GCF_042882185.1 Streptomyces sp. NPDC058239
TTTCCCTTTCCGGCGAGTCCGACTCTATCAGATCCTTTCGGGCCTGATTCCCAGTCAGCGGGGTTTGTCTTCCCGGCCGTTGGGCCGTTCCGACGTCCAAACTCTAGCGGATTTTCCCGGCGACTCATAATCGAGTCTTCGAAATCAATTTCGGCATGCCGAAATTTTCCCGAGTGGGAGATCGTGCTGAGTTTTGGTTGCCGCATTCGCGGCGGGATCGGTTGTCGCAGAACCGTTCCGGCTCCGTGACAACTCGAAGAACCTTACGGATCGAGGAGGGACGTGTCAACCTCGCCAGGTCAAGCCGTTTTACCGCGTGTCCGACAGGAGTTCAGCCCAGGTCGGTGAGGCGGCCGCCGGCGTCCGGCTGGGCGTGTTCCACGCGGCGCAGGAGGCGGATCAGCATGTCGCCGAGGACACCGCGTTCGTCGCCCGTGAGGTCCTGGAGCAGGTCCTCCTCGAAGTCGGAGGCCATGCGCATCGCCTCCAGCCACTTCGTACGGCCCTCGTCGGTCAGCTCGACGATCACACGCACCCGGTTGTTCTCGTCCCGGTCGCGGGTGACCAGGCCCTCGCCCGCCATGCGGTCGATGCGGTGGGTCATCGCCGCCGGGGTGAGACCGAGGCGCTTGGCCAGCTCTCCCGGGCCCAGACGGTACGGGGAGCCGGACAAGACCAGGGTCTTGAGGACTTCCCACTCGGCGTTGCTGATGCCGAGGGCGGCGACCTGGCGTCCGTACGCCACGTTCATCCGGCGGTTCAGTCGGCCCAGGGCCGAGACGACCTGCTCGACCTGGGGGTCCAGGTCACGGAACTCGCGCTGATAGGCGGCGATCTGCTCGTCGAGGCTCGGCTCCTGGGGGCCGGGCTGCTCGGTGGTGTCAGGCATGGCGGGCAGTATCGCACGCCTTCCAAAGCCGTCGAAGTCCTTCGGTCTGAATTGTTGAGCTTCTAACTTTAGTGCTAAAGTCTTCGGGTTCGAGTCGTTCGGAAGGCTCGACAAGACACTTCGAGACCTTGAGGTAGGTGAGTGTGACCAGGGAGATGGGTGCAGCACTGCGGCGGATCCAGCTGGGGAGCGCGCTGAGCGCGTTCGGGCTGGGGTTCACCGTTCCGTATCTGTACGTCTATGTGGCACAGGTACGGGATCTGGGTGCCGGTACGGCGGGAGTCGTGCTGGCGGTCTTCGCCATGGCAGCGCTCGCCGTTCTGCCGTTCACCGGGCGTGCCATCGACCGGCGCGGTCCGCTGCCCGTACTCGTCGTCGCCTCGGTCGTCGCTTCCCTGGGCGCAGCCGCCCTCGGCCTGTCCTCGGGTGTGACCGCCTCCGTGCTGTCGGCCGCGGTCCTCGGCGCGGGTACGGCGGTCATGCAGCCGGCGCTCGCCACCATGCTCGTGTGGTGCTCCAGCACCGCCACCCGTACTCGTGCCTTCGCCATGCAGTTCTTCCTGCAGAACCTCGGGCTCGGCATCGGCGGGCTGGTCGGCGGGCAGATCGTCGACACGAGCCGGCCGGAGACCTTCACCCTGCTGTTCCTCATCGAGGCCGCGATGTTCATCGTGCTCGGTGTCATCGCCTCCACGGTGCGGCTGTCCCGTACGCCTTCCTTCTCCGACGCCAGGCCGACCGACGGGTCCAAGGCGCCGGGCGGGCTGCGGGCGCTGCTCTCGCACCGGGCCATGGTGCAACTGTGCGTGCTGGGCTTCGTGCTGTTCTTCGCCTGCTACGGACAGTTCGAGTCCGGGCTCGCGGCGTACGGCACCGAGGCCGCCGGAATCCAGCCCTCGACGCTCGGTATCGCGCTGGCCGCCAACACCGCCGTCATCGTCGTGGCTCAGTTCGTCGTGCTGCGTCTGGTGGAGCGCCGCAGGCGCAGCCGGGTCATCGCCTCGGTCGGTCTGATCTGGGCGTTCGCCTGGATCGTGGCGGGGTACGCGGGGCTCGGGCACGGCAGCCAGACCATGGCGACGGCCGCGATGATCTCCACGTACGCGCTGTTCGGGCTCGGTGAGTCGATGCTGTCGCCGACCGTGGCGCCGCTGGTCGCCGATCTGGCGCCGGAGTCGATGGTCGGGCAGTACAACTCCGCGTTCGCCCTTTGCAAGCAGCTCGCGCTGGCGGTCGGTCCTGCCGTGGGCGGGCCGATGGGGGCGACGCTGCACGGCCCTTACATCGTGACGTTCGTGCTGTTCTCGCTGGGCATCACGGTGCTGGCGCTGCGGCTCGGCCGGCAGCTCACTCCCGTACAGGATCAGCCTTCGATCGAGACGGTGCCGTCCAGGGTGGTGGCCGTGTCACTGCCGGAGGCCGAGCCCGTGGTTGCCTCCGCCGTCACCACTCGCTGAGGCGGTAGAGCGGTAGAGCGGTAGAGACGAGTAGGGGTCCTGCTTCGGCAGGGCCCCTACTGCGGCAGGGTGAATTCGCACCAGACCGCTTTGCCGCCGCCCGGTGTGCGGCGGCTGCCCCAGGACGTGGCGATCGTCGCGACGATGGAGATGCCGCGGCCCGCTTCGTCCGCCGGGGCGGCTCGTCGGCGGCGCGGCAGGTGGTCGTCGCCGTCGGTCACCTCGATGATCAGGCGGCGATCGGTGCGGCGCAGGCCCAGGCGCATCGGCGGGGTGCCGTGCTTGAGGGAATTCGCGACGAGTTCGCCGGCGGCCAGGACGCCCAGATCGCAGAGTTCGACCGGGAAACGCCACGACGTCAGGACGCCGGTCGCGAAGGCGCGAGCGCGCGGGGCCGCTTCGATGCCGCCGAGAAGATCGAGCGAGGCGTTGTGGAACAGCTCCGCGTTCGCCCCCGTTCGGGCGGGGTGCTGGACCACCAGCACCGCCACGTCGTCGTCGTGTTCCGCGGTGACGCCGAGGGAGCGGATCAGCCGGTCGCAGACCACCTGGGGGGAACCCTTGGCACCGGACAGGGCGCGTTCCAGAGAGGCGACGCCCTCGTCGATGTCCTCGCTACGGCGCTCCACCAGGCCGTCCGTGTAGAGGACCGCGGTGGAGCCGGGCGGCAGCGCGATCGTGCCCGATGCGTGGATCCAGCCGCCGGTGCCGAGCGGCGGTCCTGTCGGGTCCTCGGCGCGGTGGACCGTACCGTCCTCGTGGCACACCAGGATCGGGAGGTGCCCGGCGGAGGCGTAGACGAGCCTGCCCTCGTTCGGATCGTGGACCGCGTAGGCGCAGGTGGCGATCTGGCTGGCGTCGATCTCGGCGGCGAGACCGTCGAGGAGCTGGAGCACCTCGTGCGGCGGGAGGTCGAGGCGGGCGTAGGCGCGCACGGCCGTGCGGAGCTGGCCCATGACGGCGGCGGCTCGCACCCCACGGCCCATCACATCCCCGATGACCAGGGCGGTGCGGCCTGCGCCGAGAGTGATGACGTCGTACCAGTCGCCGCCGACCGCGGCGTCCGTGCCGCCGGGCTGGTAGGTGGCGGCGATCCGCAGGTCGTCGGGCTGCTCCAGCTCCTGCGGGAGCAGGGAGCGCTGGAGGGTGACGGCCGTTTCGCGGTGGCGGCGCTCGCTGGCACGGAGCCGTTCGGCCGCTTCGGCGTGGTCGGTGACATCGACGGCGTACACGAGCACTCCGCCTTCGCTGCCTTTGTTCCTGCTCTTGCCGCTCCGGTTGCCCTTGTTCTGTTTCTTGTTCCCGTCGGCGCCGTCGGTTTCGCCGTCGATGTCCCTGTGCACCGGGGTGCAGGTCACGGTGTACGAATTGCCGTTGCGGACCTTGCGGGACTTGACCGTACGGGGTGTGCCACTGCGCAGGACCTGGTCCATGAGAGGCAGCAGGCTGAGCTCGGTGAGCTCGGGCATGGCCTCGGCGGCGGTGACGCCGGCCCGGCGCGGTCCGAAGGCGGCGGCGTAGGCGTCGTTGACGTACGCGATCCGGTGGTCGGGGCCGTACACCAGGGCCACCGGAGCGGGCAGCTGGCCGAGGATGTCCCGGGCGGAGAGATCCTCCAGGGCGGGGCCGCGGTCCCCGGGAGGTTCGCCGTGCGTGTCGTGGTGCGTGTCGCCGCTCTTGTCACCAGGCGTGTCACTGCGCGTGTCGCCGTCCGGCGGGCAGGGCCCGGTCTCGGGCTGTGCGTACTCGGCGCGGGCCGAGGGCAAGGGACTGCGGTCGTCCCGTGCGGCGGCGCGGCGCTGCGTTCCGGGTAGGCGGGCGCTCCAACGCGTGAAGTTCACGGAATTTCTGGCCTCGTGTGTCGGTCTGGTCCGCTCGGGCGGGCTGCTCACTGTCGGTCACTGCCGGCCGGGTCACTCTGTGCAGGTGTGGGTCCACCCATGGTCACACGTCCAGTGTGACGGACCGTACTGACAGTTGTCGGTACGGCCGGGTCCCGGGTGGGCACGCAGGCGGGCCGACGGGCAGTCAGCCGCCGTTCCTCGGCGGGCCGTCGGTCCCTGGTGGGTGGCCGGGCCCCGGCGTGCCGTCGGCGTTCGGTGGGCCGGTCCGCCCCGGGCGTCTGCCTCCTGCGGCGAGTTCGAATTCGGCGCGCGGGTGTTCCAGCGAACCGAGGGAGACGATCTCGCGTTTGAAGAGCCCGGCGAGGGTCCATTCGGCAAGGACACGGGCCTTCCGGTTGAACGTCGGGACGCGGCTGAGGTGGTACGTGCGGTGCATCAGCCAGGCCGGGTAGCCCTTGAGCTTACGGCCATAGACATGGGCGACGCCCTTGTGGAGACCGAGTGAGGCGACGGAGCCCGCGTAGCTGTGCCGGTACTCCTTGAGGGGTTCGCCGTCGATCGACGCGAGGACGTTCTCGGCGAGGACCTTGGCCTGGCGCACGGCGTGCTGGGCGTTGGGGGCGGTCTCCTTGCCCTTCTCCGCGGCGGTCAGGTCGGGTACGGCCGCGGCGTCCCCGGCGGCCCAGGCGTGCTCGACCCCTTCGACGGTGAGTTCCGCCGTGCATGTGAGCCTGCCGCGCTCGTTGAGCGGCAGGTCGGTGGCGGCGAGGATCGGCGCGGGTTTGACGCCCGCGGTCCACACGAGGGTGCGGGTCGGGAAGCGGGAACCGTCGCTCAGGACGGCGATGCGGTCCTCGCAGGACTCCAGCCGGGTGTCCAGACGTACGTCGATATTGCGGCCTCGCAGCTCACGGATCGCGTAGGTGCCCATGGCGTCGCCGACCTCGGGAAGGATGCGGCCGGTCGCCTCCACGAGGATCCATTTCAGGTCCTCTGCCTTGATGTTGTGGTAGTACCGCGAGGTGTAGCGGGCCATGTCCTCCAGCTCGGCCAGGGCCTCGACGCCCGCGTATCCGCCGCCGACGAAGACGAAGGTGAGGGCGGCGTCGCGGATGGCCGGGTCGCGGGTGGCGGAGGCGATGTCCATCTGCTCGATGACATGGTTGCGCAGGCCGATGGCCTCCTCGATGGTCTTGAAGCCGATGCCGTGGTCGGCGAGGCCGGGGACCGGAAGGGTGCGCGAGACGGAGCCCGGTGCGAGGACGAGTTCGTCGTACGGGATCTCTACGGCGCCGGTGCCGTCCTCCCCGGTGGCGAGGGTGGTGACGGTCGCCGTGCGTTTGGCGTGGTCGATGCGTTGTGCCTCACCGATCACGATCTTGCAGTGCGCCAGGATCCGGCGCAGCGGCACGACGACATGGCGCGGTGAGATCGAACCGGCGGCCGCTTCGGGCAGAAATGGCTGATACGTCATATAAGGCTCGGGCGTGACGACGACGATCTCGGCCTCACCGTTTCTGAGTCTCTGCTTCAGCTTCCGCTGGAGACGCAGCGCTGTGTACATCCCGACGTAGCCGCCGCCGACGACGAGAATGCGCACGCCCGGCGGGGGGCCGGGGGGTGTTCCCCCGGAATCTGAAGCCATCACCACCCCATGACGCAACGTGTTCAAGGGTTTGTCCACAGCCCCGGCAAATTGTGTGACCGGAGGTTCTGGACGGGCCGGTGCTGCTGATCGCGGCGACAACACGGAAGCTGCGCAGGTCAAGGGTTGGAGTGGGGGCCGTCGGCGGGGGTCGAATCAGTAACCAACCGGTCCTTGCTCCGATCGGGGGGCGCTCCGTGCGGAACTACCCCCTTCTGAATTGACCCGGGCTCAACTATGTTCGTATGTCGTCGGGGTGTCGGGTTGGGGTCATGATCCACACTCTGACTAAACGGCGGGAAGTCTCCGGGGGGAGACGTCATAACCGGGGGAACAGTTATGCACATTCAGGATTCTCATTGGCAGACTGCTGCGGCAGTTACGTCCCATTCGTCCGACGGAAACGGACGAAACGGAGCGGTGGGGACAGTGGACACGGTGGGTCCGGTCGTGGCGGCCGGAACAGGCGGCACGGCCGGAACAGCCGGGGCCGCCGGAGCGAACGGTCGCTCGGCTCCGCTCCGCGTGGACGCACAGCGCAATCTGGAGCATGTACTGCGAGCCGCACGCGAGGTGTTCGGCGAGCTGGGATACGGGGCTCCGATGGAGGACGTGGCGCGTCGCGCCAAGGTCGGAGTCGGCACGGTGTACCGGCGGTTCCCGAGCAAGGACGTGCTGGTGCGGCGGATAGCCGAGGAGGAGACCTCCCGGCTGACGGACCAGGCGCGGACCGCGCTGGGCCAGGAGGAAGAGCCGTGGTCGGCGCTGTCGCGCTTCCTGCGAACGTCCGTGGCCTCGGGCGCGGGGCGGCTGCTGCCGCCGCAGGTGCTCCGGGTCGGGGTCGATGCCGACGCCGACGACTCGAACGCGGTCGGGGAGTCGGGGGCCATAGCGGCCTCCGTATCGGACTCGGGTCCTGGCAGTGCCCGGGACGAGACACGGGTGCCTCAGCAGCGGCAGGGCGCGGGTCAGGCCGACCTCCGGCCGGACGACGGGCCTTCCGTCACGGAGACCGGCATCGAGGACGACACGGGAGCCGGCGAACTGCTGGAGGTCGTCGGCCGGCTGGTGGACCGGGCACGGGCAGCCGGTGAGCTGCGCCGTGATGTGACGGTGGCGGATGTGCTGCTGGTCATCGCGACGGCGGCGCCTTCGCTGCCCGATGCGGATCAGCAGGCTGCGGCTTCGAGTCGACTGCTGGACATCCTGCTGGAAGGGCTGCGTTCACGACCGGTCGCGTGAGAGGGCTTCGCGGTAGCGGAATGCCGTGCGCGCCGGCATGTGAGCGTGGTGCGCGTGCGTGCCGGCGCGTGAGCGCGGTGACTGTGGCGGCACGCGGTGACGCCCCGAGGGTGCCGGTGCGCGGGCGTGTTGTGCGCGAGTGCGCCGGCTCTTCGGGGCGGGTGGCTGGGGTGAGCGGTCGGATCGGACCGGGTGGCTGGGGTGCGCCTTCGGCGCGATTGACCCGGCGTGAATGCGCTGGGCGTTGAGTGGTGGGCGTGGCCCGTTCAGGTGGGTCCCGCTCGGCAGCCCGTCGTCGCTCGTGCACCGCTCGCCCTCCCCCTCCCCTTCCGGCCTCCGCGTCCGTCCTCTCGACCGGGCCCGGACCGGGCGCTCTCTCTGCCCGCCGACCGGCTCTCCGTGGCGCCGGCTCGGCTCCCCTCCGGTCCTTGGCCGGCTCTCGCGCGTCGCTTGAATGGCTCTTGACGGGAGTTTCCTCGGCGCTTGATCGGCTCTTGTCGGTGGGGCGCTGCCCTTGGCCTGGAACCCACCCGGGCAAAAAAAGCTCATTGATCCTTCCCCGAACGAGTGGCCGCTAGTGCTCACATTCGGGAAAACGCCCCGGATGAGTGGTTGCCGGGGCTGAAGGTTCGGCGTGATTGCGCCATGTGGCACTCTTGCCCGGTGTTCGGGTCCGAAAGCGCATACGGGGGCTTCCGCGATGAGCGGTGACGGGCAGCAGGAAGAGTCGTTCGACGACGTTTCCGCCGTGGGTGGTGGTGTAGCGGAGGCCGGTGGGCTGTCCTCCCGGCAGGTACCGAGTCAGGGCGGACCCGGGCGGTCGGGTGGTGCCGCCGGGAGCGGTGCCGTCCTGCCCGGTCCGTGGCCGGGACCTGTCGAGGCCGACGTCGCGGTGCCGATGCAGCGGGAGGGCGGCCGAACCACCGCCGCCGATGCGTCCGGCTCCGCCTTCTCCGACGCCGAGTTGATCAGGCAGATGCGGGACGGCGACGATCTCGCGTACGAGGAGCTGTTCCGGCGGCACTCGGACGCGGTGCGCCGTTACGCGCGGACCTGCTGCCGGGACGCGCACACCGCCGACGACCTGACGGCGGAGGTCTTCGCCCGCACACTGCAGGCGGTACGCAGAGGCAAGGGGCCGGAAGAAGCGGTACGGGCCTACCTCATGACGGCTGTCCGGCATGTCGGAGCCGCGTGGACCAAGACCGCGAAGCGGGAGCGATTGGTCGATGACTTCGCGGTGTTCGCCGCCCAGGCGTCCCAGTCCTCCCAGGTGTCGGACGCGGACACGCTCGACCTCGGTGCCGATGTGCTGGCGATGCACGGGGCCGAGCAGTCGATGGCGATGCAGGCGTTCCGCAGTCTGCCGGAGCGCTGGCAGGCGGTGCTGTGGCACACCACCGTCGAGGAGGAGTCGCCCAGCGACATCGCCCCGCTGTTCGGACTGACCGCCAATGCCACGGCGGTTCTGGCCAGCCGGGCCCGCGAAGGGCTCAAGCAGGCCTACCTGCAGGCGCATGTGAGCCAGGCGCTCACCTCGGGCGGCGACTGTGCGCGTTACGCCGACCGCCTCGGCGCGTATGCCCGGGGTGGACTCCGGATGCGCGCCGAGCGCGGGTTGCGGGGGCACCTGGACGAGTGTGTGAAGTGCCGGCTCGCAGCGGGTGAACTGGCCCATGTCAACGCCGGGATTCCTGCGCTGCTGCCGGTCGCGGTCATCGGCTGGTTCGCCGCCGGGTATGCGCTCAAGGCTGCCGGAATCGTCACTGGTGGCGCGGCGGGAGCCGCGGGCGCGGGTGCCGCCGCAGCCGCGACCGGTGGAGGCTCGTCCGGAGGCACGGCCGGTGGTGCCGCGCTCTCGGAAGGGCTCGGTGCCCCGGCGAAGGCCGGTATCGCGGCAGCGGTTGCCGTGACCGTGACGGCCGGACTGGCCTGGGCACTGGTCGGCAACGACCAACCGAAGCCCGAGGCCAGGCATACGGCCAAGCCGGCTGCCGTGGCGCCCGCGGTGCCGACGCCCGCACCGCCGAAGTCGAGGCCGAAGCCGACACCGCCGCCGAAGCCCGATGCCCCGGCGCCGCCCGCACCGCCTGCCCCGTCCCCGACTCCCCCACCGAAGCCGACGTCTGCTCCGACGCCGCCGACGGCGCCCACCCCCAAGCCGACATCGCCGCCCGAGCCCTCCACACCTGCCACGTCGAAACCGCCCGCCCCGACCCCGCCACCGCCGCCACCGCCACCGCCACCGCCGACCGTCTACCAGGTCAGCGAGCTGAGCTACTCGATGCTGGGTGACCACACCCGACCGGAGGTGGTGATCGGTGAGAGCAACTGGGTCTGGCAGCGTTCCAACCTGTCGATCGGCGGCACGCGGTACGCGCACGGGGTGACCGTCCACAGCAAGTCCTCGGTCACCATCCAGCTGAACCGGCAGTGCACTCGGTACGAGGCCATGGTCGGGGTCGACGACATGACGATGGGGCTCGGTCCGCTGCGCTTCTCCGTCTTCAACGGTGCCGGGACGCGGCTGTGGCAGTCCCCGGTGATGAACGGCAACGACCCTGCCGTACCCGTCGGGGTCGGTATCACCGGTCAGGAAAGGATCCGGCTCGTCGTCGAGCGGGTACGGCCGGGCGGCGGCGCGGCTCTCGCCGACTGGGCGGATTCGACCATCAGTTGTCGGTGAGGGAGCCCGGGAGTTCTGCGGTGATGCGGGTCAGGAGCTCGATGACGTCGTCGACCGTAAGCGTGCGGCCTGCGGCGTGCTCCGACTCGTACAGCTGAGGTCCCAGTTCCTCGCGCGCCTGTCGCTCGACCTCGTCCGCCTCGGCCTGTTGTGCCTCGGTCCGGGAGCCGGACAGACGCCAGCCATCGGCTGCCGCCAGGATCCGTACGGCAGCTCCGTAGCGGCCCACCCTCGGCAGCACGCTCGCCACGCCGTCCGCCAGATGTCCGGTGACGAGCTCGGCGCACTGGGCGTCCCGCGCCACGCGGAGTGCGAGCGTCAGACCCCGTACCCCGGCCACCGGGCCGCCCTCGGGCCCCGGCTCATGCACGGCGATCCGGGCAGCCAGCCCCTCGACCACCGCGGTGAAGTGCGACGGCGGGCTGCCGCTTCCGGCCGAGGCCTGCGCCTCGGTGACCAGCCGTCGCGCCTTCGCGATCTCGCCGCGGTCCAGGGCCAGGGTGGCGCGCAGGAAGTGGGCGTAGGCGCGGGCGTCGTGCACCTGGTAGCGCTCCGCCTCGGTCTCCGACTCGGCCAGAGTCCGCTCGAAGCCCACCATGTCTCCGGTCCGGTAGTCGAGTTCGGCGAGGCGGGCGAGGAGGAACGGTCCCTCGGCGTGCGCTCCGACCTCGCGGGCGAGCAGCAACGCCTCCTCGTACGCCGCGCGCGCCTCCTCGTACCGTCCGCGCATCATTCCGGCCTCCGCGGCGGCGCCCGCGACCTGCGCACGCAGCCAGCGGTCGCCGACGCGGCGGCCCAGCTCGCGCAGCTCGGCGAGATCGTCGTCGACACCGGGCATGCCGCCGGGCAGGTCGACGACCATGTGGGTACGGAACAACAGCGTGACGCCGTACTCCCAGCCGCCGCCGTGGATACGGGCGTTGGCGACCGCCACATCGATCATCTCGTGCGCTTCGGCGGTGGTGCGGCTCACGAACAAGGTGATCGGCCAGATCAGTCCCGGGAAACGAGCGGACTGCGGACCGGACGACCTGAACGCGTCGCCCACGCGGCCCATCAGGGCCCGGCGCCGGTCATCACCGCGGATGTCGTCGGCCGGGCGGCTCTCCGCGGCGAGGAAGTACCGCAGTACCTCCAGATGCATGCGCGGCCAGAAGCGAGGGTCGCTGCCGTCGGCCGGTTCCGGTCCGAGCGCCACGGCCCGCTCGGCCCAGGTGAGGCCCTCGGGACGGAAGTTCCGCAGAAACCAGAACCACCCCATACCGAGAACCAGGCGCACCGCATCCGGTTCGGACGGGCTGGTGACGATGGTGCGGTGCAGGGCGGCCCGGATGTTGTCGAGGTCCGTCTCCAGGCGTTCGATCCAGGGAAGCTGGTCGCCGGAGCGAAGGCGGGGCTCGGCCTCCTCGACCAGTGCGACGAAGTACTCGGTGTGCGCACTCGCGGCGGCGGAGCGGACGTCCGGGGTCTCGGCTGCGCGTTCGGTGGCGTACTCGTGGATGGTCTCCAGGAGGCGGTAGCGCATCTCACCCGAGGCGGTCGGGGTGGCGACGACGAGGGACTTGTCGACGAGAGCGCCGATCAGGTCGGCGACGGCATTCCGGGCGGGAGCCGCGTCCGGTGCCTCGCCGGCCGGAGCTGCTCCAGCCGTGGTGACGGCTTCCGCGGCGGGCAGGTCCCAGCCACCCGCGAAGACGGAGACCTGCCGCAGAACCGCGCGTTCGTCCTCGTCGAGCAGGTCCCAGGACCAGTCGACGACCGCGCGCAGCGTCTGCTGACGCGGCAGTACGGTACGGGCTCCGCCGGTCAGCAGACGAAACCGGTCGTCGAGCCGGTCCGCGATCTGGCGCGGGCTGAGCAGTCGCAACCGGGCAGCGGCGAGTTCGATGGCGAGCGGCTGTCCGTCGAGCCGCCGGCAGATCTCGGCGACGGCATCCGGATCGTGTGCGGCCTCCTGCTCGGGGTCGAAGTCGGGACGTACGGCGCGGGCGCGCTCGGCGAACAGCCGGTGGGCGGGGTCGGCCGGGAGCGGGCCGACCGGGCGTACGGATTCGCCGGGGACGCCGAGGGGTTCGCGGCTGGTGGCGAGTATGCGCAGCTGCGGGCAGTGGGTGAGCAGGGTCTCGGCGAGGCCGGCGGCCGCGTCGATGACGTGTTCGCAGTTGTCCAGAATGAGCAGGAAGGGGCGGATGCGTGAGCCGTGCCCCAGGTGCTCGACGAGAAGGCCGGTCGGGTCGGTGCGCAGTGGCTGCCCGTCGCGGTTGCTGTCCCGGAGGAGGGTCGTCTCACGCAGACCGAGAGCGGAGAATACGGCTCCGGGAACATCTACGGGGTCGTCCACGGAGGCGAGTTCCGCGATCCAGGCGTCCGTGGGGGCCGAGGCCGCCAGGCCTCCCCGGGCGGCGGCCTCCTCGGCGAGACGGGTCTTGCCGGAGCCGCCGGGGCCGGTGAGGGTGACCAGACGGGAT
This sequence comes from Streptomyces sp. NPDC058239, assembly GCF_042882185.1. Taxonomy (NCBI): domain Bacteria; kingdom Bacillati; phylum Actinomycetota; class Actinomycetes; order Kitasatosporales; family Streptomycetaceae; genus Streptomyces; species Streptomyces sp. NPDC058239. Next base: position 12,232 of record NZ_JBHVWS010000022.1, read on the forward strand.
CGGGTCAGATCGGTGCGGATGGAGCGCAGTTCGGGCTCACGGCCGACGAATGAGGTGAGCCGGGGGCGGAGGCCGGGGGCGTGTTTCGGTGTGTTGGGTGAGCCTGACGCGGCCGGTGCGGCTGCTTCGGATGACGCGCCCGGCTGAGGAGTGAGCAACTCCCGGTGAAGTGCGATCAGTTCCGGTCCGGGATCGGTGCCGAGGCGGTCGGCGAGGGCGCGGCGAGCGTCCTCGTAGGCGGCCAGCGCGTCGGCCTGGCGGCCATCGGCTCGCAGGGCGCGGATCAGCTGGGCCCGGAAGCGTTCGTCGTACGGGTGGGCGGCGGTCAGCTCCTTGAGCTCCGGTACGAGGGTGCGCGGGCCGGCAACAGGCCCCACGCCGACAGCGGCACCCGCACCGGCACCGGTCGCCGCACACCGCAGGTCGGCCTCGATGCGGCGCTCCAGCGCGGCCAGGCGGTGGGCCTGCGGGCGCAGGCCGTGGCCGTGGCCGTGGTCCCGGTCCGGCAGGTCGGCCAGGGCCGGGCCGCGCCACAATGCGAGCGCGGTACGGAGCGTGCGGGCCGCCGTCACGGGGTCGCCCGCGTCGAGCTCGGCGGCCCCCTGCCGGTACAGCCGCTCGAACACATGCAGGTCGACCTCGTCGGGCGCGGCCTCCAGGCGGTAGCCGCCTTGGGCGCTCGCGATCGCATCCCTGCCCAGGACTCGACGCAGCCGGCCCACGAGGGCCTGGAGCGCGGCGGGAGCGTCGTACGGGGGATCGCCGGCCCATACGTCGTCGACGAGATCGGCGACGGGGACGGGCCGGCCCGTACGCAGGGCGAGGGCGGCGAGGAGGGCGCGCAGCCGTGTACCGCCCACGGGCAGCGCACTGCCGTTCTCGTCTCGCGCCTCGGTGACGCCCAGGATCAGATACCGCACCCGGCCATTCTGTCCCGCGGGGCGGCCGGAAGCAGGCGCCCACCGACAACGGGTGCTGCAGCTACTACGGCTGCAGCGTCGGCCTCATGGGGACGACTCCGCCCGCGACCGCACGCTGGCGGGGTGCCGCCGTGCCCGTCCAGCAGGTGCCGCGCCGCGAGACGAGGCGGCGGAGCCAGAGTTCCGTGGCCGCCAGGTGTGCCAGGCCGTCCAGCGGGAGCGGTTCGCCCTCGGAGGCCGCGCGCAGGGCCTTCCGTACGACACGGGCCTCGACCAGGCCCGCGTCGGCGAGCAGCGGTGCGTCGAAGAGGGCGATCAGGTCGGGGAGGGCGGCGCGCAGTCCGGTGCGGGCGGTCGCGTTCGAGGTGGCGTGGGAAGGGGCGCCCCAGCCGGGCGGCAGTTCGTGGATGCCCGCGCCCGCGAGCACCCGGCGCAGAACCGCGGCGCGGGCGCCCGGCTGGACCCGGAGCGATTCGGGGAGCGCGCGGGCGGCGCGTACGACCTGATTGTCGAGGAACGGGGCGTGCAGCCGCTGGCTGCGGTTCTCCGCGGCCTGTTCCAGGATCCGGTGGTCGGCGGCGTACCGCGCAAGGGCGGCCCGGGCGCGGGCCTCGCCCGGGCGCTGTACGGAGGTGGGGCGGATCGCCGCTTCCTGCAGACGAACCGATACTTCGGCGAGCGCCTCCCCCGTGAGCCAGCGCGCGGCGGGCCCCGGCCGCGACCAGGCGAGGGCGGCGAGCGAGGCGTCGGCGGGGGTGTCGAGGTCGGGGGTGTGGCGGTTGGCGTCCGGCAGCCGGTCGGCCGCCGTTTCCAGGCCGGTGCGGTACGACGTACGGGACAGGCGGCGGGCCGCGCGGTAGACGGTCAACGGGACGAAGAGGGAGTGCGCGGTCGGGCCCTCGGCCTTGGCGAGTGCGGCGACCGGGCGCAGCAGATGGCGTCGGCGCCGGTCCATCAGCAGGTCGGCGAGGCGGGCCGGGTGGGCGTCGAGCACCTGCCGGGCGCCGCCGCCGACGAAGTGGTCGGCGCTGCCGGAGGCGAGGCGGCGGCGGTGGCGCTCGGCCACGACGAGGGACGGGGCGGGTTCATCGGTGAGCGGGCCGCCGCCCAGGTCGGCGTAGGGCAGGGCCTCTTCCCCGGCGGCGACGACGACATGGTGCAGGCGCGGGTTGGCAGCGATGACCCGGGCGCGTTCGAGTTCGTCCTCGTGTCCGCGTGCGGTGAGGTCGTTGAAGGTGACGGCGAGCAGCCGCTCCCCCGCCCCCGTGCCGTGGCCGAGGAGGGTGCCGGGCAGGCCCGGCAGTCCGGCGGCGAGCAGGGCGAGGGTGGCGGAGGCGCTGCCTCCGGAGAGGTCGGCGCCGATGCCGGGTACGGGTGCGCCGCGGGCGGCGCGTCGTTCGGCGGGCCCCATGCCGGGGACCGGTCCGGGGTCGGGCGGCAGGGTTTCGGGTGCATGGCGCGGGGCGGTGAGTCTGGCGCGTACGGCTTCGACCAGTGCGTCGCGCACCCCGTCGACGGCGCTGACCGGGTCGAGTTGGGGCGCGGCGACGGCGAGGGACGCCACCGCCTCGTACCCGGTGATCTCGCGCGAGCCCTCGCGGAGGATGAGCGCGTGCCCGGGCGGGATGCGCTTCACTCCCGCGTACGGGGTGCCGTCGCGCAGCGCCTCCGGTGTTTCGGGGCAGGCGAGCAGGGCGGCCAGGTGACCGATGTCCAGCTGGGCTTCGATGAGGTCGGCGAGCGGGAGTGCGGCGGTGGCGTACGCCGTACCGCCGGCCCAGGGTGTGTAGAAGACCGGGCGGGCTCCGGCGAGGTCCCCGATGACGGTGATCCGGCGGCCGACCTGGACGACGGTCGTGTAGCTGCCGGGCCAGGAGGTGAGATGGCGCAGGGCTCCGCCGCGGGCGGCGAGGAGGCCGGTGCGCAACTGTTCGTCGGTGGCGCTGCAGCAGCCGAGGACGGCCAGCCGGGCGGTGGGCGCGCCTTCGGCGGTTTCGGCCGCGCTGATACGGATCTCGTCGGGGCGCCAGTCGCCGACGGCCCAGAGAGGATCGGGGTCTCCCCACAGGAGTTGGGATCCGACGGGGTGCATCGTGCGCCCCTCGCCGGCGGCGCCGACGGCACCCGCCGTGCCGAAGCTCGCGGCGATACTGCTCCACCCCACCAACCAACGCATCGCCGCCTCCACAGGCTGTGGACAAAACGGCGCAGCAGGGAAGTACCGGGAGAACTGCGGTAACGCGCGGCGCCGTTGCGAACATGCTGCCACGACAAAGGCGCGCAGGAGGGGCTACGGACGGCGCACGTCGGAAGCGCATGCGCCCCTGGCAAAGGCCGGGCCGGGACGGACGGCGGCCGGGTGCGGACGGACGCACGTCGGGGCGGCAATCGGCGGCGGGTTTCCCGAGGGCTGACCGACACGCGGCCCGCGCGAGGCGGTTCATGCGCCAACGGGCTTACGGATTGGGCGTGTTGCGTTCCCCGTACGCGCGAGATCCACCAGCCGAAATCCAGCCACACCCCGGACCGCCCACGGACCGGTGGCGGACGACCTCCGAACGGTCGACGCGATGTCCGTGAATCGGTCGGCCCAACCTAGGTCGACCGACGACATTCAGCCATTCTCAGAGCACACTGCAACCCGGCGACAGGGAACTCGACGCATCAGAAGTCCCTTTTCGCCCCACTTCATTCCCCGATTTTTCCCGAATCCCTCCTGGAATCCTCCGTCGGTCGCAGGAGATCGCCACCGGGGCGGCGGGCAGCCCCGGTACAGGCCCCGCACCCGGTCCCGTACCGCTGTCGACGCACAGTCCGGGAGGTGCTGTTCACCTCCCGGACCGGTCCGCCGCCTGCGGGGAATGAGGCGGCAGTGTCCCCCAGCCCACTGAGTCCAATGCAGTGGACCGACCCACGCAGCAACCATGGAAGCGCTTCCGAAACGGCCGTACGAGAGCGCACGGCCGGGCGCACGGCCACACACCAGGAGCACGTACAGGGCTCGGTGGGCGGTGTCGCCGCCACATGCGAACGGTGCCTCCGGGAGCGCACGAACAGGGTGTCGAGCGGGGTCCCTGGACGGGTCCGAGCCGGCTTCCGGGGCGCTGCGCGCGGCGACCGGAGCGGCACCGCGGCGGCCACCGGAGCGGCGCCGCGAAGCCGCTCGCGTCCGCACGGACAACAATCCCGCCATACGGACGTCTGCCCCTTAACGGTAGGGATGCGGCGAACTACGCTGGGTTTACTGAGGTTCTCGGCAGGAGGCATATTCCTCGGGGCTCGGCCAAATGCGTGTGCGGCCGGAGTGCCGGGGTTCGTCCCTGGGGAGGACACGGTACGAATGCCGCGCGCCGCAACGGTGACGCGGCTGCCGTCTGTGTGTCGAGGGGTGGCGCATGTCCAGGGAGCAACGCGGACCGAACGAGAAGCTCGGAACCGTTCTCGCCCTCGCGGGAATCAGCAACGCCGGGCTCGCCCGGCGGGTCAACGACCTCGGGGCGCAGCGCGGTCTGACACTCCGCTACGACAAGACCTCGGTGGCCCGGTGGGTCTCCAAGGGCATGGTGCCGCAGGGCGCCGCGCCCCATCTCATCGCGGCGGCGATCGGCGCCAAACTCGGCCGGCCGGTCCCGCTGCACGAGATCGGGCTCGCGGACGCCGATCCGGCGCCGGAGGTCGGACTGGCCTTTCCGCGCGATGTGTCCGAGGCCGTCCGTTCGGCGACCGAGCTGTACCGGCTGGATCTGGCCGGGCGACGGGCGGGCAGCGGCGGGATCTGGCAGTCGCTGGCGGGTTCGTTCTCGGTGAGTGCGTACGCGACGCCCGCGTCCCGCTGGCTGATATCCCCCGCCGACCCGTCGGTGGCGCGCGACTCGACAGCCGCCGAGGCAGCCATCCTCGGCACCCAGGCCGCAAGGGGCGCACGCCCCGGTGCAGGGGCGCAGAGGGCGCCGGGCACGGCGGGCGCGGCAGCGGGGCAGAGCGCGGAGGCGGAGTCCGGCGCGCCGGGCGTGGCAGGAACGGCGGGCACATCCGGCGCGGCGGGGGCCCTGGCCACTCAGGCGATGCCGGTAACCCTGGGGGCACAGCGGACAGCGTCCATCCCCGCCCAGCCGGGCCCGGAGACCGCGCCCACGCCCACGCCCACCAGCGCGAACACGATCACGAGCGACATCTCCCCGCTGCGGGTCGGCCACAGCGACGTCTCCAAGCTGCGCGAGGCGGCCCAGGACGCCCGCCGCTGGGATTCCAAGTACGGCGGCGGGGACTGGCGTTCCTCCATGGTCCCCGAGTGCTTACGCGTGGATGCCGCGCCACTGCTGCTCGGTTCGTACAGTGACGAGGTGGGCCGGGCGCTCTTCGGCGCGGCGGCCGAACTGACCAGACTCGCCGGGTGGATGGCCTTCGACACCGGCCAGCAGGAGGCCGCGCAGCGCTACTACATCCAGGCACTGCGGCTCGCGCGGGCCGCGGCCGACGTACCTCTCGGCGGCTATGTGCTCGCCTCGATGTCACTGCAGGCGACCTACCGCGGCTTCGCCGACGAGGGGGTCGACCTCGCGCAGGCCGCCGTCGAACGCAACCGGGGGCTCGCCACGGCCCGCACCATGAGCTTCTTCCGCCTGGTGGAGGCGCGCGCCCATGCGAAGGCGAGTGACGCACCGGCCGCAGGGGCAGCGCTGAAGGCCGCCGAGGGCTGGCTGGAGCGGTCCAGGGACGGCGATGCGGACCCCTCCTGGCTGGGCTTCTACTCGTACGACAGGTTCGCGGCCGATGCCGCGGAGTGCCACCTCGATCTGAAGGCGCCCCGGCAGGTGCGGCGCTTCACCGAGCAGGCACTGTCCAGACCCACCGAGGAATTCGTCCGCTCGCACGGACTGCGCCTCGTGGTGTCGGCGGTGGCCGAGCTGGAGTCGGGGAATCTGGACGCGGCCTGCGCGGCGGGCACCCGGGCGGTGGAGGTGGCGGGCCGCATCTCCTCGGCGCGGACCACGGAGTACGTACGGGATCTGCTGCACCGGCTCGAACCGTACGGGCACGAGCCGCGCGTCGCCGAGCTGCGCGAAAGGGCCCGGCCGCTGCTGGTGGCGCCCGCGTAGCCGGACCGCGCGGGACGGACCCACGCACCTCCTCACCGTGTCGCCATGACGTCCTTGCGGCATACAAACAGTGTCCGGGCGGCGTCCCGGCGGCATCCGGCCGCCGCCAGGCGTAAGGATTCGGCGCCACGCTGGGCTTCGCTGGTTTGAATGCGATGTCAGTGGGTCAGTGCACTATCGGGGTGGGAGGTGGCGTGATGATGACGCACGCGGCGTACGACTGCGATGTGCTGGTGATCGGCGGCGGGATCGTCGGCCTGTCGACGGCGTATGCGATCACGCGCACCGCTCCGGGCACCCGGGTGGCGGTGCTGGAGAAGGAGTGGGGCCCCGCCCGTCACCAGACCGGGCGCAACAGCGGAGTGATCCACAGCGGCATCTACTACCGCCCCGGCTCGCTCAAGGCCCGTTACGCGGTGCGCGGCGCCGCCGAAATGGTCGATTTCTGCGCCGAGCACGGCATCTCGCACGCGGTGACCGGCAAGCTGATCGTCGCGACCGAGCGGTCCGAGCTGCCCCGGCTGCACGCACTGGTCCAGCGCGGCCGGCAGCACGGGCTGCCGGTGCGCGAGCTGGGGCCCGCCCAGATCGCGGAGTACGAGCCGCAGGTGCACGGCCTCGCCGCGATCCGCGTCGGGACGACCGGGGTGTGCGACTTCGGGGCGGTCGCGGCGCGCTTCGCCGCCGAGGTGAGCAGGGCGGGCGGAGTGATCCGTTACGGGGCGGAGGTCACCGCGATCGACCGGCGCCCCTGGGGTGTGGCGGTGCGTACGGCGGACGGTCCGGTGGTGCGGGCCCGGGTGCTGGTCAACTGCGCGGGGCTGCACTGCGACCGGGTGGCGCGGCTCGCGGGCGACGACCCGGGGGTCCGGATCGTGCCCTTCCGGGGGGAGTACTACGAGCTGGCGCGGCCGGAGCTGGTGCGCGGCCTGGTCTATCCGGTGCCCGATCCGGCGTTCCCGTTCCTCGGCGTGCATCTGACCCGTGGCCACGACGGCAGCGTCCACGTCGGGCCGAACGCGGTGCCGGCGCTGGCCCGCGAGGGGTACGGCTGGCCCGTCGTGCGCCCCCGTGAGCTGGCGGACACCCTGGCCTGGCCCGGCACCTGGCAGATCGCGCGCAGACACTGGCGGTACGGGGCGGGCGAGGTGCGCCGTTCGCTGTCGAAGCGGGCGTTCACGGCAGCCGTGCAGCGGCTGCTGCCCGAGGTCACGGAGTCCGATCTGCGCCCGGCCCCGGCCGGGGTCAGGGCCCAGGCCGTGCTGCGGGACGGCACCCTGGTGGACGACTTCCTGATCCGCGAGGCCCCGCACACCGTGCATGTGCTGAATGCTCCGTCGCCCGCCGCGACGGCCTCCCTGCCCATCGGGCGGGAGGTGGCACGCAGGGCGCTGCTCCGGGCACGGAGGACGGGGTGGAAGCCGCCCGCCGTAGAATCGGGGCATTGTGTCTGAGTCCTTGAATCCCTCCGCAGATCCTTCCGCGAATCCTTCCGCTCCGACGCCCGGCGAGGCCGCGGCCGGGGCGAGCAGCTCCGCAGCCGGGACGGGCACCGTCTCCTCGGTCCACGCCCCCGCCTCCGCCGCCGCCGGGATTCCGGACGATCTGCGCGCCGCCTCCTTCGAGCGGCAGCGCAGGCTGCGCCAGGAGCCGCGCTTCCCCGGCGGACCCGCGATCGATCCGGCCGGATCGCACCACGAGCGCCGGATCCGCAGCTTCCAGCCGCGCCGCAGCCGCGTCACGCCCGGCCAGGAAGACGCCCTGCTGCGGCTCTGGCCGAAGTGGGGCCTGGACATCGACGGGCAGCGCGTCCTCGACCTGCCCGAGCTGTTCGACGGGCTCCCGGCCGTGCTGGAGATCGGTTTCGGAATGGGTGAGGCCACAGCGCAGATGGCGGCCGACGACCCGGGTACGGGCATTCTCGCCGTCGATGTGCACACCCCGGGCCAGGGCAATCTGCTCGGTCTCGCGGACCGGAACGGCCTGTCCAACATCCGTGTCGCCAACGGTGACGCGATCATCCTGCTGCGCGAGATGCTGAAGCCGGACTCGTTGGACGGGCTGCGGGTGTACTTCCCCGACCCGTGGCCCAAGAAGCGCCATCACAAGCGTCGGCTGATCCAGCCGGAGTTCCTCGATCTGGTGGCGCAGCGGCTGAAGCCGGGGGCCGTGATCCACTGTGCGACCGACTGGGAACCGTACGCCGAGCAGATGCTGGAGGTGCTGACCGCGCACCCCCTCTTCGAGAACACCCTGGCGGACGGCGGCTACGCGCCGCGGCCGGCGTTCCGGCCGCTGACCCGGTTCGAGGGGCAGGGCCTCGACAAGGGCCATGTCGTGCACGACCTGCTCTTCGCCCGCCGCTGAGACCTGCTCGCGGAGCCGGTGACGGGACCTGACGGACCCGTCGCCCCATGGCCAGCTGTCAGTGCTGGTCGTTAGGGTCATCGGGTGGTGTCCGACGGGTCTGTCCAGCAGCGGCAGTCGCAGCCGGCCGTTCCGCTTCTCGAGGAGCAGCGGGTCGGCGAGATTTTGGCTGCCGTGCCGGAGCGCAGGCACTGGCGCTACCGGCCGCGCCGCGTCGGCATGGTGTGGCGCAGCAGGACATTCCGTCTCGCGGCCGTGTTCACGGCGCTCGCGCTGTGCGGTCTGGCGATCCTGGCCCTGGTCCGCGATCAGACAGGCACCGAGGGGTTTCTCGTAGGTCTGGGTCTCGCCGTGCTGCCCGTCCCGCTCCTGATGGCGGCGTTCCGCTGGTTGGACCGGGTCGAACCGGCGCCGTGGCGGAATCTGCTGTTCTCCTTCGCCTGGGGTGCGTTCGCGGCCGCCCTGGTCGCGATCATCGCGAATTCGTTCGCGACCCGCTGGATAGCCACGGCCACCGCCGACCCGTCGGACGCCGACACCCTCGGCGCCACGGTCATAGCACCGGTCATCGAGGAGAGCGCCAAGGCCGCGGCCGTCCTGCTGATCTTCCTGTTCCGAAGGCGGGAGTTCAACGGAATCGTCGACGGTGTCGTCATCGCCGGCTTCACCGCGAGCGGCTTCGCCTTCACCGAGAACATCCTCTACCTGGGCACCGCCTTCGGTGAGGACCAGCAGATAGGCACCTCGGGCGTCGTCTCGGTGACCGCAGCGACGTTCTTCGTACGGGCGGTGATGTCGCCGTTCGCGCATCCGCTCTTCACGGTGCTGACCGGAATAGGTTTCGGGCTCGCCGCGGTCAGTGCGCGGCACCGCCGGATCCGCCGCATCGCGCTGCCGCTGCTGGGTCTTGTCCTCGCCATGGGCATGCACGCCCTGTGGAACGGATCGGCGTCATTCGGCCCGTACGGCTTCTATGCCGTGTACGGGGTGTTCATGGTCCCGGTCTTCGGCCTGGTCACCTGGCTGGCGATCTGGTCGCGCCAGCGGGAGCTGCGTACGCTCTCGGCCGAGCTGCCCGCCTATGCGGCGGCGGGCTGGCTGACCCCCGCCGAACCGCTCGCCCTCTCCTCGATGCGGGCCCGCGGCATGGCACGCGACGCGGCACGCCAACGACACGTCGCCGCAGCCTGGGGAAACCCTTACGGACCGGGATACCCGCAGGGATACGGACCGGGATACGCGCCGGGATTCGGGCCAGGACCTGCGTCGCCCGGAGGCGGGCCGTCGGCCCAGGTCAGGGCTCACTCCAAAGCACGGGCCAAGGCCCGCGGCAGGGCTGCCGCCCGCGCCGTCGCCGAGTACGAATCGTTCGCGACATCACTGGCCTCGCTGCGCCGGCAGGCCCGCCGCGGGGCGGCGGGCCCGGACTTCGCCGAGCGCGAGCTGGAGCTGCTGCATCATCTCTGGCAGCGCAGGGACGTGGCCGCTCCCGCCCTGACGTACGCGGCGCAGGCGACGGGCCGCCTGCGCCCCCACCGCCTGCCGACGGCCCCTTACGCACACCCGTTCCCGCAGCACACGCAGTACGGCGGCTACGGCTACAACCCCTATCTGGCCCCGCACCGGCCGCCGCCACAGCAGTAGCACAGCGCTCCAGGGGCGTTAACGGCCAGTCGTCCGCGATCCGGAAGGCCGGGCCGCCCCGCGTCAGGCGGATGCCTCGGTGAGGTCCGCCAGCTCCTGCTCGGTCAGCGAGAGGTCGGCGACGGCCACCAGCGCGGGCAGCTGCTCGACCGTACGGGCCGAGGCGATCGGCGCGGCGACGGTCGGCCGGGAAGCGAGCCACGCAAGCGCGACGGTCGCGATCTCCGCGTCGCGCTCCCGGGCGACCTTGTCGAGTGCTGCCAGGACCTTCTGTCCCCGCTCCGACTCCAGGTACTGACCGGCCCTTTCGGCCCGCGCGCTCTCCACCGAAGCACCCGGACGGTACTTGCCGGTGAGGAAGCCGGAGGCCAGGGAGAAGTACGGGACGGCGGCGAGCCCGGCCCGGGCGGCCGTGTCCTGGAGCTCTCCCTCATACGTGTCGCGGGAGACCAGGTTGTAGTGCGGCTGCAGGGCGACGTAACGGGCCAGCCCCTCGCGCTCCGAGAAGTCCAGGGACGCCTGGAGCCGCTCGGGGCTGATGTTGGAGGCGCCGATCTCCCGGACCTTGCCCTCCTTCACCAGCTGGTCGAGGGCGGTGATGATCTCCTCGACCGGGACGGTCTCGTCGTCGAAGTGCGTGTAGTACAGATCGATGTGGTCGGTGCCGAGCCGGCGCAGCGACTCCTCGGCCGCGGCCTTGATGTTCGCGGCGGAGAGCCCCTTGTACGAGGGGTGGGCGCCGACCTTGGTGGCGACGACGATGTCGGAACGGTTGGAGCGTGCCGCGAGCCACTTGCCGATGACGGTCTCCGACTCGCCGCCCTCGTTGCCCGGGATCCAGGCGGAGTAGGCGTCGGCGGTATCGATGAAGTTGCCGCCCGCCGCGGTGTAGGCGTCCAGCACGGCGAACGACTGCGCCTCGTCGGCGGTCCAGCCGAAGACGTTGCCGCCGAGGGCGAGCGGAAAGACCTGGAGGCCGGAAGGGCCCAGCTTACGAAGAGAAGTCATAACTGGATCAACGGATTCCGGCAGGTCCGCTATTCCGGCAGACCGGCAGCCCTGACGTCGGGGGGTGAGCGTCAGGACTGCCGGGGTTCAACGGCCTGTGAATGGGCTCGGATCACGAAGGCCGGGAGGCGGCCGGCGGATCAGGGGTTGAGGCCCTTGTCGCGCAGCCAGGCCATCGGGTCGATGCCCGTACCGTCGGGGGTGTGGACCTCCAGGTGGAGGTGCGGGCCCGTGACATTGCCGGTCGCACCGACCCGGCCGATGGTCTCACCGGTGGTGACCTTCTGGCCGACACTGACGCCGATCGAGGACTGGTGGCAGAACCACAGCTCCGTACCGTCCTCGAGCTCCAGCACCGTGCGGTAGCCGTACGAACCGGACCAGCCTGCCGACTTGATGGTGCCGCCGTGTACGGCCTTGATCGGGGTGCCGGTCGGCGCCGCGAAGTCGAGGCCGGTGTGGTAGCCGGAGGACCACATCGAGCCGGCCTGGCCGAAGGTCGAGGTGATCGTGTACGAGGAGGTCGGGATGGCGTAGCTGGCGGCGAGCTTGGCGAGCCGCAGGGCCTCTGCCTTCGCCTTGGCTTCCTCCTCCGCCTTCTTCTTCTCGGCGGCGGCCTTGGCCTCGGCCGCGTCCTGCTGCTTCTTGGCCTCGGCGGCGGCCTTCTCCGCGGCCGCCTTCTCCTGGGCCGCCTTGGCCTCGGCGTCGGCGGCGTCCTGCTGCTGCTCGGCCTGCTGGAGGATGCGGGCGCGGAGTGCCTCGCCCGCGTCCGCCGTGCCCTGCTCGGCCTCGGCGGTGGTGAGGCCGGCGGTGGTGAGCGGGGCGGCAGCGACGGCGGCGGCCTTGTCGGCATCGGACTCGCCGGAGAACAGGGAGCCCACGCCGGGAAGGGACTTGGCGTCGGGGAGGTTGTCCGAGATGGAGTCGGGAAGGGAGATGGAGACCGGCGGCTTGCTCTGCGCGGTGGCCATGCCGCCCGCGCCGACTGCCGCGATGACACCGACCCCGAGCACCGTGGAGCTACGGGCAAGTCCGTTGCGCTGCTTGGCGACGCGATGCTTGCCGCGTACGGGGCGGACGGACTCCTCGGTGGGGTTCCACTCGTCCCAGCTTCTGTCGGGCTCGCCGTTGACGTCGGCGCGGAATTCGCTGCCGAACTCACCGGCGAAGTCGCCGCCCGTCTCGGCGCCGAACGCCGTTCCCGTCCCGGTGGTTCCGTAGTCGGAGCCGAAATCGGATCCGAAGTCGGCACCGAAGTCGGAACTGAACTCGGGGTTGAACCGAGAGGGGGCCTCGGGGGCAGGCTTGTTGGACGCCACGGGGGCGCACTCCTTTCCTTCCTTCTCGCCTACCGGGTTAGCTGACGGGTTCGGAGCAGGAAGGTCTCCTACGGGCCCCTCTGCCTCTCACGAGACACAGGTGTCCGATTCACCCCATGTAGGTGGTTCCCCGGTTCCCTTGCGGAATTCGGCGCTCGCGCACGGTGCCGCCACTGACGACGGCTGGGACGACCGCGCTGCGTTATCGAACGTTAATAGACACACGGGTCTGATTCCAAGCTGTTCCCACTGATCGTTCAGGTCTTTGGCCTGGACTTTACGGGACACAACCGGGTGGAATCGGACGAGTTGATCGACCCTCAGCCATTACCCGGTTTCTGACGTTGCGTCAAATGTTATGCGGAGCGACGCCTTTCGGTTACGTACGGTGGCATCCCGGACCGAGGCCGCGCCCCAGGCCGCGCGAGACACTCGACCCGCGCGAGACACCCGACCCGCACGAAGCACCCGATCCACACGAAGCACCCGCCCCACCCGTCACGTCGTTTCCTGGCCCACGATCTTCACGGTCCTGCGCCGGTCCGGCTGCCCCTCTGCGGGACGTACGACCGCGAGCAGCGCCATGTCGTCGGTCGTCTCACCGCCCGTGTGCAGCCGCACGTCATCGGTCAGCGCGGACAGCAGCTCCTCGGGCCCCGGAAAGATCCGCCCGCGCAACCGGGCCGCCGGGTCGTAGAAGACCCCGTCCGAGTTCCGCGCCTCGGAGAGACCGTCGGTGTACAGGAGCAGAGTCGTCCCCGCCGGCAGATCCCACTCGTCCGCCCGGTCGGGCCACACCCCCAGGTCCATCCCGAGCGGCAGCGCCGGCACCGTGGACCCCAGCACCTCCACCGCCCCGTCCGGGTGCAGCAGGATCGGCTCGGGGTGACCGCGGTTGACGATCCGCACCCGGGACACCCCGGACGGGATCTCGGCCAGTACGGCCGTGATGAAGCCCTCGACCGCGTCCAGCCCGCCCCTCGCCCCCTCCCGCGCCAGCGCCCGCTCCAGCCGCTGCGCCACGCCCTCCAGCGAACGCTCCTGCTCGGCCGCCTCCCGGAACGCCCCGATGACCACCGCCACCGACTCCACGGCGTCGAGCCCCTTCCCCCGTACGTCCCCGACCACCAGACGCACCCCCTGCGGGGTGTCCGCCACGGCGAACAGATCTCCGCCGACGAACTCGTCAGCCTGCGCCGCCTCGTACCGCGCCGCCACATGCAGCCCGCCGATCCGGTCGGACGGCTTCGGCAGCACCGCCCGCATGGCGGTCTCCGCGATGACCCGCGCGGAGGCCAGTTGCTCATTGCCGCGCCGTACGACCGTGTTGATCACGACCGCGAGGACCGAGACGGTGGCCAGGGTGAGCAGCTCGATCAACGGCACGACCAACGGCAACGGGTTGCTGTACAGCCGCAGCACGGTGACGGCCAGCATCGAGGCGATGCCGGTACAGATGGTGCTGGGCAGCGAGAAGAACGGCGCGGCGATCAGCGGGGCCGCCACGAACAGCGGAATGGCAGTGAAGACCGGCGGGGTGAAGAGATCGAACACCAGCCCGCCGAGGATCATCAGGGCGGGCAGCATGCGGACGAACCGCCGGGAACGGGTGCCACCCTCGGCATGTCTGCCGCGCCGCTTCAGCCGCTTCCACACCTGTGGTCTCCTGCCCGGTACGCGCGCGGCTGCGGACGGTACCGCGCCCCACCCCCAGGCTCGCCGGAGCGGAGCCGTGCGGCGACTCCTCATCGACCAATGGGGGTACATACGTGGTACAGGTCACACACCGCCCGGACCTGCTCCTTCATGGGCCCGCAGGCCGGCCGTCCCACGTCCCGGAACGCGACGCGAAATGAATCAGGCCCGGCACGCTGCATGCGTGCCGGGCCTGATTCTTCAGTAGCGGGGACAGGATTTGAACCTGCGACCTCTGGGTTATGAGCCCAGCGAGCTACCGAGCTGCTCCACCCCGCGTCGGTAAACACAACTCTACGGCATGTTCGGCGCGCGAATGACCACTCGGCGAATCATGGCCACTCGGCGCCCGGTCCGTGCCCCCCGACGTGGTGACGCCGAACCGCGTGGCCCCGCCCCCTCAGTGCGTCTCGGTGATGCGAGGAGTGGCTTTCCCGTCGACCGCCGGGGGCTTCATCGGCTTCGCGCCGCGCTGCAGCGAGTGAAGGATCGCCAGCCCCTGGCCGACCACGCCCGCCGCCATCTCATTGACACCGTTGGTGCCGTTGAGAACGGTGAGGTCGGCCCCCGACATGCCGCGGGCGGCCGCGTCGGCCAGGGCGGGCAGGTTCTCCACGATGCGGTTGGCCGCGATGAGCTCCTGGTTGCCGTCGCGCAGCGAGGTGGCGCGCACGCTGTTGGCGTCGGCCTGCGCCTGGGCGAGGGTCCGTTCGGTGTACGCGCTGCCGTCGGCCTCGAACTTCACCCGGTCACGGGCCGCTTCCGCGAGAGTGCGCTGCCGGTACGCCTCGGCATCCGCCGGCCGCCGGACCTCCGCCTCGAGCCGTTGCGCGGCGAGAGCGGCCTGCCGCTCCGCCAGCGATGTCTGCTCCTCGATGACCTCCTGCGAGGCCCTGGCCTGGGCGAGCGGTCCGGCCTGCGCGGCGCGGGCGTTGTACTGCTCGGTCTCGGCGAGGAAGCCGGCCCGCTTGATCGCGGTGTCACGCTCGTACTCCGCCTTGAGCGCGGCGGCCTGCTGCTCGCGCTGGCTGGCTTCCTGGTCGGCCCTGGCCTCGGCGATCCGGGCCTGGCTGGCGACCGCGGCGGCGTGCGGGGCGGCGAGGTTGTTGATGTAGCCGGTGGCGTCGTCGATCTCCTGGATCTGGAGGGCATCCACCACGATGCCGAGCTTCTCCATCTCGCCGTGGCTGCCCGCGATGACCTCCTGGGAGACCCGGTTGCGCTCGCGGATGATCTGCTCCACGGTCAGTCCGCCGACGATGGAACGCAGGTGGCCTGCGAAGATCCGGCCGACGAGCTCCTCCATCTGTTCCTGCTCGGTCAGGAAGCGGCGCGCCGCGTTGGCGATGGACACGGCGTCGTCGCCGACCTTGAAGACGGCAACGGCCCGGACGTTGAGGCGGATGCCCTGCTGCGTCACGCAGTCCTCGGTGATCTCCGCCTCGCGCAGCGCCAGGGAGAGCATGCGCGCCTTCTGCTTCACGGGGAGCACGAAACTGCCGTGTCCGGTGACGATCCGGAACTGGGTGTCCAGCTTCTGCCCCTTGGAACCGGATATGAGCATCGCCTCGTTGGGGGCGGGAACGTGCCAGAAGAACATCGGAAGACTCCTGCCGTACGTAACTGCACGACCTGCCTACGTCACTGCCACTGCTCGGCGCAGACACCTCACTGCTCGGCGTAGTGACGTCATTGCTTCGGCTCAGGACGGCAGTCGTTCCACGATCACGCCCCGCGCCGAGACCGAGTCGACGACAACGACGCGTACGTCCCTGTCGATCGACGTCGCCGACCATGCGGTGTAGGCCTCCGACCCACCCCGTACGGCCACCAGCACTTCGCCCGGACCATCGGCGGGAATCGGCACAGTGACGCGCCCGAGCGCCCCGACCGGGCTCCGGGCGGACTCATCCGCCGTGTGCATGCGCCCTCGCGAGTGTCCCTGCGTACGCCTGCTCACACCACCGCTCACGCCGCTGCCCACGCCGTTTCTCACGCCGCTCCATGAACACGAGGCGACCCCGCCTCCTGGAGGCTTGAGCCTCCCTCGACACTTCCACGGTACTCCGGGCCCGCCCCGGAGGATCGCTCCGAAGGACGGCCCCGAACGACAACGAGCGAGGGTAGTTATGTGGTGATATGACTGTTTTACCATTCAGCCAGTCGACGCGATGGACTCGCGGTGATCAGGGAGCCGACAGTGGACGATTACCCCCTGCTCAACCTCTTCTGGACCATGCTCTGGTTCTTCCTCTGGATCATGTGGCTGTTCCTGCTCTTCAAGGTCGTCTCGGACATCTTCCGCAGCGACGACCTCGGCGGCTGGGGCAAGGCCGGCTGGCTGATCGTGGCCCTGCTGCTGCCGTACCTCGGCGTCCTCGTGTACGTGATCGTGCGCGGCAAATCCATGGGGAAGCGGGACATCAAGGAGGTCCAGGAACGTGATGCGGCCTTCAAGGCGTACGTACGGGAAGCCGCAGGCACCTCGGACGCGAGCGCCCCGAAGAAGGGCGGTCACGTCGACGACCTGGCGAAACTCGCCGAACTGAAGGACCGGGGCGCCATCACGGACGAGGAGTACCAGCGGGCGAAGACGAAGCTCCTCGTCTGAGCACGTCCCCGCAGCCGTGACGCGTATGTCTCCCTCCACCCGGTTCGGCGAACTGGCACGGCTCCCGGACCGCGGGGAGGCTTGAGACATCAGCCCACGGTGGCCGCTTCCGCCCGCGGTTCTGGGGGCGCCGGAGCGCCGGCGTACATCTGCACACTCCGACGGCCCGACAGGGCGGGCCGGACGGAGTGCGGTCCCCATCTCGGCGAGCAGGGAGATGGCCGGACCATGAACGGCACCACGCCCGAAACCCTGGACGCGATGCGGAGCGCGTTGCGCGGTCCCGTCATCGGTCCGCAGGACCCGGAGTACCGAACCGCCCGCACGATCTACAACGCCATGATCGACAAACGTCCGGCGGCCGTGGTGCGGTGCAGCGACACAGCGGACGTCATGGCCGCGGTCGACTTCGTCCGGGACGAGGGTCTCGTGCTCGCGGTCCGCGGCGGCGGACACAGCGGCGCCGGCCTGTGTCTGGCGGACGACGGCGTCACCATCGACCTGTCACCCATGCGCTGGGCGCACATCGATCCCACCGCGCGAACGGCCACGGTCGGCGGCGGCGCCACGCTCGGCGACCTCGACCACGCAGCGCACGCCTTCCAACTGGCCACCCCCGCCGGAATCCAGTCGACCACCGGCGTCGGCGGCCTCACCCTGGGCGGCGGCCACGGCCACCTCACCCGCAGATACGGCCTGACGGCCGACAACCTGCTGGCCGCGGACGTGGTCCTGGCAGACGGCACTGCGGTGACGGCGAGCGGCACCACCCACCCCGACCTGTTCTGGGCGCTGCGCGGCGGGGGCGGCAACTTCGGCATCGTCACCTCCTTCACCTTCCGGATGCACCCGGTGGACACCGTGGGCGTCGCCATCACCCTCTGGCCGCTCGACCGGACCCCCGAGATACTGCGCTGGTACCGCGACTTCCTGCCACAGGCCCCCGAGGACCTGAACGGCTTCTTCGCCGCACTCACCGTGCCGCCCGGTCCCCCTTTCCCGGAGGAGGTCCAGGGTCAGAAGATGTGCGGTGTCGTGTGGTGCTGGACGGGCGACCCAGACCTCCTCGAAGCCACCCTGAAACCCGTGAACGACCCCGGGCCGCCCGCCTTCCACTTCACGGCGCCGATGCCCTACACCGCCCTGCAGGCCATGTTCGACGAGCTGCTCCCCACCGGCCTGCAGTGGTACTGGCGCGGCAACTTCTTCGACCGGATCACCGACGACGCGATCGCCGTCCACGCCAAGTACGCCGAGAACCTCCCCACCGACCTGTCGACCATGCACCTGTACCCGGTCGACGGCGCCGCCCACCGACCGGGCCCCGACGACACCGCCTGGGCCTACCGGGACGCGGTCTGGTCCGGGGTCATCGCGGGCATCGACCCGGACCCGGACAACGCCGAGAAGCTGAGGCAGTGGTGCGTGGACTACTGGGAGGAGCTGAACCCGCACTCCATGGGCGGTACGTACGTGAACTTCATCGGCGCGGGCGAGACCCAGGACCGGGTACGCGCCACCTACCGCGACCACTACGACCGCCTCGCGGCCATCAAGCGCACCTACGACCCGCACAACTTCTTCCACACCAACCAGAACATCGAGCCGGCGGCCTGAGCTGCCGCCCCCATCACTCGGCGTACGGCGCCGTCGGACACGGCCGTCAGCTCCTCGCGGCCGCCCTGCTCATCCCCTCCGCGACACGGACAGCCGGTTGTGAACCAGCGGCCTCATCGATCCTGTCGTCGGGGTCTCCGACATGAACGGCGAACGCGACCAGCCTTCCCTGCCCCGAGCGGGCGTAAGAGATGAACCACGCGTTCGATTCGCCCCCGTACGAACGCGCGGGCGGAGCCCATCCGGCCTTGCCGCCGATCACCGCGCCCGGCGCACCGCCACGCTCGGCCACTGCGCCGGATACCGATGTCTCCAGCGCCGACTGCAGCTGCTCGGCCGTCCTCCGACCGATGATCCGCCCGGTGTGCGCGCCGGCAGCACTCCTCGGCTTCTCCACACTCCCGTCGGCACGGACCACCTTCGCGACCAGTTGGGGGTCGACGCGCTTCCCGCCGTTGGCGATCACGGCCATGACCCTGGCCATCTGGACCGGCGTGGCAGTGACTCCACCTCCTCCGGTACCGGTGAGCGCCGCCTCCGTTTCGCTGACATCACCCTCGGGACAACTGCTTCTCCCCACACGTACGGGGACGAGCAACCCGTCATCGTTGAAGCCGAAGGCTTCCGCCGTCGACGCGAGACGGGACTGCCCCACCTCAACAGCCATGGCCGCGAAGACATTGCGGCACGAGTACCGCAGAGCCGTCCGGATGGAGGCGTTTGGGCAATGGGCGGGATCGCTCGGCAGCTCCGTGCTGCTTCCGGGCAAGGTGTACGGGAGCGGGCTGCGGGTGTTCTCGTCCACCGACGCGTATACACCCCGCTCAAGGGCGGCGGCCGCCACGACGACCTCGAACGTCTCGTCCGGCGCCACGGCCTCGTGAAGTGCCCGGTTGAGCAACGGCTTGCCCTTGCCGCCCGTCAGCTTCTTCCACGCCTCGGCGTCCGCCGTTGCGTTGCCGGCGAACGACGACGGATCGTACGAGGGCGCACTCACCAGAGCCAGAATGTGCCCGTTCTCTGCGTCCATGGCGACAGCGGCACCCTGGTGGCCCCTCAGCCCATCGCCGGCCGCCTTCTGCACACCCGGATCGATGGTGGTCATCACATCGCCGGAACCTGACCCGCCGTCAACGAGACCGGCCGTCAGCACATCGTCGTAGACCCCTTCGAGCCCCGCACGCGCGAAGGCCATGGACCGGTATCCGGTAACGGCCGCGTACAGCCCACCGTCCACGTACGTGCGCCGGTACGGGATCTTCGCGTTCCCGGACGGCTTCGACCCGGTGACGGCCCGCCCGTCGACAAAGATGTCGCCCAGCCCCTCGTGCCCCGTACTCATCGGCGACGACGGCGAGGGCTTCCCTCCGGCGGATCCACGAACGGGTTCCGTCCCTGCCGAGCAGCCCCAGACAGGAACGATGAGCAGCGTGAGAAGGGCGGCGCGGGCGGCAAGGCGCCTGTTTGGCGAGGACATGATGATCACTCTGCCAGCTCACGGAGAGCACCGGGCCGACCGGACCGGAACGCCCGTTCTCTGTGGGCGGCGTGACCTTCGGGCGGGAGTGTCACACCGTCTACATTGCTGTAGACGGTCTACGTTGCGTAGACGTGGGGATGCGGCGAGAAGCCGGCGCACCGGTGCGAATGGGGCGCCTGATGCCGTTCACCGCTGTCCCACGACAACCGGTCGCCCATTGCCCACGCAGTGAAGCACCGAACGGTCGACCAGGAGTGCGCCTTGGAACAGTCGGAATTCCTCACCGCGGTGGATGTCACCAGTGAGCGCCGGTACGTGATGAAGAAGCTCCCCGAGGTCACTCTGACCTTCTGGATCATGAAGATCGCCGCCACCACCCTCGGCGAGACGGCGGGAGATCTCTTCTCCCAGACGCTGCGAGTGGGCTACTTCCTCACCACGGTCGCACTGTTCCTGGTGTTCGTATTGACGCTGGTGGTGCAGCTGCGGTCCAAGCGCTACAACCCGTTCTTCTACTGGACGGTCATCCTGTCCACGAGCATGGCCGGCACCACGATGTCGGACTTCATGAACCGTGACGCCAGTACCGAGTACCTCGCGGCGGGCACGACCTCACTGGGCTGGGGCCCACAGGGCCTGGGCATGGGATACCCCGCGGGTGCCGCGATCCTGGTCTCCCTGCTGACCGCCATCTTCATCGTCTGGAGGCTCACCGGACAGACCTTCGCCATCCGCGACATCGTCACCTTCCGCGGTGAGGCCCTTTTCTGGTCCGCGATCCTGGTGTCGAACACACTGGGCACATCCATGGGCGACTTCCTCTCCGACAGCTCCGGCCTCGGCTACGCAGGCGGCGCCCTGCTCGTCGCAGCGCTCCTGGCCGTACTCGCCGCCCTGATGCGCGTGCCGGCCGTCCCCAATGTCGCGCTGTTCTGGATCGCCTTCGTCCTCACCCGCCCCCTGGGCGCCACCGCCGGTGACTTCCTCACCAAGCCTGCCGCCAAGGGTGGCCTCGATCTCGGCACACCGGGCTCCTCGGCCGTACTCCTGGTCGCCCTTCTCGGCCTGATGACCTGCGCCCACGTGCAGGAGCGCAAGAACGCCACCCAACGGGGCGAACGCGACGCCCAGCCGTCGTAACCACACGTTCCTTCGTCGTGCGCGACCGCAACGGCTCGTCCGGCACTCCGAGACGTCACTTCGTAAAGCACAGGCACCTGGAGCGTCCAAGCCCCGGGAGGTGACCTGGTGTTCGGTCTGCCCAGGGAAGCGGAACGGGGACTGGCGCAAGAACCCCCGTACGACGAAGCGCCCCGCCCGGCAGAAACCGGTCGGGGCGCTGAGCCGCAGGTCAGAGAGGTTCCCCCCTCGCCCGCCACGCGTAGGCCGTGTGGGACTCGAACCCACAACCAACGGATTAAAAGTCCGCTGCTCTGCCAATTGAGCTAACGGCCCCCGGCGAATCACCCCTGAGCATAGCCCGCCGGGGCCCGGCCGCCGATCGGGTATCGGTTGCCGGGCCCCGTCGCGAAGGAATCAGGAGGCATCAGAGGGGCTTCACCGGAGTGTCGGCGGAGCTTCCACGAGGTTCGTCGGGGGTGGTAGTGCGTTTGTGATTCGGGTTGAGGAACCAGTGACGGGCGGAGGCCAGCCACCACGTCGCGGCGAAGCCGAGGACCACCAGGACCGCGATGGGGGCGTAGTTGAACGTCTCCCAGGTGACCGGCGAGAGCTGCGGCAGCATGAAGAGCACCGTGATGATCACGACCCAGGCCACCGCGACCACGCCGATCGGACGGGACCAGCGGCCCAGGTGCCACGGGCCCGGGGTGAAGTCGTCTCCCCGGAGCAGGCGGAGCAGAGTGGGGATGACGTAGGCGATGTACAGGCCGATCACGGCGATCGAGGTCACCGCCGCGTACGCCGTGACGTTGATCAGGTACGGGAGGCCCAGGGCCAGGGCGCCGAGGGCGGCCAGCCAGACCGCGGCGACAGGGGTGCGGGTGCGGGGGCTGACCGTGTGCCAGACACGGGAGAAGGGAAGGGCCCCGTCCCGGGAGAAGGCGTAGATCATGCGGCTGTTGGCGGTCACGGACGCCATTCCGCAGAAGAGCTGCGCGCCGATCACGACCAGCAGCAGGAGCTTGCCGGTGGTGGCGCCGAGTGCGTCCAGGAGGATCTGGGCGGGCGGGGCGCCGGTCGGGGAGTCCAGCGCCCCGTCGTACGACTGGATGGCGAACGTGAAGCCGAGGAGAAGGACGAAGCCCGCGATCCACGAGGTCCAGATCGACTGGACGATGCCGCGCGGGCCTGCTGTGGCCGCGTCGTGCGTCTCCTCCGTCATATGGGCGGAGGCGTCGTAGCCGGTGAAGGTGTACTGGGCCATCAGCAGGCCGATCAACACGACGTAGAAGCCGCTGCCCCAGCCGGTGTTGTTCACGAACTCGGTGAAGACGAAGGACGCCGACTGGTGCTTGTCCGGTACGAAGGTGAGGGCGCCGACGATGACGGCGACCCCGAGGACGTGCCACCACACGCTCACGCTGTTCAGGATCGCGACGATCCGCACCCCGAAGGTGTTGAGCAGGCCGTGCAGCAGCAGGATCGCTGCGAAGAGCAGGATCGTACGGGCGGGAGTGACCTCGAAGGCGAACTGGAGGTTCAGATACGCGCCCAGGAAGGACGCCGCCCCGAAGTCGATCCCGGCCGTGACGGCGACCTGGCCGAGGACGTTGAACCAGCCCGTGAACCAGGCCCAGGCCGCCGCCGAGCGCGGCGGGGCCAGCCGGTGGGCCCAGAAGTAGAGGCCGGCGGAGGTCGGGTACGCCGAACAGATCTCGGCCATCGCCAGGCCGACGAACAGCGTCATCAGGCCGACGCCGACCCAGCCCCAGGTGATGACGGCGGGCCCGCCCGTGTTCATGCCGAAGAGGTAGAGCGTGAGACAGCCGGAGAGCACCGAGATGATTGTGAACGAGACGGCGTAGTTGGCGAAGGCGGACATCCGGCGGGCGAGAACCTGGGTGTATCCGAGTTCGGCGAGCCTCGCTTCATCGGATCCCGATGAACTCGCCGGTGGCACTGGGGAGTTGATTGTCATGCCCCGAGCGATTCCCCCACTGGGGGCATGACATGTGCCGGATCCTGTCCCAGATACGACGCCCCGCGCCGGGTACCCGGCCGCGTACCCGGAAAATGCCCTGGTACGTCTGCCGGCCGGTGGCGATCCGCGTACGCGTCAATGCCGAGTCGGGCCCCACCGATGCGTGCCCCCAGGCAAGTTGTCGGCTGTCAGCAGTCGTTGCCCATGCAGTGGAAGCGAAAAGAAAAGCGGGCCCACTCATAAAGAGCGGGCCCGCCTTCGGAGAACCTCAGCAGACCTTCAGCAGGTCTGCTTCACGGCGTTCAGCCGTTGCGCTTCCAGCGCGGCTTGTCGTCGCGGCGGCCGAAGGAACCGGTGTTGGTGCCGGTGCCACGGTGGTCGTCGCGGCGGCCGGTCGGACGGTCGCTGCCACCGGAACGGAAGCCGCCGGAGGGACGGTCGTCACGACGGTCGCGGTTGAACGGACGGTCGCTGCCACCGGAACGGAAGCCGGCCGAGGGGCGGTCGTCACGACGGTCGCGGTTGAACGACGGGCGGTCGTTGTCGCGGCGGTCGAAGGAACGGCCACCACGGTCGTCACGACGGTCGTTGGAGCGGAAGCCGCCCGACGGACGGTCGTCACGACGGTCGCGGTTGAACGACGGACGGTCGTTGTCGCGGCGGAAGCCACCCGACGGACGGTCGTCACGACGCTGGAAACCACCACGGTCGCCACCACGGTCACCACCGCGGTCGTCACGACGGTCGTTGCCACCGCGGTAGCCACCACGGTCGCCGCCGCGGCTGTCCCGACGGTCGAAGTTGCCTCGGTCGTCGCGACGGTCGTCACGGGCGGCGGGCTGCTCCGGCACGGAGACGGCGGCCTCGATCGCGGCCTCCGCCTCGGCGGCGGCCTCGGCCACCGCGGCCTCGGGGTCGTCGCCCCGCTCGCGCGCGGCACGGGCGACCAGGCGGTCGGCCTCCTCGCGCAGCTCACCGGCGCGGCGCTGGACGCGCTCCAGCTGCTTGGTCAGGTCGGCGACCTCGCGCTCCGCCTGCTTGGCGGCGTTGTTCGCGGAGTCGGCCTGGACCTCGGTCAGCGAACGGGCGCCGGTGATCTCGGCGACCTCCGGGTCGAAGGCACCCGCGCCGCCCACGATGTGACGCGAGGCGTCGACGCCCGCGTCCTCCATGAGGCGGAAGATCTGGCGGCGCTGGTGCGGCAGCGCCAGCGAGACGACGACACCGGACTTGCCGGCACGGGCGGTACGGCCCGAACGGTGCAGGTAGTCCTTGTGGTCACCGGCCGGGTCCACGTTCAGCACCAGGTCGATGCCGTCGACGTGGATACCGCGGGCGGCGACGTCGGTCGCGACGAGCGCGTTGACGTAACCGTCCTTGAAGTCGGCGAGCACGCGGGTACGGGCACCCTGCGTCATGCCGCCGTGGAGTGCGTCCGCCTTGACGCCAGCCTCGACGAGCTGCTCGGCGATGCGGTCGGCGCCCAGCTGGGTGCGGACGAAGATGATGGTGCGGCCCTTGCGGGCGGCGATGGCGGAGGTGACCGGCGCCTTGTCCTTCGGCTTCACGACGAGGACGTGGTGCGTCATGGTCGTGACGTTGCCCTGGGCGCTGTCGACCTCGTGGCTCACCGGGTTGTTCAGGTAGCGCTTGACCAGTGTGCCGATCTCGTTCTCCATCGTGGCGGAGAAGAGCATGCGCTGACCGCCGACCGGAACCTGGTCGAGCAGCTCGGTGACCTCGGGCAGGAAGCCCAGGTCGGACATCTGGTCGGCCTCGTCGAGGACGGCGACCTGGACGTTCTCCAGGGAGCAGGCGCCCCGGTTGATGATGTCGCGCAGCCGGCCCGGGGTGGCGACGAGGACGTCGACACCGCGCTCCAGCGCGTAGATCTGGTTGCCCATCGACGTACCGCCGCAGACGACCTTCATCTTCAGACCGAGCACATCGCCGTACGGCTGAAGCGCGTCCGCGACCTGCATTGCGAGCTCACGGGTCGGAGTGAGGATGACCGCGCGGGGCTTCTTCTTCTCGGTGTGGCCGCCGGCCAGCGAGGCCAGGGTCGGCAGACCGAAGGAGAGGGTCTTGCCGGAGCCGGTACGGCCACGGCCCAGGATGTCCTTGCCTGCCAGGGCGTCCGGAATGGTCGCGGCCTGGATCGGGAAGGGCGCGGTCACACCGTTCTGCGCGAGCTTGCGGACGATGCCCTCGGGCAGGCCCAGGTCGCCGAAGGTGACGGTCGGCTCGGCGTCCGCGTCGTCATCCGCGTCGACGGCGGAGTCGGTGTCGGCCTGCTCGGCCTGGATGGCGTCTGCCTCGATGGAGTCGGCGGACTCGGCTACGACGGCCTGTGCGGCCTCGACGAGCTCGTCGTTCTCGATGTTCTCGGGCATGACGGTGTAGTCAGAACTGGAAATTGACATGCGAAATGCGAAACCTTCCGGAGTCTCGGCACGCGCCCGTAACTCCGTGATTCGCAATTTCGACCGCCTCAATGCGGTCCAGCCACGGCAAGGGAGAGTACGCGCCACACGGCGCGCTTCTGTTTCGGCGCCGGGCAATGGGATCAAACGATCTACCACCATACGCACTCCCCCCCACATTGCGCAAACCGCCCTCCCTCACCCCCCTGCTACACCGGCCCCACCTGCGGCGAGACATCCGGTGTCCGCAGCACCGACGGCTCCCTGAGCGCACTCATCGCATCGTGGCGGAGCTGAGCCGCCGACGAGGCGGACGACTGCGGCGCCGGCTCCGAGGGCTCCGGCTCCGGGGAGGCGGGCGGCTCGGGGCTGGCCGGCTGGGACGGCGGCGGGGATTCGGGCTGCTGCGGCACCCCGGGCCCCGGCTGCGAGACCGAGGGCACCGGCAGCCCGCCATCTCCCGTCGGCCCCGGACCACCCGGCTTCGCGCCGGGGCGTACGCCGCCGGGCGAGCCCGAAGGGCCGGCGGAGCCGCTCGGCTCCGCCGATTCGGCCGCCTCCCGTTCGGAATGGGCCTCGGCACCGCCACCGCCGTGGCGGGCGCCGCCGGTGCCCGCCACGGTGGTGCCGTCCGGCCCCGCCGTGCTCCCCTTCGGCTCGGACGACGGCGACGGAGCCGGTTTCCCTCCGTCGTCGCCGACGCTCATACAGCCTGTGGACGCGGCGACCGTCACTGCGATGACGGCCGCCCATCGGACGGGGGCGGACAACTGGCGCACGGGAGGCACCTCCGGGGTACGAAAAAGGGGCGGAGCGTTACGGGAAAAAGCGGGGGCGTCGTGCCCAACTCCCGTTGCCCCGCAGGGGACACGCCCCGCGCCCGGCCCGCACACCTCCCGCACGCCTCCTGCGCGCCACCCGCACGGCGCTCGCGCGCTCATCCGTAACCGAGCGCGTGCAGCCTCTCGTCATCGATGCCGAAGTGATGGGCGATCTCATGGACGACCGTGATCTCGGTCTCGGCGACGACGTCCTCGCGCGACTCGCACATCCGCAGCGTCGGCCCGCGGTAGATGGTGATCCGGTCCGGCAGCACCCCCGCGTACCACTCACCGCGATCGGTCAGTGGCGTCCCCTCGTAGAGCCCGAGCAGCTCCGGATCGCCCGGGTCGGGTTCGTCCTCGACGAACACCGCGACGTTGTCCATCAGCCGCGTCAGCTCCGGCGGGATCCGGTCCAGCGCCTCGGCGACCAGTTCTTCGAACTCTTCGCGCGTCATCTCCAGCACCCCGCCATTGTCCCGTACGGCCACGCGCCGGGCCCGGTCGCCACCGCCCACAGGCCGGGCCGAGATCGCCCCGGGCGGTCCTGGCCCCACGACGGCCGAGGTCATCCGCCATCTGCCGGAGGAGAACCCGGCCGGAGCGACCCCTTCGCCTATTCGGTTTGGCTGACGCCGAAACGCCGTAGTACAGTCTCCGACGTGCCCAAGGGCGCCGGTCAGGGCTTGACCGTTCTGAGACCCTAGAGGTTGAAGGAGAAGCGGAACCTCTCGGGGGAAAGCGGAGTCACATGCTTCTCACGTCCCCTCGGGCGACAGACGCAGAAGCAGAAGCACTAGCAGTTCTGCCCTCATCGTCTAGTGGCCCAGGACGCCGCCCTTTCAAGGCGGTAGCACGGGTTCGAATCCCGTTGGGGGCACGCACCACCTTGTGCGACACTTAGTCGCACAAAAGCTTGGTCCTGTGGAGCAGTTTGGAGTGCTCGCCACCCTGTCAAGGTGGAGGCCGCGGGTTCAAATCCCGTCAGGACCGCTGCAGCCCTTATGAGCTGCGTGGCTGGGTAGCTCAGTTGGTACGAGCGATCGCCTGAAAAGCGATAGGTCGCCGGTTCGATCCCGGCCCCAGCCACCACCCGAAGGCCCCGTCCGATGGACGGGGCCTTCGCCGTGTCAGGCCTGTTCCCGGTCCGCCGAGTTCACGCCCCGGCCACGCCACGCCCGTACCGCCAGAACGAGCAGCACCACCGCGACCGCGGCCACCAGCGCCATGGCGTCCGGCACATGCTCTCCGATGCGCTGGGCCCACTGCTCGACGGCGAACGACTCGTCCACGTCCAGCAGTCCGGGCAGCGCCGTCGTCCCGTCGTACGCGAGGAACAGCGCGCCGAGGCCGATGAAGAAAAGCCCCGACAGCAGCGTCGTGGTGTGCAGCTCGAAGCGGCCGAGCCGGAAGGTGCGACCGCGCAGCCAGGCCCGTCGGCCCAGGTCGAAGCGTTCCCAGAGCAGCGCGAGCAGAAAGAGCGGGACCGCCATGCCGAGGGCGTAGACGGCGAGCAGCAGTCCGCCGTAGACCGGGCTGCCGCTGACCGCCGCCACGGTGAGGACGCTGCCGAGGATCGGGCCCGCGCAGAAACCGGCCAGTCCGTATACAGCGCCCAGTGCATAGACGGATGCGGCGGTGGTCGGGCGGATCCGGCCGCTGAGTGCGGCGATCCGGCGCGAGGCGAAGCCCAGACCCACGATCTGCGCGATGCCGAGCGCGATGATCAGCCACCCGGCGCCGAGGACGAGCGCGTCGCGGTGGCTGTAGAAGAGCCGTCCGGCGTACGAGCCCGCGGCGCCGAGCGGGACGAGGGTGGTGGCCAGACCGGCGTAGAAGATGCCGGTGCGGGCCAGGAGCCGCGAGGTGGAGTCGATGGAGTACGCGAAGAAGGCGGGCAGCAGCAGCGCGCTGCACGGGCTGACCAGGGCGAGCAGCCCGCCGAGGAAGGCCGCGAAGTAGCCGATGTCAGCCGTCATTTCGCGCTGCCCTCGGCGCCTTCGGCATCCTCGCCGCCCTTGGCGTCCTCGGTGTTGCGGGCCTTCTCGGCCGCCGCCTCGATGGCCCGGGTGAAGGTCTCCACCGACTGGGCTCCGGCAATCGGGCGGCCGTTGATCAGGAACGACGGGGTGGAGGTCGCACCGATCCCGTACCCCTGTTCCTGGTCCTTGCCCACCGCGGCGGAGGCGGCGGAGCTGTCGGCGTCACGCACGAACCGGTCGAGATCCGCGACCCCGGCCTGCTGGGCGAGCGCCTTCAGCCGGTCCTTGCCGAACCCCTGCTCCTTGGCCCCCTCGGCGTACGCGGCACGGTGGAACTGCCAGAAGCGGCCCTGCTGCCCGGCAGCCCAGGCGGCGCGGGCGGCTGCCTCGGACTCGGCGCCGAAGATCGGGAAGTTGCGCCACTCGATGCGCAGGGTGCCGTTGTCGACGTATTTCTTCACCAGGGCCGGTTCGGTGTCGCGGGCGAATTTGCCGCAGTAGCCGCACTTGAAGTCGGCGTACTCGATGAGGACGACGGGCGCGTCCACCCTGCCCTGCGCGAGCTTGTCACCGGCGTCGCGACGAGCGAGCTTCGCCAGCTCCGGATAGACGCCGGTGTCCGGGTCCGCAGTGACATCGGCGACCGACGAGGAGGAAGAGGAAGAAGCCGAGTGGTCGGGGGCGGTGGCCCGGTAGGAGACGAAGCCGAGCAGGACTGCGGCGACTACGACTCCGGCGCCGTAGATCAGCGGCTTCCTGGACGACGGCGTACGTGAGGACGTGGACTTGGGCATGCGGGACTCCGTGCTGGTGATACGGGAGGAAAGGACGGCCGGTCGGAAGAGCGGCCGTCTACACCCTCAGTACGGAGAGCTCGACCGGAGTGGGCGCGGCAGCCGCGGGGCCGCGCAGCTTTATCCGTACGGGCGGGCGGACGGGTCCCTGTCCGGTGGCGGCGGGCAGGCCCCACCCGGCGAGACCGGGCGCCTGGTCGTGTGCCGCACGGGCCCGGCCCGGCAGAGCGGGCTCGCCGTCCTCGTGCTTCCGGCTCTTGCCGCACCCCGGGGCCCCGTGCCCGTCCACCGCCGACGCGGCGACCGGGGCGGGGCCGATGGACGCGACATCCCTGCCGAGGGTGGCCGAAGCGGCTGCCCTTTCGGCGCCGGCCTCAGCAGCCGCGACCGCCGTACGTCCTGCATCACCCGCGGCAGCCGTCGCCGGACCGCAGAACAGCCCCAGCGCGACCGCGAGCACCGCCACCAGGCAGCACCACTGCGTACGGGACACGGCGACCGGCCTTTCCGGACGGGGCAACGGGTGGTCAGCTGCCGGAAATGGTACGTGCTGTGATCCCGCGCTTCCGCGCAGTGCCGACGTGGTGACCCGGACCGCACGAAATATGTTCGCCGTTCTTCGGGCCCGGGTGAGATCCTGGGCTCCGTATGTCTACTTCCTTCGCTGATCTCCAGTCCCAGCTCGGACAGCTCTCGCTCCGCGATGCACACCGGCTCGGCCGCCGTCTCGAAGGGGCGCGCCGCATCCGTAAGCCCGAGGCCCGGCAGACCGTGCTGGACGAGATCGCCACCGAGGCCGGAAAGGCAGCCGAGCGGCTCGCGCTGCGTGCCACGCGGATGCCCGCCCTGTCGTACCCGGAACAGCTCCCGGTCAGCCAGAAGAAGGACGAGATCCTGAAGGCGATACGCGACCACCAGGTCGTGATCGTCGCCGGGGAGACCGGCTCCGGCAAGACCACGCAGATCCCGAAGATCTGTATGGAGCTGGGGCGCGGTGTCCGGGGCATGATCGGGCACACCCAGCCGCGCCGGATCGCGGCCCGTACGGTCGCCGAGCGTGTCGCCGACGAGCTGAAGACCCCGCTGGGCGAGGCGGTCGGCTGGAAGGTGCGCTTCACCGACCAGGTGAACCCCGACGCGACGTTCGTCAAGCTGATGACGGACGGCATCCTGCTCGCCGAGATCCAGACGGACCGCGAGCTGCGCGCGTACGACACGATCATCATCGACGAGGCCCACGAGCGGTCGCTGAACATCGACTTCCTGCTCGGCTATCTGGCCAGGCTGCTGCCCAAGCGCCCGGACCTGAAGGTCGTCATCACCTCGGCGACGATCGACCCCGAGCGATTCGCGCGCCACTTCGGCGAGGCGCCGATCGTCGAGGTCAGCGGGCGTACATACCCGGTCGAGGTGCGCTACCGCCCGCTCCTCGAAGAGGAGGGCGACGACTCCGACCGCGACCAGATCACCGCGATCTGCGACGCCGTCGACGAGCTCCAGTCGGAGGGCCCCGGCGATGTCCTGGTCTTCCTCTCCGGCGAGCGCGAGATCCGCGACACGGCGGACGCCCTGAACAAGAAGAACCTCCGCCACACCGAGGTGCTCCCCCTCTACGCCCGCCTCTCGCACGCCGAGCAGCACCGCGTCTTCCAGCGCCACACGGGCCGCAGGATCGTCCTGGCGACCAACGTCGCCGAGACCTCGCTGACCGTCCCCGGCATCAAGTACGTGATCGACCCGGGCAACGCCCGGATCTCCCGCTACAGCCACCGCACCAAGGTCCAGCGGCTGCCGATCGAACGGATCTCGCAGGCCAGCGCCAACCAGCGCAAGGGCCGCTGCGGGCGTACATCGGACGGCATCTGCATCCGGCTGTACTCCGAGGACGACTTCCTGACCCGTCCGGAGTTCACCGACCCCGAGATCCTGCGTACGAACCTGGCCTCCGTCATCCTCCAGATGACCGCGGCCGGCCTCGGCGACATCGAGAAGTTCCCCTTCATCGATCCGCCGGACCACCGCAACATCCGCGACGGCATTCAGCTCCTCCAGGAACTCGGTGCGCTCGACCCGGACGAAAAGGATCCGAAGAAGCGGCTCACCCAGCTCGGCCGGAAGCTCTCGCAGCTGCCCGTCGACCCGCGCCTGGCCCGCATGGTCATCGAGGCCGAGCGCAACGGCTGTGCCCGCGAGGTCATGGTGATCGCCGCCGCGCTCTCCATCCAGGACCCGCGCGAGCGGCCCTCGGACAAGCAGACACAGGCCGATCAGCAGCACGCCCGCTTCAAGGACGAGACCTCCGACTTCCTGGCGTTCCTGAATCTGTGGCGATACATCCGCGAGCAGCAGAAGGAGCGCGGCTCGTCCAGCTTCCGCCGGATGTGCAAGCAGGAGTATCTGAACTTCCTGCGCATCCGCGAATGGCAGGACATCTACGCGCAGCTGCGTACCGTCGCCAAGCAGATGGGCATCCACCTGAACGAGGAGGACGCGCCCGAGCAGTCGGTGCACACCTCACTGCTGGCCGGGCTGCTCTCGCACATCGGGCTGAAGGACACCGAGAAGAACGAGTACCTGGGGGCCCGCAGCGCCAAGTTCGCGATCTTCCCCGGATCTGCGCTCTTCAAGAAGCAGCCGCGGTTCGTGATGTCGGCCGAGCTGGTCGAGACGTCCCGGCTGTGGGCGCGGGTCAACGCCAAGGTCGAGCCGGAGTGGATCGAGCCGCTGGCCCAGCATCTGCTGAAGCGCACCTACAGCGAACCGCACTGGGAGAAGGACCAGGCGGCGGTGATGGCGTACGAGCGGGTCAC
Source organism: Streptomyces sp. NPDC058239 (assembly GCF_042882185.1). NCBI lineage: Bacteria > Bacillati > Actinomycetota > Actinomycetes > Kitasatosporales > Streptomycetaceae > Streptomyces > Streptomyces sp. NPDC058239. The sequence goes on from NZ_JBHVWS010000022.1 coordinate 43,925, forward strand.
GCTGTACGGCGTACCGATCGTCGCCCAGCGCAAGATCAATTTCGGCCGGATCGACGCCGAGACCTCCCGCGACCTGTTCATCCGCAACGCCCTGGTCGAGGGCGACTGGCGGACGCACCATCAGTTCTTCCACGACAACCGCAAGCTCCTCGGCGAGGTCGAGGAGCTCGAGCACCGCGCGCGGCGCCGCGACATCCTCGTGGACGACGAGACGCTCTTCGACTTCTACGACCAGCGCATCCCCGATCATGTGGTCTCCGGGGCGCACTTCGACTCCTGGTGGAAGCACAAGCGCCGCGACGAGCCGGACGCGCTGGACTTCGAGCGCTCGATGCTCATCAACGAGAAGGCCGGGGCCGTCACCAAGGACGACTACCCCGACTCCTGGCGGCAGGGGAAGCTCAAGTTCAGGGTGACGTACCAGTTCGAGCCCGGTGCGGACGCGGACGGTGTGACCGTCCACGTCCCGCTCCAGGTGCTCAACCAGGTCACCGCCGAGGGCTTCGACTGGCAGATCCCGGGCCTGCGCGAGGAAGTGGTCACCGAGCTGATCCGCTCGCTGCCCAAGCCGATCCGCCGGCACTACGTCCCCGCGCCGAACTACGCGGGCAAGTTCCTGGACCGGGCGGTCCCCCTCCAGGAGCCGCTGCCGGTCACACTGGCCCGGGAGCTCCAGCGCATGGTCGGCGTCCCGGTCGGCGCCGACGACTTCGACCTGACCCGTATCCCGGACCATCTGAAGATCACCTTCCGGATCGTCGACGAGCGGCGCCGCAAGGTGGCCGAGGACAAGGACCTTGAGGCGCTGAAGCTCCAGCTGCGCCCCAAGGCCCGTCAGGCCCTCTCCAAGGCCGCTGCGGCCATTGCGGGGCCCTCGGGCGAGTCCATCGAGCGTTCGGGCCTCACGGACTGGACGATCGGCACCCTGAACCGCGTCTTCGAGACCCGCCGGGCCGGCCAGCCGGTCAAGGCGTACCCGGCTCTCGTCGACCAGGGCGAGACAGTGGCCGTACGGCTCTTCGACACCGAGGCCGAGCAGCAGCAGGCGATGTGGCGCGGCACCCGGAAGCTGATCCTGCTGAACGTCCCGGTGAACCCGGCGAAGTTCGCCTCGGACAAGCTGACGAACCAGCAGAAGCTGGCCCTTTCCCGCAATCCGCACGGCTCCATCCAGGCGCTCTTCGAGGACTGCGCGACTGCGGCCGCCGACCGGCTGATCGGTGCGCACGGCGGCCCGGCCTGGGACGAGGAATCGTTCCGCAAGCTGTACGACAAGGTGCGCGCCGACCTCGTGGCGCTGACCGAGCACACGGTCAAGCAGGTGCAGCAGGTACTGGCCGCCTGGCAGGCCTGCGAGCGGCGTCTGAAGGCCACCAACAGCCTCGTCCTGGTCAACAACGTCACCGATGCACGGGACCAGCTCGCGGCCCTCGTGCCGCCGGGCTTCGTCACCGCGACCGGGCTGCGCCGACTGCCCGACCTGATGCGCTATCTGGTCGCCGTGGACCGCCGGCTCCAGCAGATGCCGACGGCCGTCCAGCGCGACACCACGCGTATGGAGAAGGTCCACGAGATGCAGGACGAGTACGCCTGGCTGCTCGAACAGATGCCGCGGGGCAGGCCCGTTCCGCAGGAGGTCCTGGACATCCGCTGGATGATCGAGGAGCTCCGGGTCAGCTATTTCGCGCACGCCCTGGGGACGGCCTACCCCGTTTCCGACAAGCGGATCGTGAAGGCGATCGACGCGGCGGCCCCATGAGACGGCCCCGGTCGGAGCCGTAACGGAACCACCACCTTCGGTGAGGTCGACCAGACCCTCTGACCTGCTGTAGAGTCTGTCTTCGCAGCCAGCCGCAAGGCAGCCGCGAAAACCTGGTCCTGTGGAGCAGTTTGGAGTGCTCGCCACCCTGTCAAGGTGGAGGCCGCGGGTTCAAATCCCGTCAGGACCGCAGTAACGAAAGCCCGGATCCTTCTGGATCCGGGCTTTCGTGCGTCTTGACTCCGGCAACTGCCGACGAGTACTCAGACAGCAGGGGCTGCCCCTGTTCCCCGGCGCGGGGCGGCAGTCCACCGGGAGGTGGCACGTATGACTGTGTCCGCTGGGCACGAGACCCGCGCACTCCTGCGCGCCCACCTGGCCGCCGCTTCCGGCTACCGCCACCTCACTCACCACTGCCCGATCTGCCATCGGCTCCTGCGGCTCGCCATGGAGCCCGTGGCGGCCTCCCGGGCCGCTTCCCGGCCCGAACCGCCGATCCTGTGCGCGGGGCGCCTGGACGGCACCCTGGAAGACCAGGAGACCCGGGACGAAAGTCCTTCGACCAGGTGACCAATGGCGCGGCATTCCGCTTCCTGAAGGTGGCAGGCTCGTACTTGGCAAGGCTCATGCAGTGTGACGGGAGTCACCGAATGAGTTTTGAGAAGGGGTGACTTTACACCCTTCCTACAACTGGCGAATTTAATATGTGCAATTGCACCACTCGGGCGGGAGCGCCTCGGGACCTTCGAACCGCCCCGGCCCGGCTTCCCCGGGACGGGTGGGAACAGTCCCGCACAGACCCGCGCAAGCTCGCACGGCAGCCCGGCCGGAGCCAACCGGACGCCCGGTTTTCAGCGACGTCCGAGCCGACCGGGGCGGCGCGATCGGGGAAGGTCTCCGGTCCCTGAGAGCACAAAAAAGATCGCGCTGGACCCGGCGGAGTCCAGCGCGATCGAACGACGCACCCGTATTGCACAGGTATGGCGCCCGTTGGGGCGGGCGCCCGTCATTTGGAGCTATGGGTGGGCCTGTACGGGTTGGGGGACCCGGAAGCCCAGTTATGACGCGGCGACAGGGGGTGTGTCAGGCCTCGCTGCGCTGCTGCGGAATACCCGCAAGCAGTGCGCGGACCTCTGCCTCGCGGTACCGGCGATGTCCACCGAGCGTGCGGATGGACGTGAGCTTGCCCGCCTTTGCCCAGCGGGTAACCGTCTTCGGGTCCACGCGGAACATCGTGGCAACCTCAGCCGGGGTCAGCAGCGGCTCGGCATCAGGGGTGCGAGCGGTCATGAGCGGCCTCCTCGGGAGAACCGAACCATCTCGGTTCTTTCCTCTAAATTCTGCACCTTGACCCGCGTTGCCCGAAATGGCGGACGCGGGCCGAGTCGGTTATAGGACGAACGGCTTGTCCTCGGCACTACAACTACACCATCCGTCCAGCCACGTCGGCCAAACCGATGGAATTGCCCTCCCAGGTGTTCATCAGCGACGGAAGCCGATGGACCATGCCATAGCGGACAGTCACACCACCGTGACGATCAGTCACAGAGCGATCAGGAGCCATCAGACCCCCCATAGCGTGCAATGCAGAGCAATCCGCCCCTAGTTGGACGGAAGGAGCCCTCCCCGGACTCCTTGTCCTATTTTGGCACGAGGAGTGGGGAAGGGCGCAAGGGCCCAGTTAGTGCTATCCGTCACGCTTGAGGCAAAGGCCCGGTTCGGGACGTAGGTCCTAGGACCACCGAGGTACGCTTCCGCCTCTTCATCCTCACGTGCCACACGGGTCACAGGTTCAGACGCGGATGAGGCCTTGTCAGTTCGCGAATTGACGATCCCTTACCGCCCGCCAGCGCTCCGCCAGCCGCCCGTACGCCTCACTCGCCCCTTCGGCGTCGCCGGCCTGCAGCGCCGCGATGCCCTCGGCCACATCGGCGGCCGAGCGGTCCCCGGCGAGCTGTGCCGCCGGCAGTGCGTGCACCAGACCTGCGTAGTCCAGTTCGACCAGTGCGCGCGGATGGAACTCCTCCAGCCAGCGCCCCACGTCCACGAGCCCCTCGGTCAGAGGCCCTTCGTCCAGGGCCTCCCGCAGTGTCTTCAGCGCCCGGGCCAGCCGGCGCCGGGCCTGGACCATCGGCGTCCGGTAGCGCAGCACGGGCGGCTCCCCGCCCTCGCCCGCCTCCGCGTACTCCCGCTCCTCGTCGGCGAAGAGCACGAACCAGCGCACCGGGACCTGCCACACCGAGGTGAGGATCCAGGGCCTGGCGTCCGGATTGCGCTCCGCCCACCGCTCGTGGTCCGCGACGGCCTGCCCGCGCACCACCGGCGGCAGCACCGCGTCGAGAACCGGCCCGGGGAACATCTCCATCAGCTCGTCCAGCGCCAGCCAGCCGCGCAGCCTGGTCCGCCACGGGCAGACGCACACCACGCCGTCCATCTCGGCTACGAACGCGTCCCCGCTCTCGTGCACCGGCACGCCGACCGGCGGTGTGGCCACCAAGTCGGCGAGCGAACGGCGCAGTTCGTCCTGGGCCGTCGGGATACGGGAACGCCCTGCGTAACGGGCCCAGTGGCCGCGTTCGGGCTCCGGGAAGGCGGCCAGCGGCTCGTACACCCGGAGGTAGGACGCGTAAGGGACGAGCACTGAAGACACCACCGACATGCAGCAAATCGTGTCATGCCCGTACTCCGCCGGGGGGTGATCCTCGGCACTGGAACAGATCTACGTCCGCGTAGGACTTACGCTCTTGCCCAGTCGGACCGGCCGTGCCGGCCGGTCCGCGGCCCTCCCCACCTTCAGGAGGGTCCTCCGCCGCTTCGTACTTGGGAGTCACCACAGTGACCGATGTGACCGGCGCGCCTGGCGATGTACTGCACACCCTGTTCCACTCGGATCAGGGGGGCCACGAGCAAGTCGTGCTCTGCCAGGACCGTGCCAGCGGCCTCAAGGCCGTCATCGCCATCCACTCCACCGCTCTGGGCCCGGCCCTCGGCGGCACCCGCTTCTATCCGTACGCCTCCGAGGAGGAGGCCGTCGCGGACGCGCTGAACCTCTCGCGCGGTATGTCGTACAAGAACGCCATGGCCGGCCTCGACCACGGCGGCGGCAAGGCCGTCATCATCGGCGACCCGGAGAAGATCAAGAGCGAGGAACTGCTGCTGGCGTACGGCCGGTTCGTGGCCTCGCTCGGTGGCCGCTACGTGACCGCCTGCGACGTCGGCACGTATGTCGCCGACATGGACATCGTCGCCCGCGAGAGCCGGTGGACCACCGGCCGCTCCCCTTCGAGCGGCGGCGCCGGCGACTCCTCGGTCCTCACCGCGTTCGGCGTCTTCCAGGGCATGCGGGCCTCCGCCCAGCACGTCTGGGGCGACCCGACGCTGCGTGGCCGAAAAGTGGGGGTCGCCGGCGTCGGCAAGGTCGGACACCACCTCGTCGAGCATCTGCTGTCGGACGGCGCGGAGGTCGTGATCACGGATGTGCGGGAGGAGTCCGTCCGCCGCATCACCGATGAGCACCCCGAGGTCGCCGTCGCCGCGGACACCGAGGCGCTGATCCGTACCGAGGGACTCGACATCTACGCCCCGTGCGCGCTCGGCGGCGCGCTGAACGACGACACCGTTCCGGTACTGACCGCCAAGGTGGTGTGCGGCGCGGCCAACAACCAGCTCGCGCACCCCGGCATCGAGAAGGACCTCGCGGACCGGTCGATCCTGTACGCACCCGACTATGTGGTGAACGCGGGCGGTGTCATCCAGGTCGCCGACGAGCTGCACGGGTTCGACTTCGCCCGGTGCAAGGCCAAGGCGTCGAAGATCTTCGACACCACGCTCGCCATATTTACACGTGCGAAGGATGACGGCATTCCGCCGGCCGCTGCGGCCGACCGGATCGCCGAGCAGCGGATGGCCGAAGCACGCCGTAGCTGACGGTCGCGGGGGCATCACCCGGCGTTTACGCCCCTTGCTGCCTGCGGACCCGCCGACCGGCGAGACAAGACTCACGCCGGTCGGCGGGTCGCATGCCAAGAAGAGGTTAAAATCGCAGTTGACCAGCGAGGACGGGGCTTCTCGCCGGTCCTCTTCCGGGGCACGTGATGCGGGCGGCGTACCGTATGGCCGCGGAAGCAGGTACCGTTAAAGCCCTACGGGCACGGTCTCTCTACCGAGAGTCCGTCCTGAAACATGAACGCGTGTCAAGACTCTGGGGCCGTCGAGCCCCGTCACCGAGGGGGTCGAGCCATGGGGCGCGGCCGGGCAAAGGCCAAGCAGACAAAGGTCGCCCGCCAGCTGAAGTACAGCAGCGGCGGGACTGACCTGTCGCGTCTGGCCAATGAGCTGGGCGCATCGCCTTCGAGTCAACCACCGAACGCAGAGCCGTTCGAGGACGACGACGAGGAAGATGACCCGTACGCACAGTACGCGGATCTGTACAACGACGACGAGGACGAGGACGAGGACGATCAGTCCGGTCCGTCGTCACAGCGCCGCGGCGCTTGACCTCGCGCTGACACATCAACCCGGTCCGGGCCTGTCCCGGACCGGGTTCTGTGCTACCCCGATCCGGTCCGGCTGCTCAGGCGGGCTTCGGTGTCCTCGATCGCCGGACGGGTCAAAGACCCCGGCGACCGAGGACGAAGCGGTCACCGGGTGCCCCGGTGTGGCCGCCCGTGCCTATCGCGCGTAGCCGCCCACCAGCTCGGCGCCCGAGGTGTGCGCCCCGCGCTCCGTGATCTCGCCCGCGACCCAGGAATCGACCCCGCGGTCGGCCAGCGTCGTCAGGGCGACGTCCACGGACTGCTCCGGGACGATCGCGATCATGCCGACGCCCATGTTCAGCGTCTTCTCCAGCTCCAGCTGCTCGACCTGACCCGCCTTGCCGACCAGGTCGAAGACCGCGCCGGGCATCCAGGTGGAACGGTCGACCCTGGCGTGCAGTCCGTCCGGGATGACCCGGGCCAGGTTGTTGGCGAGGCCGCCGCCGGTGACGTGGCTGAAGCCGTGCACCTCGGTCGTACGGGTGAGAGCCAGGCAGTCCAGCGAATAGATCTTGGTGGGCTCCAGGAGCTCCTCGCCGAGCGTCCGCCCGAACTCCTCGACCTCGCGGTCCAGCGCCCAGCCGGCCCGGTCGAAGACCACGTGCCGGACGAGCGAGTACCCGTTGGAGTGAAGGCCGGACGACGCCATGGCGATCACGACGTCACCCTTACGGATACGTTCCGGGCCGAGCAGATGGTCGGCCTCGACCACGCCCGTACCGGCGCCCGCAACATCGAAGTCGTCCGGCCCGAGGAGGCCCGGGTGCTCGGCGGTCTCGCCGCCGACCAGGGCGCAGCCGGCGAGGACACAGCCTTCGGCGATGCCCTTCACGATGGACGCGACACGCTCGGGGTGCACCTTGCCGACGCAGATGTAGTCGGTCATGAAGAGCGGCTCGGCACCGCAGACGACCAGGTCGTCGACGACCATGCCGACGAGGTCGTGGCCGATGGTGTCGTACACGCCCATCTTGCGGGCGAGGTCGACCTTCGTGCCGACGCCGTCGGTGGCGGAGGCGAGCAGCGGACGCTCGTAACGCTTGAGGGCCGAGGCGTCGAAGAGTCCGGCGAAACCGCCGAGGCCGCCGAGGCCCGCGACCTCGGGGCGCTGCGTCTTCTTCACCCACTCCTTCATCAGCTCGACGGCACGGTCGCCGGCCTCGATGTCGACGCCCGCTGCCGCGTAGGAAGCACCTGTTGTCTCAGACATTGCCTGGGATCTTTCGTGTGGAAATACGGGGCTGGTGGCCAGAGGGGTACGGCTGGGCCGTCACGGACGACGCAGTGCGTCGGACGCGGCGGTTGCCGCAGGGCCTGCCGCCAGCTCGGTCTCCAGCAGCTGCTTGCCGAGCAGCTCCGGGTCCGGCAGCTCCATCGGGTACTCACCGTCGAAGCAGGCGCGGCACAGGTTCGGCTTGGCGATCGTCGTCGCTTCGATCATCGCGTCGAGCGAGATGTACGCGAGCGAGTCGGCGCCCATCGACGTGCAGATCTCGTCGACGGACATGCCGTTGGCGATCAGCTCGGCGCGGGTCGCGAAGTCGATGCCGAAGAAGCAGGGCCACTTCACCGGCGGGGACGAGATCCGGATGTGGATCTCGGCGGCACCGGCCTCGCGGAGCATCCGGACCAGTGCGCGCTGGGTGTTGCCGCGGACGATCGAGTCGTCGACGACCACGAGGCGCTTGCCCTTGATGACTTCCTTGAGCGGGTTCAGCTTGAGGCGGATGCCCAGCTGGCGAATGGTCTGGGACGGCTGGATGAAGGTCCGGCCGACATAGGCGTTCTTCACCAGTCCGGCGCCGAACGGGATGCCGCTGGCCTCCGCGTAACCGATGGCGGCGGGGGTGCCGGACTCCGGAGTCGCTATGACCAGATCGGCCTCGACGGGGGCCTCGGCGGCCAGCTTGCGGCCCATCTCCACACGGGAGAGGTAGACGTTGCGCCCGGCGATGTCGGTGTCGGGGCGGGCCAGATAGACGTACTCGAAGACACAGCCCTTGGGCTTCGCTTCCGCGAAGCGCGAGGTGCGCAGGCCGTTCTCGTCGATGGCGACGAGCTCGCCCGGCTCGATCTCGCGGACGAAGCTGGCACCGCAGATGTCGAGGGCGGCGGACTCGGAGGCCACCACCCAGCCGCGCTCCAGCCGGCCGAGGACCAGCGGGCGGATGCCCTGCGGGTCGCGGGCGGCGTAAAGGGTGTGCTCGTCCATGAAGACGAGGGAGAAGGCGCCCTTCACATCGGGGAGCACCTTTGCGGCGGCCTCCTCGATGGTGAGTGGCTTGCCGTCCTCATCGGTCTGGCCGGCGAGCAGCGCGGTCACCAGATCGGTGTCGTTCGTCGCGGCGACCTGGGTGGCGCGGCCGTCCTTGCGGGGAAGGTCGGCGACCATCTCGGCGAGCTGGGCCGTATTGACCAGGTTGCCGTTGTGACCCAGGGCGATCGAGCCGTGCGCGGTCGCACGGAACGTCGGCTGCGCGTTCTCCCACACCGAGGCACCGGTGGTGGAGTAGCGGGCATGACCGACCGCGATATGGCCCTGGAGAGATCCCAGAGACGTTTCGTCGAAGACCTGCGAGACCAGTCCCATGTCCTTGAAGACCAGGATCTGGGACCCGTTGCTCACTGCGATGCCCGCGGACTCCTGTCCACGGTGCTGCAGGGCATACAGTCCGAAATAGGTGAGCTTGGCGACCTCTTCACCCGGAGCCCAGACACCGAAGACGCCACAAGCGTCCTGGGGGCCTTTCTCTCCGGGGAGCAGGTCGTGGTTGAGTCGTCCATCACCACGGGGCACGCCACCGAGTGTAGGCGAGATCGACCACTGGTCCGAATTCGGGATACCGGGCCCGAGCACCGGGGAAGCGCTCCCAGGGGCGGTTCGCAGGCCGGTTCGGGCAGTCACTCGGAGTGATCGTCTCCGGGTCGCGGTGGGGTGGGGGACGGGGTGCGGACCGGCCACAGGGCGGCGGTCGCCCGGACCAGCGGCCGGTTACCGGCTAGTTCCGGCCACTCGGGGCATGGGGGGCAGCCGGTCCGAATGGTGGCGCTCGGTGAGTCGATCGATGCTCTGGCGCGGAGTCCAGCCGAACGTCCGTTTCGTGGTGAGCCTCACACCTGGGAGCCCGGTATGCGGCTTCTCGGAAGCCTCGGCCGAGGCGGCGCCGCGAAGCCCGCGGTGAGTTACGGGCGCCGGTCCGGGGGTCCGCGCCGTCTGCCGACGGACGCCGGCCTGCTGCCGTACCCGACGGGTTTCCGAGTCAGCCCCTTGTCCCGGTGGCCGATGCGCCGAGTCCCTTGCCGTTCTCCGCAGTGAGGGACAGGGCGCGGTGATCGATCCGGTACGTCGTCCTGCCGTCCAGGATCGCGAGCAGTTCGCGCTCCAGCTTCATCCGGGGGGCCGGGCACATCATCTTGGTGCCGTCGATCCGGCCGAACGTGATGGTGGAACCTGAGACCGCCGCGGTGCCGCGGAACCGATTGCAGCCGAGGGTGCCCTGTACGGAGCCGTCCTTGCCGAAGCTCAGTTGCGCCTTCTCCTGCGCACCAGCGGGCAGCGACGAGGCGACCGTGCCGGAGACCAGGGTGGTGACCGTCCAGGTGGTGCCGGTGAGCGGGGCCGGCTGTTGCGCCGTGAGGGCGACGGAGTCGCCGTTCTCCGCGGTCAGGGTGAGAGTTTTCTTCGCCACGGCCGCGGTGAGTTCGCCGCTGAACGCGCCGGACATGGCCGCCTCGAACCGCTGGACGTCCTTCTCGCAGGCCATCGAGGTGCTCGTGCCCGGCCCGACCGTGATCGTCTCGCCGTCGATGCGTACATCGGCGGTGAAGTGGTTGCAGCCGTAGTTCCCGGTGGCCCGGCCCTTGGAGTCGATCTCGACATGGGCGCCGGAGGGGGCGGCGGTCCGCTTCCCGTCGACCGTCACCGATTCGACGCCCCAGCGGACACCGATGACGGGCAGATCGGTCCGCATGGCGCCACCGCCAAAACCGGACCCCGAACCTGCCCCTGCTCCCGTCTCCGTTCCGCAGGCGGCCAGGGCGAGGAGGGCCAGGGCTCCGACGGCCGTACCTTGTTTCCGCATGGCCCTGGGACGGTCCGGGCAGTCGTCCGGTTCCCCTCTCACCCCATCAGGGGCAGCAGCGCGGCGAGATCGGCCCGCTCACCGCTGGCGCCGACCTTCGCCGCGTCGAGCTCCTGGGCCCACTCCGTACGCCCGGTGGCGAGCCGGATCCAGGTGAGCGGATCGGTCTCGACGACATTGGGCGGCGTACCGCGCGTGTGCTTGGGGCCCTGGACGCACTGGACGACGGCGAACGGCGGGACGCGCACCTCGACCGAGCCGCCCGGTGCCTTCTCCGCGAGGGCGTCGGCGAGCAGCCGGGTGCAGGCGGCGAGCGCCTGCCGGTCGTACGGGATACCGAGGCCGGCCGCCTCGTTCAGATCGTCGGTGTGCACGACGAGTTCGACGGTGCGGGTGACCAGGTAGTCGGCCAGCCGCATCGCGCCGACCCGGGTCGGCAGCAGCCGGTCCTCCGGAGCGTCGGACACCAGCTCCTCGAACCGCCCGGCAACCTCCCCGTACAGCGCGTCCAGGTCCGGACGGTCCGCGGCGAGCGCCTTGGTGTCGTCGGCGATGCGCCCGGCCCGGTCCGCGGTCGAGAACGGCCATTCGAGGAGCGTCAGATCGGGCTTGGGCGAGGCGGGTTCGGGCAGCTCCAGATTCCGCGTGACGTGCGAGAGCGCCATGGTCAGATGGACGGCCAGTTCACGCACGGTCCAGTCCCCGAGCCGGGTCGGCAGCGCGAGCTGTTCGGGCGTCAGGGTGCGGACGGTTTCCCGGACATGGGCGAACTGCGCCAGGACCGCTGTGCGGGTCCTGACCGGGTCGTAGCGGCGGGCTCGTTTCTGGGACGGCGGCATGGTCCAGGAGCCTAAGGGGTGTCCGGCGGCTCAGGGTGGGACAGGCCCCGAGCCCTGTCGGACCGGCTGCCTCAGGGCCTGGTCGCGAAGTCGCCCAGGCCCTTGTCGAGCAGATCGAAACCGCGCTCGGCGAGCGCGACGGCATCCGGCGCCACCGCTTCCGCCGGCTCCCCCGCCAGCAGCCGCATTTGATTCGCGGAGATGAGGGCGTTGCGGGTGGCGATCAGCTGGGCGGCCGCGATCCGGGCGATGGACGGCTCCTCCCCCTCCTCGACCAGGACATCGGCGAGCAGGTCGAAGGAGCGCATGGAGAGCGCGTGGGCCCGGATGAGCAGCGCCGGGGTCTCCTGGATCAGCCGGCGCAGCCCGAGCACCACCGGCGCGTCGCTCAACCCGACGGAGGGGTCAAGGGCCTCGATGGCGGCCAGGAACTGACGCCGGACGGCGGCCGCCGCGGACTCGCCGGGGCCCCGGTCCCGTACCACCCGCGCGACATCACCGATGTGCTCCTCCATTGGAGCGAGGACCAAGTCCTCCTTGCCTGCGAAGTAGTTGAAGACGGTCATCTTCGACACCTCGGCCGCCTCGGCGATCTCGGCGACCGAGACCTTGTCGAAGCCGCGCTCGGCGAAGAGCTCGGTGGCCGCGGTCAGCAGACGGTGACGCGTCCGGAGCTTCTTGCGCTCGCGCAGGCTCATCCCCTCAGTCATGGCATCACTGTACCAGGATGAAGATTATACTTAGATTAAATATTGACCTGCCACATTTTCGTGGCATGGTGGTGCGGCCGCGGCAGCACTGCGCTGCCGATCGTGAGCCTGATCGTGATGACCGTCGGCGCATTCGCGCTCTTCCAGCGGCGCCAGGCCACCGCGGCCGAACCGGTGCTTCCGCTCTCCCTGTTCAAGGTCCGTGAGCTGCGGTACGGCTGCCTTTGCCGTCAGCGGTACGGTCTGCGCGTCCGCCGCCCTGGCACTGCTCGCCACGCTCTCCACGGGCACCGGCCTCTGGACGATCGGTCCGCGCCGCCATGCTGCTGATGGGCATCGGCTTCTGACAGCATGGGCCAGCTGATCCAGCTGATCCAGGACACCGCCCCGGCCCACCAATTGGGCGTGGTCACCACCGGGGTCCGGTTTCTCCAGGCCCTCGGCGGTGCACCGGGCGCGGCCGCCTTCGGCACCGTACTCAGCCGGGTGTACGCGGCCCACGGGCCGGGCGGCACGACAAGCACCATCGGCCGACCGGCCACGCCCACCAGCAGGGCCGAAGGTGAATGCCTGCCGATTCACCGGAACATCGCTCCCTCACCGGCTGAACGGAATTCCGCGGGCTGCCCACGTCCGCACCCCGATAGTCCATCAGCAGGGAATGCACATGCGGCTCGGCGGAATTCCCGGAGCTCCGGACCCGCCGAACCTGACGGAACAAGGATGGCCCCGCCCATGAACCGGGCGGGGCCGTCCTCGAACGGGATCAGGCGTCAGGCGAGCAGAGCCGGAATGGTCTCCTCGTGCGCCGTGCGCAGCTCGCTCAGCGGAATGCTGAACTCGCCCTGGATCTCGATCTCCTCGCCGTCCACGACACCGATCCGGGTGACGGGCAGTCCCCGCGCCCCGCACATGTCGTTGAAGCGGAGCTCCTCGCTGCGCGGAACGGAGACGACCGCGCGCCCCGCCGACTCGGAGAAGAGGAAGGTGAACGCGTCCAGACCGTCCGGCACGACCAGCCGGGCACCCTTCCCGCCACGGAGGCAGGACTCGGTGACCGCCTGGATCAGACCGCCGTCGGAGAGGTCGTGCGCCGCGTCGATCATGCCGTCGCGGGAAGCCGAGATCAGAATCTCGCCGAGCAGCTTCTCGCGGCCCAGGTCGACCTTGGGCGGCATGCCGCCCAGGTGACCGTGGATGACCTCGGACCAGGCCGAACCGCCGAACTCCTCGCGCGTGTCGCCCAGCAGGTAGAGGAGCTGACCCTCTTCCGCGAAGGCGACCGGCGTACGCCGGGTGACATCGTCGATCACACCGAGCACGGCCACGACCGGCGTCGGGTGGATCGCCGTCTCACCGGTCTGGTTGTACAGCGACACGTTGCCGCCGGTGACCGGGGTGCCGAGCTCCAGGCAGCCGTCCGCGAGACCACGGGTGGCCTCGGCGAACTGCCACATGACGTCCGGGTCCTCGGGCGAACCGAAGTTCAGGCAGTCCGAGATCGCGAGCGGCTTGGCGCCGGAGGCGGCGACATTGCGGTACGACTCCGCCAGCGCCAGCTGCGCACCGGTGTACGGGTCGAGCTTGGCGTACCGGCCGTTGCCGTCGGTCGCCATGGCCACGCCCAGGTTCGACTTCTCGTCGATCCGGACCATGCCGGCGTCCTCGGGCATCGCGAGCACGGTGTTGCCCTGCACGAACCGGTCGTACTGATCCGTGATCCAGGACTTCGACGCCTGGTTCGGCGAGGCGACCAGCTTGAGGACCTGCTCGCGCAGCTCGGCGCCGTTCGCCGGACGGGCCAGCCTGCCCGCGTCGTCGGCCTGCAGCGCGTCCTGCCAGGACGGGCGGGCGAACGGGCGGTGGTACGTCGGACCCTCGTGGGCGACGGACCGCGGCGGCACGTCCACGATCTGCTCGCCGTGCCAGAAGATCTCCAGTTGCGAGCCCTCGGTCACCTCACCGATGACGGTGGCGATGACGTCCCACTTCTCGCAGATCTCCAGGAAACGCTCGACGTGCTGCGGCTCGACGATCGCGCACATGCGCTCCTGCGACTCGCTCATGAGGATTTCCTCGGGCGAGAGGGAGGAGTCGCGCAGCGGCACGGTGTCCAGCTCGACGCGCATACCGCCGGAGCCCGCGGAGGCCAGCTCCGAGGTGGCGCAGGAAAGGCCCGCACCGCCGAGGTCCTGGATACCGGCGACGAGCTTCTCGCCGAAGATCTCCAGGGTGCACTCGATCAGGAGCTTCTCCTGGAACGGGTCGCCGACCTGGACCGCCGGACGCTTCGCCGGGCCGGTCGACTCGAAGGTCTCCGAGGCCAGGACCGAGACGCCGCCGATGCCGTCGCCGCCGGTGCGGGCGCCGTAGAGGATCACCTTGTTGCCGGGGCCGGAGGCCTTGGCGAGGTGGATGTCCTCGTGCTTCATCACGCCGATGCAGCCGGCGTTGACGAGCGGGTTGCCCTGGTAGCAGGCGTCGAAGACGACCTCGCCGCCGATGTTCGGCAGACCGAGGCAGTTGCCGTACCCGCCGATGCCCGCGACGACGCCGGGCAGGACCCGCCTGGTGTCGGGGTGGTCGGCCGCGCCGAAGCGCAGCGGGTCGACGACCGCGACCGGGCGGGCACCCATGGCGAGGATGTCGCGGACGATGCCGCCGACGCCGGTGGCCGCGCCCTGGTAGGGCTCGATGTACGAGGGGTGGTTGTGCGACTCGACCTTGAAGGTGACCGCGTAACCCTGACCGACGTCGACCACACCGGCGTTCTCACCGATGCCGACGAGCATCGCGTCGTTGGCCGGGACCTTCTCGCCGAACTGCTTGAGGTGGACCTTGCTGCTCTTGTACGAGCAGTGCTCGGACCACATCACGGAGTACATGGCGAGCTCGGCGCCGGTGGGACGGCGGCCCAGGATCTCGCGGATCCGGGCGTACTCGTCCTCCTTGAGGCCGAGCTCCTTCCAGGGCTGCGCGACGTCCGGGGTCTCGGCCGCGTGCTTGACCGTATCCAGGCTCATGCGTTGACCAGCTTCTTGATGATCGAGGTGAAGAAACCGAGGCCGTCGGTGCGACCGGTTCCGATCAGCGGCTCGACGGCGTGCTCCGGGTGCGGCATCAGACCGACGACATTGCCCGCGGCGTTGGTGATGCCGGCGATGTCGCGCAGCGAACCGTTGGGGTTCACGTCCAGGTAGCGGAAGGCGACGCGGCCCTCCGCCTCCAGCTCGTCCAGGACGCGCTCGTCGGCGACGTAACGCCCGTCCATGTTCTTGAGCGGTACGGAGATCTCCTGGCCCGCGGAGTAGTCCGAGGTCCAGGCCGTCTCCGCGTTCTCGACACGCAGCTTCTGGTCGCGGCAGATGAAGTGCAGGTGGTTGTTCTGCAGCATCGCGCCGGGCAGCAGATGCGCCTCGGTCAGAATCTGGAAGCCGTTGCAGATACCGAGGACCGGCATCCCTGCCCTGGCCTGTTCGATGATCGTCTCCATGACCGGCGAGAAGCGGGAGATGGCTCCGGCCCGCAGATAGTCGCCGTAGGAGAAGCCGCCCGCCAGGACGACCGCGTCGACCTGGTGCAGGTCCTTGTCGCGGTGCCACAGCGATACGGGTTCGGCGCCCGCGACCCGTACGGCCCTCAGGCTGTCCTTGTCGTCGAGCGTGCCGGGAAAGGTGACGACTCCGATACGAGCAGTCACTTCGACTCCTCGGCCTTCTCCACCTTCACGGTGAAGTCCTCGATGACGGTGTTGGCGAGGAAAGTCTCGGCCATCTCGTGAATGCGGCTGAGGGCGGCGTCGTCGACCGGCCCCTCGACCTCGAGCTCGAAACGCTTTCCCTGACGTACGTCCGCGATTCCCTCGAAGCCGAGACGGGGCAGTGCACGCTGCACCGCCTGTCCTTGCGGGTCGAGGATCTCGGGCTTGAGCATGACGTCGACTACGACGCGTGCCACTGGCACTCCCGGTGGTGGTGTGGTGCGGCTGTTTCTCCGGGGGGCTCCCCAGACCCCCGCAGGTCCCCTCAGCCTACCTGGCCAGAAATTCTACGCGGGTAGATATCGAGCGCCCTTGATCACGCCCAGATATCGGCCGTGACAACACATGGGGAAAGTCCTGCAAAAAAAATCCTCACCGGCAGCACACATAGAAGGCTGACACGCGGAGGTAATTGGCTGGGCTTCACAATGCGGCACCCACCGCTGTACAAATGATTACCGGGGAATGCAGCATTGCCCCTAAACAGTCGACACCGGTCGACTCGCATCCGCCTAACAGCCGGAAGGCCGGCATCAGCGCATGTCAGACGCGCCGATGCCGTAGGAAAGGACCGATATCCGTGGCTCAGCGCGTAGTGGTCACGCTCTCCGACGACATCGACGGGGGAGCAGCGGCGGAAACGGTTACCTTCGCCCTGGACGGGAAGTCGTACGAGATCGACCTCAATCCGTCCAATGCAAAGAAACTGCGCAAGGTCCTGGCGCCGTACATGGCGGCCGGTCGAAAGCAGACAAATGCCGGTAAGCACGGCAAGACCCCTGTGTCGTACCGGCACACCTCACTCGCACCCGACCCGGCGGCCGTGCGTGCCTGGGCCCGCTCCCACCGGATGGAGGTGCCGGCCCGCGGCCGGATCCCCAAGAAGGTCTACGAGGCGTTCCGCGAAGCCAGTTGAGAACCCGGCCCGCGGCCGGATCGCCCGGACCGGTCGCCGGGTCCGGCCGGTGAGCGCTCGCCAACGCTCCGGCGCACCTCTCGGCGACACCCCGCGGCCACCGACTTGCGCTACACCCCTGCAGGTCGGCTAAAGTCTGGAGCACGCCGAGGGGCAAGGCCGCAAAGCCGAACCTCACGCAGCGTGCGGGTGTAGTTCAGTAGCAGAACATCCCCCTTCCAGGGGGAAGGCGCAGTGTGCAATTCCTGTCACCCGCTCTGCATCGCTCTTATCGACCACTTCAGTGGTTCGGGTAGAGTGTTGCTCGCACCGCCCGATGAATCCCCTCAAGGGGGTACAATGAGCGGCAGCAATGCGGACGTGGCTCAGTTGGTAGAGCATCACCTTGCCAAGGTGAGGGTCGCGAGTTCGAATCTCGTCGTCCGCTCTTGATCGGTTTGTTCGAAGGCCCTGGTCGATATCGACCAGGGCCTTCGTCGTATTCCCGTCCGCGCTCCTCGCCTCATGCTCATGACGTTTGTCATGAGCAGTGGTGACAGCTCGCACTGCTCGCGGCGACGATCCGGCGGAAATCTGTAGGCATGACCAGCGACGACATTCCCAGCGACCGTGCGGGCGGCGCCGTGGCGGACACGGACGATCCCGCGACCGGTTTCACGACGCACTCCGAGATCGTTTCCGCGACCGACCCCGTGATCGATCCCGTGATCGAGGCGAGCGGTGTGCGGCGGCGCTATGCCGGCGGCTTCGAGGCCGTGACCGGTGTCTCCTTCTCGGTGGCTCGCGGCGAACTCTTCGCCCTGCTCGGTACGAACGGCGCCGGAAAGACCTCCACCGTCGAACTGCTGGAGGGCCTGGCCCGGCCCGACGGCGGCACGGTGCGGGTGCTCGGCCACGACCCGTACCGCGAGCGCGGCGCGGTCCGGCCGCGGATCGGGGTGATGCTCCAGGAGGGCGGCTTCCCGTCCGAGCTGACGGTCACCGAGACCGTACGGATGTGGGCGGGCTGCACCAGCGGCGCCCGGCCGACCGGTGAGGCGCTGGACCTGGTCGGGCTCACCCACCGGGCGCGCGTACGGGTCAAGCAGCTCTCCGGCGGCGAGCGGCGCCGCCTCGACCTCGCACTGGCCCTGCTCGGCCGGCCCGAGGTGCTGTTCCTGGACGAGCCGACCACCGGGCTCGACGCCGAGGGGCGGCGCGACACCTGGGAGTTGGTACGGGCGCTGCGCGACGGCGGGATCACCGTCCTGCTCACCACGCACTACCTGGAGGAGGCCGAGACGCTCGCCGACCGGCTGGCGATCATGCACCGGGGGCGGATCGTGACGGCGGGTACCACCGCCGAGGTGACGGCGGCCCGCCCCGCCCGAATCCGGTTCGAGCTGCCCGAAGGAGTCCCGGCGGCATGGCTTCCGCTGCCGCTGCAAGCAGCCGCCGAGGGGCGCAGGGTCGAGATCCGCACCCACCGGCTGCAGGAGGCACTGAGTGAACTGCTGCTCTGGGCCCGGGAGTCCGATGTGACGCTGCTCGGGCTCGATGCCCGGTCGGCCTCGCTCGAAGAAGCATTTCTCGATATCGCGCAGAGCGCGTCGGAGTCGGAGAAGGTGGCTGCCGCATGACGAGCACAACGATGTCCGGGCGGCTGAACGCTCTCGGGCGGGCCGAGCTGACCCTGCTCGCCCGGAACAGGACGGCGGTCTTCGTCGCGCTGCTGGTGCCCCTGGCCATGGTCGCGGCCATGAAGTCGACGTTGGAACAGGTCGATCTGGGCGGGACCGGGCTGACCGTGGCCGGGGCGGCGCTCACCGGCGGCATCGGCATGGTGCTGATGCAGGTCGTGTACATGAACCTGGTCGCCGCCTATGTGGCGCGGCGCGAGGACCTGGTGCTGAAGCGGCTGCGTACCGGCGAGATCGCCGACCGGGAGATCCTCGCCGGGACCGCGCTTCCGTCGGTCGCGCTGGCGCTGGCGCAGGCGGTGCTGGTGGTCCTGGCCGGTGCGGTCCTCTTCGGTCTCGGTGCGCCCGAGCGGCCCGACCTGCTCGTCGCGGGGCTGCTGCTGGGTGTGGTGCTGCTGGCGGCGCTGGCCGCCGCCACGTCCGCGGTGACCCGGACCGTACAGACGGCGCAGATCACCACGCTGCCGCTGTTCCTCGTCTCGATGATGGGCTCCGGGATCTTCGTGCCGCTGGAGATCCTGCCGGACCGGGTGGCGTCCGTGTGCGAACTGCTGCCGGTGACCGGGGTGATGACGCTCGTACGGGCGGGCTGGCTCGGCGGGGCGGACGGGCATGACCTGCTCGGGGCGGGGCTGACCGCGCTGGCCTGGACGGTGCTCGCCCTGTTTGCTGTGCAGCGGTGGTTCCGCTGGGAACCTCGACGCTGAGGAGGGTTGTGCCGTGCGGATGCAGTGGCGGGTACGGGGCTGGCGCGGCCGCAGCGGCTTCGACAAGATCGACCTGTATACGCGCGGCACGCTGTACAGCCTGGTGTGGTGCGCGGCGGTGGTGCAGACCCTGATGCCGGTGACACGGCCCGTGCGTGCCACGGCGCCCGCGGTGCTGATCGCCGCAGCGATCCTCCTCGCCGTCGCCCAGGGGGTCTGCGGGACGGCGCTGACCGCCGGGGGGCTCAAGGAGTATCTGGGCCGGGGAACCGTGGACCGGCGGCTGGTCGCCGTCGGAGCCGTACTGCTGGTGGCGAACGCGGCGGCGGTGCTGGCCCTCGCCTCGTTCACCGGCGTGCGTGAATTCCCGCAGCTGGAGCTTGTGCTCAGCGCCTGCGTGGTGCCTTTCTCCTGCGCGTTCGCACTCTTCGTCCAGAAGTGGGTGGCACTGCTTCAGCAGCTCGTCGTCGCTGTCGGGGTGTGCGCCGTGGTGGATCTGCTCGGTGGCGGCGGTGCGTCGGTGGCGTCTGCGTTCGTCGCCACGGCGTTCGGCGGCGGAATAATGTCCGTCACCACGCGGATGTCCGCCTGGTCGCTGGGCGTGATGTTCAAGCTCCGTGAGGCGCAGGACGTGGAGACGCGGCTGGCGGTCGCCGAGGAGCGGCTGCGGTTCGGCCGGGACATGCACGACGTCCTGGGCCGGAATCTGGCCGTGATCGCGCTGAAGAGCGAGCTGGCGGTGGAGCTTGCCCAGCGCGGCAAGCCGGCGGCGGTGGACCAGATGGTCGAGGTGATGCGCATCGCCCGCGCCTCCCAGCAGGAGGTGCGCGATGTCGTACGTGGATACCGGGAGGCCGATCTGAGTACCGAACTCGTGGGCGCGCAGAGCGTGCTGCGGGCGGCCGGGATCGAGTGCGCGGTGGAGGGCCACGAGGGCGGTCCGCTGCCGGCGCCCGTGCAGTCGGCGCTCGGCTGGGTGGTGCGGGAGGCGGCGACCAATGTGCTGCGGCACGGCGATCCGCGGCACTGCACGATCCGGCTGCGCGCTTCGGCGGACGCGGTGGTGCTGGATGTGGAGAACGACGGGGCACCGCAGGCCGTCGCCGGGCCGGGCGGCTCCGGACTGGCCGGGCTGCGGGAGCGGCTTCACGCACTCGACGGTTCACTGGACGCAGGTCCGGCGGAAAACGGGCTGTTCCGGCTGACGGCCACGATCCCGCTGCCGCGGTCGCGCACGGCTCTTGCTCTTCAGGAGGAACGACGATGACGGCTGTACGGGTGCTGCTCGCCGACGACGAGCATCTGATCCGGGGCGCGCTGGCCGCACTCCTCGCCCTGGAGGACGACCTCGTGGTGGTCGCGGAGGCGGCGACCGGTCCGGAGGCGCTGGCCATGGCGCGGGCCCATCGTCCCGATGTGGCGGTCCTCGATCTGGAGATGCCGGGCGCCGACGGTGTGAGTGTTGCCACATCCCTGCGGGCCGAACTGCCCGGCTGCCGGACGATGATCGTGACGAGTCACGGCCGGCCGGGACATCTGAAGCGGGCACTCGCGGCAGGCGTGCGGGCCTTCGTGCCGAAGACCGTCAGCGCCCGGCAGCTGGCCGGGATCATCCGTACCGTGCACGCCGGAAACCGTTATGTGGACCCGGAGTTGGCGGCCGATGCGATCTCCGCCGGGGACTCGCCGCTGACGGCGCGCGAGGCCGAGGTGCTGGAGCTGGCGGCCGACGGGGCGCCGGTCGCGGAGATCGCGGAGCGGGCGTCGCTGTCGCAGGGAACCGTGCGGAACTACCTTTCGGCGGCCGCCTCGAAGCTGGGCGCGGAGAACCGTCATGCGGCGGTGCGTCTCGCACGCGAGCGCGGATGGGTATAGTGGTCATCGCGCTTCGGCGCTTGCGGACGTAGCTCAGTTGGTAGAGCGCAACCTTGCCAAGGTTGAGGTCGCCAGTTCGAACCTGGTCGTCCGCTCGGTACAGCAAGAAGCCCCCGGTCTTTCGGCCGGGGGCTTCTTCGTGTTCCGGGAGCTGCTTACTGCCAGGGCGTGCCGGTGAGGAGTTCGTACGCCTCCAGGTACTTCGCCCGGGTCGCGTCCACGATCTCCTGGGGCAGCGCCGGGGGCGGCTGCTCGCTCTTGCGGTCCCAGCCGGAGGCCGGCGAGGTCAGCCAGTCGCGCACGAACTGCTTGTCGTAACTGGGCTGGGCCCTGCCCGGCTCCCAGGTGGCCGCGGGCCAGAAGCGCGAGGAGTCCGGGGTCAGCACCTCGTCCGCGATGATCAGCTCCTCGCCGCCGTCGGCCGTGGGAGCGAAACCGAACTCGAACTTCGTGTCGGCGAGGATGATCCCGCGCGCTCGCGCGATGTCACGGGCCCTGCTGTACACGTCCAGTGTGGTGCGGCGCAGCTGGGCGGCGGTCTCCGCGCCGACCTGGCGGGCCACCTCCTCGTAGCTCACGTTCTCGTCGTGGTCGCCGACAGCCGCCTTGGTGGCGGGAGTGAAGATCGGCGCCGGGAGTTCGGAGCCGTCGACGAGGCCCTCGGGCAGCGCGAGGCCGCAGACCGTGCGGGACTCGTTGTACTCGACGAGGCCCGAGCCGGTGAGATAGCCGCGGGCGACGCACTCGACCGGGACCATCCGCAGCGACTTGCAGATCAGCGTCCGGCCGGCCCAGTCCGCGGGGGCTTTGGCGGGGAGCTCCGTGGACAGGACGTGGTTCGGTACGAGATCGGCGAGCTGGTCGAACCACCACAGCGAGAGCCGGGTGAGCACCCGGCCCTTGTCGGGGATCTCGGTGGGCAGGACCCAGTCGTACGCGGACATACGGTCGCTGGCGACCATGACGAGGTCGCCCGCCTCGTTCCGGTACAGGTCGCGCACCTTGCCGGTGTGGAGGTGGGTGAGCCCCGGGACCTGCACTGGCTCGGGCTTTTCTACAAATCCGGACACGCTGCCTCCGCGTAGGTTGATCCAGGAGTCGTACTGATTCTCCCGTATCGGGGTGCGGTGGGGCGGAGCGGGGGCGTCCGTGGCGCCGAGTGCCGTGGCCCCGGAGGCGTTTCAGGCGCGTTTGCAGATGCGGTCGAGGAGATTGGCGGTGGCCCGCTGGATGCGGGGGTCCACATGGCCGGGGCGGTCCAGCGCCGGAGACCAGGCGAAGGTGCCGGAGGCGAAGACGAGTGCGCCGGACGGGGCCCGGTACAGGGAGGTCTCCTGGTGACGCTTGACTCCTTCGCTGTCCTGGTACGGGGAGTGGGCGAGCAGGATGCGGTTCTCGTGCTCGGGGAGTGCGGTGCGCGGGAAGTAGCGGTCGGCCTCGCCCGCGACCAGGCCGTCGATCTCGTCGCCCTCGCCGGCGCCCGTCGCGTCCCACAGCCAGTGCTCGGCGTTCCGTACGACCAGGGGGTGCGGATCGGGGACCCGGCCCGCGTACTGGATGCCGAGAAGCTGCTGCTCGGGACGGTCGATCTCGCGCCAGAGCGCGGGCTTGCCCGGGCCGCGGCGCTTGCGGCAGGTGAGCAGCCGGTCCGGGACGCCGGACGGCGACGGGGAGAGGCTGACCTGCCAGTACATGGTGTTGGCGGAGAGGAAGACGAGCGAGGTGCCGTCGTCGCGGGCGAGTTCGGCGGTACGGCGCATGGGCACCGACCAGTACTCGTCGTGGCCGGGGAAGACCAGGCCCCGGTAGCGGCCGGGGTCGATCCGGCCCGCGTGCAGATCGCGTGTGTCGGCGTACGCGATGTCGTAGCCGTACCGCTCGGCCCAGCGGATGAAGTCGTAGGCATGACCGACGTGGAGCGGCAGACCGGCGCCCGCGTAAGGACGGTCGAAGGAGACGGTGACCGCTGCGTCCTCCTCGCCGAGGAGCCGGCCCTGCTCGTCCCAGGCGTGGTAGAGGCTGGCGCCCGTGCGGCCGTCCTCCGGGTAGAGGTTGTACGCCTGCCAGGTGATGTCCGGCAGGACCAGCAGGAGATCGGCCGGGTGGTCGTCGCGGACCGTGAAGGGGATGTGGGAGCGGTATCCGTCGACCGTGGTGAGCACGGCTACGTACGCGCCGATCGACCAGTAGGTGGGGATCTGCAGCCGCCAGGACTGCCACCAGTGGTGGCAGGAGACCGTGCGGTCCGCGGTGAGCGGGGCCGGCTGGACGATGCCGGAGAGCCGGGGGCTCGTGGTGATCTTGGCGGCGCCGTCGCCCCCGTAGTGACCGATGCGGTAGACGTCCACGGAGAACTGCTGGGGCGGGTCCACGGTGATGTGGAAGTCGATCGCCTCTCCGGGGGCCGCGGCGCCCGTGGAGGTGAAGCCCTTGATCTGGCGGTGCACATCGTCGGCCGTACGGGTGCCGCCGTCGGTGGAGCTGCGGGCCAGGGTGGGGTCCACATACCAGGGGACGACATGTCCGGTGTCGTCGAAGTAGTTCTCACTGCCGCGCAACCAGGGCAGCGGGCCCTGCCCGAAGGGGTCGGAGACGGCGTGCGCGAGGGCACCCGACTCCCATCGACGAATCTGCTCCGCCCCCATACCGTTTCCCTCCCTCTAGTCCCCCGAGACAACAGTGAGACAAAGTTGATCGTCACCGGTGATCAACTGCGATCGTCACCGGCCGTGCGTCATCGGGGCGCCAACAGTGATGCGCCGACTGTCAGCGTCGATCCCCAGCACATCACATAACGCATGCACTCCGTCACCGTTCGTCGCTAATTGACGTGAACGGAACGCTTCCTTCCGGGTATTGGGGGTGCGGTGCCCCCGACGGCGTTGTCTCTGAGCAGGGTGGGGATGCTGTTGTTCAGCTCTGTGGTCGAGGCCGTCGAGGTCCGTGGCTCAGACGAGACGGACGGGTTTGTCGGTGCGTACGCCGACCGAGGCGAGCCAGGAACTCAGCGGCCCCGCGTCCCCGTCCTCGATCAGGCTGAGGACGGGACTGCCCAGATCCGCCCGGCGCTCGCCGCCGACCAACAGCGCGGGACCGTCGAGCCAGTCGAGTCCGGGCGCCGCACCCGCCGTGTCGACGGCGGCGCAGCAGACCATCGCCGCGACATGGTCGGCAAGCAGT
Organism: Streptomyces sp. NPDC058239; assembly: GCF_042882185.1. Lineage (NCBI taxonomy): Bacteria > Bacillati > Actinomycetota > Actinomycetes > Kitasatosporales > Streptomycetaceae > Streptomyces > Streptomyces sp. NPDC058239. The sequence goes on from NZ_JBHVWS010000022.1 coordinate 67,967, forward strand.
TCCGTACCCGTACGGGGCGGCTGGAGCGGAAAGAGCGGGAGGGGGCCGGGACCCCAGAAGTCCAGGACGTCCGCGCCCGAGTGAGCGACGCTCCGGGTGGCCGCCGGGCCCGATGTGCCGCCGGCCGGGGTCTGTTGGGCCGCCGCCTCCTCACGGGCCACCGCGGCGCTGATCCCGGCCGCGAGCTCCTCGCCGCTCCCGCACCGGCCTGCCAGATGCTCGACGACCCGGGCCAGCGTGGGCACTGTGGCGTCGATGGGAAATACCGGGCAGTCGGGATCGTCCGAGGCGCCGTCGTCGGGCGACGCGGGCGCCGTACCCATCGAGTCGAGGACACGGTGCAGGCGTGCGGCCTCGGTGCGCCACTTCCGGTCGACCACCTCTTCCGGATACTGCTGCCAGTCGACCGGCGACCAGTCGGGACCGGTCCTTGCCGGGCCGCCGTGGAAGAGCCGTGCCGCCAGCAGCGATGCCGCCTCGTCGGCCGCACCCGGCTCCTCCAGGAGGTCACAGGCAGGGCGCTCACCGAGCCGCGAGGTGAATCCGTCGGCAAGCCGGTCGCGGCGGGAGAGCTCGGTGAGGGCGGACACGACCCCCGCGTCCAGTCGGGACGGCCAGCGGCCCATCTGCCAGGCGGGCAGCGCGACGCGGGTGAGCAGCCGGTCCCAGCCCGCGTAGGCGAGGCCGACCTGCTCCTGGGCGACGATCCGCAGCCCGTAATCCACACCCTGTGCACGAACCGACGCGGCGGCGGCGACGCCCCGCTCCATCTCCGCAGCATGCGTGCGACAGCTGCGCAGCAGAAAAAGGGCGACCCAGCCGACGAAGGCCCGCGGCACTCTGCGCACCCGGGACAGCGGCCCGGAAACGGGCGCGGCCGCGTCGGCAACCGCTCCGTCCAGCCCCCGTACGAAACGACGCGCCGCGGCTATGTCGGGATGCGCCGAGGGGCCCGTGCCCGCGACGACCGGGGCGAGCACCGCCCGTAGCTCCGCGACCCGCATCCACCACAGGAACGGCGAACCGATGACCAGCACGGGCGCTGCCTGGACCCTGCGGCGGGTCCGGGCAGCGGAACGCGTTCCCTGATCCGCTCCGGGTCCTGCCGCGGGCTGTGCCGAGGGGTGTGTGCGGTCCTCCAGCCAGCTGTCGCAGTCGGGCGTGAGCGCTATCGCCGAGGGCGCGGGAACCCCGAGCCGGTCGGCGAGGTCCCTGACCAGGCGGTAGAGATCGGGGGCGGCGTCCTCCGGGAGCGGAACGGTCGGGCTGACCGCCGGCCTCGCCCGTACGATCGCGACCGCGACCGCTGCGGCGAGCAGGAGCACGACGACCGCGCAGGCCGTCACGGCCCAGCGCGCCGTGTCCCAGCCGCTGCCGACGGCATGCCCCTGTGCGCCCGCGACGAGCAGCACGACGGCCACCGCCGCCGGCAGGATGGCTGCGGCGGTCGCCCTGCTGCGGATGCGCAGCAGAGCGAGAGCGCGGGCGCGCGCACTCTGCGCACCCAGCTCCTCACTTGTACCGGTACCGGACACGACCGGACGTCACCCCCTCTGCCCCCGCGGCGGTGTTGTTCACTCCCCCACTGTGGCACCCGTCACTGACATCGCAATGCCAGTGGGCCAAGTGCCGGAATGCTTGCGCCGCACCCTAGTTGGGGGCTCGGCGGGCGTCATCCGGATAGCTCAGCCGTCACTCGATGGAATGGCTTTGGGCAAAGGTGCTGACGCGCCGCTGTCCTTGGCGCAGCGGCGCGTCGGTGGGTGTCGACGGGGGTTCAGGAGGGGTGGACTCGATCCGCAGCCGGGGGCGGGCAGATCGGGTGACGTACCCGGCCCCGCGCCCCGGACCGGGGCGGACCCGTACGGTCCGGAGGACTCCCGTCCAGTCCGCTCCGTACCGTTCCATACCGTTCCATACCGTTCCGTACCGGCCTCAGGCCTCCGCGGCCTTCTGGGCGATGTCCGTACGGAACTGCGATCCGTCGAGCCGGATCCGGGCCGCCGCCGTGTAGGCGCGCTCACGGGCACCGGCGAGGTCCTTGCCGGTCGCGGTCACGGACAGCACCCGTCCGCCCGCGCTGACGATCTCGTCGCCGTCGCGCCTGGTCCCGGCATGCAGGACGTAGGCATGCGGGGCATCCTGCGCCGCCACATCGTCGAGGCCGTGGATCGGGTCACCCGTGCGCGGCGTACCCGGGTAGTTGTGCGAGGCGATGACCACGGTGACGGCGGCCTCGTCGCGCCACTTGAGCGGGGGCAGCTCGTCCAGGGTGCCATTGGCGGAGCCCAGCAGGACACCGGCCAGCGGAGTCTTAAGACGAGCCAGGACCACCTGGGTCTCGGGGTCACCGAAACGGGCGTTGAACTCGATCACCCTGACTCCGCGCGAGGTGATCGCGAGGCCCGCGTACAGCAGACCGGAGAACGGGGTGCCGCGGCGGCGGAGTTCGTCGACGGTCGGCTGGAGCACCGACTGCATGACCTCGTCGACCAGCTTGGGGTCGGCCCACGGAAGCGGGGAGTATGCGCCCATGCCACCGGTGTTCGGGCCCTCGTCGTTGTCCAGGGCGCGCTTGAAGTCCTGCGCGGGCTGGAGCGGCAGCACGGTGGTGCCGTCCGTGATCGCGAAGAGGCTGACCTCGGGGCCGTCGAGAAACTCCTCGATGACCACGCGGTCGCAGGCCAGGGCGTGGGCGCGGGCCGCCTCGACGTCGTCGGTGACGACGACGCCCTTGCCGGCGGCGAGCCCGTCGTCCTTGACGACGTACGGGGCACCGAATGCATCGAGGGCGGCGTCGATCTCGGCGGGGGTGGTGCAGACGTAGCTGCGGGCGGTCGGGACGCCTGCCCCGGCCATCACGTCCTTGGCGAACGCCTTGGAGCCCTCCAGCTGGGCCGCCTCACCGGACGGGCCGAAGCAGGGGATGCCCGCGGCGCGCACGGCGTCGGCGACGCCGGCGACGAGCGGTGCCTCCGGGCCGACGACCACCAGCTCGGCGCCCAGGTCAGTGGCGAGGCGCGCGACGGCGTCGCCGTCGAGCGCGTCGACCGGGTGCAGTTCGGCCACCTCCGCGATGCCGGCGTTGCCGGGAGCGCAGTACAGAGCGGTGACGTCGGGGTCGAGGGAGAGAGAGCGGCACAGGGCGTGTTCGCGGGCGCCGCCGCCGATGACGAGGACCTTCACGGGGTGCAGCCTAGCCGCCGGGGCGCGGCTGCCTTGACGGACGCCGCTCCGTGGACAGTCCGTGAGGTGTACCGCGGCCCTGCCCCGCCCTTGCTACTCGTTGGTGAACTCCTCGACGACCGTGGCGCCCAGCTCGCGGACGATCAGGTCGTGTCCGGAGAGCGCCGAGTCGACGAGGTCCGGGTCGTCCGCCTCCGGGGTGTCGTCCTCGGGAGCGACCGATCGCGGGGGCTCGGGCGCGGAGTACGACTGCGGTACGGACTCCGCGGCGGGTGCGGCGCTCGGCTGCTGGTGCGGGGCGGGGGCGGGCCGGGGTTCGTAACTCTGCTGGGGCGCGGGGGCCGGACGCTGCGGCGCGGGCGCGACGGCGGAGGGGCGGCCGCCACCGGTCTGCGGGGGTGCGCCCGCACCGCCCGACGGGTCGACGATCGCCTCGATCTTCCACTGCGCGTTGAACCGCTCGGCGAGGGCCTGCTTCAGCACGTCCTCGCTGCCGCTGCTCGTGAAGTTGTCACGCGCGCCCGCGTTCAGGAAGCCGATCTGCAGGGTGGTGCCGTCGAAGCCGGTGACCTGGGCGTTCTGGCTGAGCAGGATCCAGGTGAACCGGCGGCGGTTCTTCACGGCCTCCAGGATGTCCGGCCACATGTTCCGTACCTGGCCGGCGCCCTGTGTCATTCCCGGGCTCGGTTCGGCAGCGGCGGGCACCGGTGCCGCGGGCACGGCCTGGGCCGGGGCGGCGGCCGGGGCTGCCTGCGGGACAGGCGACTGGCCGGGGGCGGAAGCGGTCGGCCAGCCACCGGGACGGCGGCCCGAATCCGGGGCGGCGGCGGTGGGCCAGGCACCGGGGCGCTGACCGCCCGCGGGAGCCGGGGCCTCGGCCGGCGGCTGCGGAGCGGCCGGAGCGACGGGGGCCACGGGCTGCGCGGGGGCCGGAGGCGCTGCGGCGGGTGCGGGCGGCGCCATGGGGGCGGGCGCCTCTCCCCGCGCCGCCGCACGCGCGGCGGCGGGTCCGGCGCCGGGCTGCACGGCCGGAGCGACGGGAACGGGGGCATGGGCCAGAGCCTCCGGCCCGGGTACGTACCCCATGGCGGGCCCCGTACCGGCGGTCGCGAAGGACGCACCGCGCTCCAGCCGGTCGAGCCGGGCCTGCAGCGAACGCTCGTCGTCGAAGGCCGCGGGCAGCAGCACCCGGGCGCAGATCAGCTCTACCTGGAGGCGCGGCGAGGTCGCCCCGCGCATCTCCGTCAGCCCCTCGTTGACCAGGTCGGCGGCGCGGCTCAGCTCGGCGGCACCGAAGACGGACGCCTGGGCCTGCATCCGCTCGACGACATCGGCGGGTGCGTCGATCAGGCCCTTCTCCCCGGCGTCCGGCACGGCGGCGAGGATCACCAGGTCGCGCAGTCGCTCCAGGAGGTCGGCGACGAAGCGGCGCGGGTCGTTACCGCCCTCGATCACCCGGTCCACGACCTCGAAGGCCGCGGCCCCGTCGCCCGCCGCGAAGGCGTCCACGATCGAGTCGAGCAGCGAGCCGTCCGTATAACCGAGCAGCGAGGTCGCCATGGCGTATGTCACACCGTCGTCGCCCGCGCCGGCCAACAGCTGGTCCATCACCGACATCGAGTCACGCACGGACCCGGCCCCGGCCCGCACGACCAGCGGCAGCACGCCGTCCTCGACGTAGCTGTTCTCCTTGCCGCAGACCTCGGCGAGATATTCGCGCAGCGTCCCCGGCGGCACGAGGCGGAACGGGTAGTGGTGCGTACGCGACCGGATCGTGCCGATGACCTTCTCGGGCTCGGTGGTCGCGAAAATGAACTTGAGGTGCTCCGGCGGCTCCTCGACCACCTTCAGCAGGGCGTTGAAGCCCGCCGATGTGACCATGTGCGCCTCGTCGATGATGTAGATCTTGTAACGACTCGACGCGGGCCCGAAGAACGCTTTCTCCCGCAGATCACGGGCGTCGTCCACGCCACCGTGCGATGCGGCGTCGATCTCGATGACATCGATCGATCCCGGCCCGTTGCGCGCGAGGTCCCGGCAGGACTGGCACTCGCCGCACGGCGTGGGCGTCGGCCCCTGCTCGCAGTTCAGACAGCGGGCGAGGATGCGCGCACTGGTCGTCTTGCCGCAGCCGCGCGGACCGCTGAACAGGTACGCGTGATTGACCCGGTTGTTCCGCAGGGCCTGCTGCAGCGGGTCAGTGACATGCTCCTGCCCGATGACCTCGGCGAACGACTCGGGGCGATAGCGGCGGTACAGCGCAAGGGACGACACACATACGAGGTTATCCGGGCGGACCGACAACCGGCCCCGGACCGGCGAAGCGTCACACCCTCCGAAACACAAGGGCCCCCCACGCACCCGCCAGAGCCGACCTACCCTTGCTGCCTTCCGGCCCTGGGGGAGTTCAGTCAGATAGCGCCACGTGAGGGGCTGAACCCCACCTTAGCCGATCCCCACCCCTGCCAGTCCACTGCCCCATCCTCCGGAACCTCCCCGGACGAGCCGGAGGGGAGCCGGAGGGGAACGGGTTCGCGAGCACTCCTCAACGTCTTGTATTGTTTGCCGCGGAGGATTCGCCTAGTGGCCTAGGGCGCACGCTTGGAAAGCGTGTTGGGGGCAACCCCTCACGAGTTCGAATCTCGTATCCTCCGCCATTGCTCTCACCGGGCAATACGAAGAAGGCCCTGACCCGTTTCTGCTGGTCAGGGCCTTCTTCGCTCGTCGGCCCGAGCCAGGGCAGCCGGACGTCACACGCTGCTACGCGTTGACCCCTTCGTCGTTGCGTGGTCTCAGTTTTGGTCTCAGTTCCGCTTCCGCGCCTCAGCCCGACCCCGCACTCCAAGCCCTCACTACGCTCAAACAGCTGATCGCGTAGAGCACCGCGGCCCGAGGCGCGCCCTCTTCACGGCGAAAAAGGGGCATGAGCGCAGGCGGGTAGCCGTTGGTGAGGGCGGCGCCTTCACGGACGGGCCGTGCGCACAGACCCCTGGGCAGACTGGAAATATTGATCTGATTCAGGTGGGATTTGGTCGAAATCGGTCCTGATGCACGGGACTGCCCCCTGTGCTGCTAGACATGCAACCGTGCACTCAGCTCTCTCCCCTTCGCAGCTTCAACTTCTGCAACACCTCATGCTCGCCGAGGTTCCACACCCCGATACGGATCCCGTGGCGGTGGCGGTCCGAGACCTCGAAGAAGCGAGCATCACGGACGACGTGCGAACTCTCAGCTGGATGGGTCTGCTGGAGGTTGTGGGTGAGCGTCTGGCCATCACGCCGCGCGGGACGGCGGTGCACTTCGAAGCCGAGTGCGCCGTGCTCTCGGCGCGTCTGGTCGCGGTGAGCGTCTTCGCCGACGAACTCCAGCGCCGCACGCCCTCACTCGGTGCAGAACTGCACGCGCTCCGCCAGCTCGCCGAGGGGGCATGGAGCGTGACGGAGGCGACGGCGTACGTGGAGCGCAGGGCACTCTGAACAGGCCCTACGCCTCCTCGCCGGCCTCAATGGGGAGTTCGACTCGGCGGTGGGGTTTGCGGGCCTTGTCGGGGACCGGCAGGATGCCGACCTTCTCAAGGTCGGCTGCAGTAACCGTGGGAGCGGCAAGGACGCGGTCCAGCAGGTCCTGCTGTGCGGGGGCAAGGTCGACAAGCCGGCGCAGCACAGAGAGCAGTTCGATGAGCTGCCGCGTCCACTCAGCTGGCCAGGATTCGACGTGCAGGTCGTCCAGGGGGCTGGTCTTGCGGCTGTTGGGGTTGGCTTTTCGGTAGCCGAACCATTTCTTGATGATCTGCATGCCGCCGACGTCGTAGTTCCATACGTCGGCGGGGACAGGGCTGAGGTGCCCGCCGCCCAGGTGCAGGGTACCGGTCATCTCGGCGTACCGGATTTCGGCGGGGACTTCCGCCCCTATGTGCTGGTCGTAACGGAGCCGTCGCGCATCGCCTGGCGGGAAGAGGATGTTCTTGGCCGGTCGGTCATCTTCCGGATCGGCATAGCGCTCCCCGTACGTCGAGGCCCACAGGAGGTTTTTGCCCAGGTGCACCGCCTCGTGCCACAGGGCGGGATCGCGGGTGAGCGGCAGCCGCACGCCCGGGGTGAGTAGTTCCTCGGTGAACCGCTTGGTGAATCCGGCGTGCCCGGCGATGGCCGCCGCGTATGCGGCCAGATCGTGCACCGTGATGTGGTCGAGGCCGAGTTCGGCGGCGAGGTGCGCGAGAAGGCGCGGATGCACGTTGGGGGTGCCGTCCGGATGGAGGATCGGCATGATCTTGCCACCGCGGCCGTTGAAATGGTGAGTGTCGGGGAGCAGGGAGGTAGCGACAATCGCTGGCCCGGTTTCGATCTCGTGCGAGGACTGCTGGTTCAGGAAGAGCTGATCTGGCTGCATGGCTTCCCACAACGCAGGCCGGGCGAAGTCGATGACACGGCTATCGGAGATCAGCCACTGCCGGTCGAAACTGCGCATGGCGATGCGTACCAGGTCAGGTGTCAGGACTGTTTCGTCCGCGAGTTTCTGGGTGTGCTCAGGCTGTCCGGGCAACGGAGCCCTGCTGGCGTGCAGCGAACGGTCTCTTGTCTCCTTGAGTAGCTCCGCTTTCTTGACCGAGTCGTTCTCGTGGATCAGACGCGCCCATCGCTTCTCAAGCACCTGCTTGCCGGGACCGTTGACCCAGGAGCGGTTGGCCTTGATGCCCGGGCTTCCCCAGCGGAAGAGATCGTCGAGAGCGGGGTAGTCCTCCCACCCCGTCTCGGTGGTCGGGCGGAAGGGGCGGATGGCATCCGAGTGCGTGTCCTGCCAGCCGTCGTCGTCCAGTTGGATCTCTTTGAGCTGGCGATACTTGACGCCTCGCTTGCCGTGCACGGCGCGGTAATGAACACGGGCGGGCCGCTCAGGGTCGGTGTCTTTGCTGCGGACGAAGACGCAGATGGCCAGCGGCTGGGCGACACCCGGGAAGATCCGGCTTGCCACATCCGGGCGGTGCCCTTCCGGAGACAGGTCGATGATCCAGCCCTCGTCACAGGTGCGCCGCAGGTAGTCCCGCATGCCACGCCCGCCGGGCCCGGTGGTGAAGCCGGAGGGCGTGATGAAGCAGACGACTCCCTGCTGGTCCTGCGGATGGGCGTCGAAGACCTTCCACGTCGCCCAGCGCCAGAAGTAGACGTAGAGGTTCTTCAGCACGTGCTCATAGCGGCCGTTGCCAGGCCACTTGAAAGCCTCGATGGGAGCCACGCCCTGTGCGGGTGTGCCCTTCTCGACCCAGCCGCCGCGGCCCTTGGCCTTGTCGTCGTAGGGCGGGTTGCCGATCGCGACGGTGACCGGCGTGCTGGCCTTCACCCGGTTCGCCCGCTTACGGGACTCTGAGATCACCTCGTACGTCGAAGCGAGGGTTTCCTCGGCCAGATAGGGGTCGTCCAACGTATCGGTGACGAACAGCTTCATTCCATCCGGCGGTGCGACCGCTTGATGCCGCTTGAGCAGATCCGAGGTCCGCAGCTCGGCGACAGCGAAGGGTCCCATCTGCAGCTCGAAACCGATCAGGCGACTCGCCAGATCGCCTATCGCATCCGGCGGTGCTCCGGGGCCGTCTTTCTCCGCCGCCCAGGCGGCGACATGCTCGATGACCGCGTGAAGGTACGTGCCAGTCCCCATTGCCGGATCGACGATGCGCACGCTCTCGTCCGCATATCCGTCCGAGCGGCCCAAGCGGGTGCGCAGCACGTCCTCGGTGAGACGCACCATCTCCTCGACCACCTCGCGCGGGGTGTAATACGAGCCGCTCTTCTGCCGCAGCTTCTCGTCGTACACCTCCAGGAACGACTCGTACAGGTGCAGATACGCATCCCGCCGACCCTTACGAATCGCCGCCCAGTCGACCGCGTCGATCACCTGGATGAGCAGATCGAGGCTGACCTCGAAGCTCACCGTGATGTTGTCGGTGAGGAGCTGAAGGGCCTTGCCCATCAAGGCATGTCCGGCATCCAGCCGCCGACCAACCTCATGCAGCCCCACCCCCTTCAAGGAGATGTCCTCGGTGCGCGCCAGCAACAGCGCGAAAGTCACTGCCTGGGCGTAGCCGTCGGCGAAGGTGGCATCATCGGCCGTCGGAAAGAGCAGCTTGCGCCAGTCGTTCTTCAGCCCTGTGAACCGCAGCTCCTCAGGACGCGCGCCCTCCGCCGCATACCGCCCCTCGAACTCCAGTTGCTCCAGGACCGCCGCGCGCAGCAGGCGGCACAGCGGCGCAGTGCGCCGGACCAGAGCAGAGGCTTGGCGGATGGGCTCGGGAACCCAGTGCAGGAAGGTCCGCAGGAGACTGTTGAACGCGGCAGGCTCACGGGCGGTCAACGACCGTCCTGCACTGGCCAAATCGCCCTCGAAGACGACCGGAGTGCCGATCGGCTCCCCGGTGCGGAAGAGCCGCCAGTCCGTGCCGTTGGTGTAGAGCACGTTCGGCAGGTCGCGCAGTCGCTCCCACTGCTTCTTGTTACGCCCCGTGAACTTCTCCGGATCAACAGGGTGACCAGGGCGCTTGACTTCGATGTAGCCGACGATGTCGCCGTGTACCTCGACCGCATAGTCGGGGCGCACACCCACATCACGCAGAGGCGTTTCGGAGTGCCACAGAACGCCGTCCATGGCATCGTGGCTGCCCACGGTTTCTAGGAGCTTCTGCATCGGCGGGCGGATGGACGCCTCGGGGTCGCCCGGTCCGTTCACCATGTCCTTGCACGACGCGCCGAAGGTCGATATGGCCTCCGAGAGCCAGCCGAACTGCTCCTGCGTCACTGCCGCACCCCCACGTACTGCCGATCATGACTTGAGGAGTATGTCAGGCTCGCGAGACGAGTGAGAAGAAGTCAACTCAGTCCATTTTGCGCCTCTTTGGTGTTCAACGACCATCGCCGCTTGGATGTCGATTTCGGGTCCACACCCGTCAACGCCGCAGTGATCGGTAGCGACAGTGTTACCTCCAGAGGTTCCAGCACTGGAAGCCACCGACTCAGCCATGTGTCGGATACCGACGAAATAGGCACTGCACCGACTCATTTGTCTGCTGGAGCAGATCGCTGCGGAAACGACGGGCCTGACCGACCACGGTCAGGCCCGTCACGTAGACGTCCGACTACCAGTCGTCCGTATCGCCGTACTTCCCCGGGTTTTGGGCGCGGTTCACTGCCTGTGCGCACGCCTCGGCGAACGCTCCTTCTACGGCCTCCTTGTCCGTGCCGCGTGCGTTGGCCTCGACCTCCTGGCCCTCGCCGTGGAGCCGGACCGTGCGCCAGACAGACGGGTAGCTGGTGTAGGCATCGGTCTCGAACTCCCAGGCAGGCACCGCCCATTGTTCGGGGAGCGTTGTCGACTCACGCTCTCCGGTGGTGAGGAAGAGGGCTCGGGCGTAGAAGACCACGGCCCGCTCGGGCATCCGATCGCGGACGGCGCGTGCGCCGCTCGGGCCGTTGCGCTCCCAGCGCCCGCGGTCCCACTCTTCAACTTCCGCCGTTCGGTCCGGCCAGTCCTCGCTCCACTGCGCGACGACCTCGTCGGCATGCTCGCGGTGCAGGAAGGGAACGCGTCGCTCGCCGAGGCGGGCGACGTGGAGCATCATCTCGGCGGGAACGGGACTCCGGTCGGCGTCGGGGACGACACCTCCAGAGACCTGGGTCGAATCCACGCCCCACAGGAGGCCGCCGATCTTGTCGGCGGTGTCCTTGAGGACGCGGCTGGTCAGGTGTTGGTAGCGGCGGCGCATCCGGGCGGACTTACCGGGTTCCCAGCCCATGATGGCGTCGACCACAGCGTCGGAGACACCGAGGATGAGCAGAACCGTCGCTGCGGTGTGGCGGGCATCGTGGAGGCGGCCGTCGCGGACTTCCGCTGACTTCAGCAGGTCCTTCCACTTGTGGAAGTCCGTGTTCGGGTTCAAGGGCTCGCCGATGGGCGATGTGAAGACGTACCCCTTCTCCGTCCAGAGGTCGCGGGCAAGGGCCCGTTCGCGGGCCTGGTCTTCCTTGTGCTGCCGGAGGAGGTCCATCAGCTCGTCCGGGACGCCGATGGGCCGCTGCCCTGCGCGGGACTTCACGTTCTTGGTCTCCCGCCGGATGTTGACCTTCTGCGGGCAGAAGCCGGGCTTGCGCCCGCAGCGGTCGCCGCAGCCGTGCTGGTAGCGGGGCCGCAGGCGGCCTCGGCGAACGCGGATGACGCCGAGTTCGAAATCAACGTCGGTCCACTGCATGCCGAGAACCTCGCCTTGACGGAGGCCGAGCGCCAGGGCAATGACCCAGCGGGCTGTGTTGCGGTGCTTCCCCGCTTCTGCCAAGAGGCGCTGGACCTCTTCGACCGAGTACGGCTCGACTTCATCCTCTTCGAGGCGTGGGGCCTTCGCGATCGTGGCTGGGTTGCGGGTGAGGTGGCCACGGCGCACGGCCTCGTTGAGGGCAGTGCGCATGGTGCGGTGGGTCTGGTGAGCTGTGCCGGCGGCGCTGCCGGTCTCCTGCATCTTCTTGTAGAAGCGCTCCAGGTGTTCCGCCTCCAGCTTCTCCAGGCGGTGGGCGCCCAGGCCAGGGATGAGGTGGTGGTAGACCGCCACCCGGTAGCCGTCGATCGTGTTCTCCGAGACGTGCACGGCGGCGATGTTCTCGACCCAGTGGGTGAGCCACGTCTCCACGGTCCACGACTGGCCGGCCTTGCGGACGGCGCCCTTGTCGCGCTGGCGCTCCAGCTCGCGGACGATTTTGGTGACCTCGGCGCGGGTCTTGCGGCTGACGTGGCGCCGGTCCGGGGTGCCGTCGTCCTTGACTCCGACGGTGACTCGGCCGTGCCAGCGGCTGTCCTTGCCGAGGTAGATGGACGAGGCGCCGTTGGGCTGGCGGGACTTCGGTGCGGAGGCTCGCGTCACGCGGCGGCCCCGAAGTCGGCCGCCGACAGACGGCGGGCCAGGAAGTCGTTCACCGCCTCTGCTGGGATGCGGCGCAAGCTGCCGATCTTGACGGAGGCGATCTCGCCGGAGGAAACGTACTCGTACAGCTTGGTGCGGCCGATGCCGATCCGGCGGGCGGCTTCGGTGACGGTGAGGGCGACCAGGGTCGTGTCGCCGGCGGATCGCCGCTCGGCCATCAGGGTGCGCAGGGCGGCTTCGGAAACGTCCAGGAGTTGGGCTATCTGGGAAATGGGCAGGGCGGGCTGTGGCATGGGGGGTACTCCTCCCGCCGGCATCGCGGCGTCGCGGGAGCGGCAACTCCCGTCGGCCTGGCCGGTGGCGTCGTTCAGGGATGGATGGGTGGGTGATCGTCGGCGACGGAGGTCGCCGCGCGTGAGGTTTCTCGGCGTTCGTAGCGCCGCGGGAGGGGCAGCGGTCGGCTATTCGCCGACGGGTGGCTGCCCCTGGTTTCGTAGGTGCGCCCGGGACGGGTGGAGGCTCCTCTGCAGGGCCCGTTCTTCGAGCCGGAGGAGTTCGTCGACCTGTCCTCTTTGTTCGGGTCCCTTGTCCCCGTAAGCGTCGAGTTCCATCTGGATCTCGTGCAGGTGCATCTGGTTCCGGTCGATCGCCGCTCGCAGTTGGCGGTACTCCAGCGTCATCTGGACGTACTCATGGGCGAGTTGGCGGATGCGGGGCGTGGCCAGCTCGCCTGGCGGTCCGGTCAGGTCCTGCATGGTGAGGTCGAAGACCTTGCAGAAGCCGAGCGCCTCGTCGAGGTTGACCCTGCGACGCGGTTTGCCGCTCTCGATGCGCCAGATCGCCGACTGGTTGATCGGATGGCCGGCGGCGGCCATCTCCTCGGCGAGCTTCACCGTGCTCCAACCGCGGACCTCGCGTTCCAGCTTGATGCGTGTGGCGACGTGATCCTCCGGCACCGGACGACCGGGGCCGGCGCGCTCCGAGCCTTCCTCGCTGCTCACTCGCACCTCCCTTCACGCGACAACGGGTCCACTGGGGCCAGCGTCCGCAACTAAACATCGTTGCGGAATGAAATGCAAGGCGTTGCGTTACCAAAAATCTCGGCTATGGTCGTGTTCCGCCGTACAGCGGCGGACGGATCCGCACAGCAAGCGGCCCCGGTGCTACGAACACCGGGGCCGAAGTAGAGGCTCCACCGCACAACCATCCATCCCTGAACGATCGAAACCGGAGGCCGGGGTTGCCGCCCCGTAATGGCCTGCCGGATGAGGAGCTCCATGCCCCAGGGTACGACCCTGCCATCCCAGATGCCATCCCGCTTCGGCGAGGGCCCCATGCCAATGGAGCCTCCGTTCAACATGGACGCCGAGTGCGCGGTCCTCGGCGCCTGCATGCACAAAGCCGACATCATCGACGCGGTCCGGCCCATCCTCGGGGACGACACCTTTTACCGGCCCGCGCACGAGACCATCTGGCGCGCGCTCCTCACCCAGCACCGCGAGGACAGGCCGACCGACCCGATCGTCCTCACCGAACTGCTCCGGCAGCAAGGCGACCTGCAGCGCGTGGGTGGCCCCGCCTACGTGTCCCAACTCGCCAACGTGCCCTACGGCACCGGCAGCGCGGAGTACCACGCGGAGATCGTCCGCGCGAAAGCCGACCTGCGCCGCCTGGTGACCTCCGCCGTACGCACCCTCCAGCAGGCCCAGGAGCCCGGCGCGGATCCCGAAGCGATTCGCAGCGAGGTCGAAGCGGACGTACGCGCCGAACGCGAACGCGCGCTCGCCTCGGGACAGGGGTGCCTGTCCCGCTTCGCCACAGACGGGTGGTCGTTCGTCAAAGAGAGCGGTGCGGACGCCGAGCCCCTGTGGGGCACCCGTGAGAAGACCATCTGGGCCCCCGGCGAGAGCCTGATGATCGTCGGCGCACCGGGCGTCGGCAAGACCACCCTGGCCCATCAGGTGATCTTCGCCCGCCTCGGCCTGCAGGAGACCGCCCTGGAGATGCCCGTCGCCCCCAGCAGGCGCGTGCTCTACCTGGCGATGGACCGCCCCAAGCAGATCGCCAAAGCCATGGCCCGCCGCGTCTTCCCCACCGACGAGAAGATCCTGCGCGAGCGGCTCGTGGTCTGGGAAGGTCCGCTGCCCGCCACCCTCGACAAGGAGCCCGACCTCCTCGCCGACCTCGCCACCGCCCACCAGGCCGACACCATCGTGATCGACAGCCTCAAGGACGCGGTCAGCACGATGGTCGACGACAGCCTCGCGGTCGCCTTCCACAACGCCCGCATGCGCGCACTGCGCAACGGCGTGGAGATCATGGAGCTGCACCACCAGCGCAAGGCCACCGCCGACGCCCCGCGCGGCCAGCGCCCCAGCCTGGACCAGGTCTACGGCTCCACCTGGCTCACTGCCGGCGCCGGCAGCGTCCTGTTCATCACCGGCCGGGCAGGCGACCCCGCAGTCACCCTGCACCACCTCAAGACCCCCACCGGTGAAGTCGGCCCCCTGGACGTCACACACGACCACGTACGCGGCACCACCACCGTCGACCCCACCAAGGACCCCGTCGTCCTGCTGCGCAACGCCTCCAACGGGCTGACCGCACGCGACCTGGCGACCGTCCTCATTGGCGGGGGCGACCCCGAACGAGCCGACATCGAGAAGGCGCGACGCCACCTCGGCCGCCTCGTCGACAGCGGCCTGGCCACCAAGGCCGACGGCGTCGCCGGAGGGGCCGGGGGCGGCCAGCAGGCCCGCTACTACGCCTCCGCCCGCCACCTCACCTCCGTCGGCTGAGCCCCTCACCACCCCCCTCGAAGCGTTCACGCGACCGTACACGCGGCCCCCACGCCCGCACACCGCCGTGAACCGCTCACAGCGCACACGCTCACCGCAAAACCGCAGGTAGAGCGATCACACGAGCGTCCACGCCGTACACGCACCCAAGCGATCACGCGCGGGGCCCCCTTTAGAAGGGGGCCCGCGTGTACGCCCCCTCCGTGAACGCCGTGATCACCTTCCCAGCCCCTCCCTCGGAGTAGACCCGTACATGCCGCCCGTCATATCCGAAACGCTCGCCACCACTTCGCTCCCGTACGCCGATAATCCGCTCCTGCTCGTGGCCGTCTTGGCCGTCGCCGCCGGCGCTCTGCTTGCGGGCCTGAGGGCCCGGCGCAGCCGACGCCGCGCCCACGATCGGAAGCGGCGCCTTTCGGCCGCAGTGGTCACCGCCGCCGTGGCGGCGCTCGTTTGCACCGCCTACAGCGCGGACACAAGCTGGCGGTTCGCCACCCACTACCTCGACATGCGCAACACCGCCGAACGCACCGCGATGTTCGCCGCCGCAGAACTCGCCCTGTTCTCGATGGCGCTGATGGCCCGCCAGAACCTGCACGGACCGAGGCAGGCAGCCGGCCTGCCCGGAGCCCTGGTCTGGGTGATCACCGCCATACAGACCATCCCCGCCTACGCCGAGGCCGGCCCAGTCGGCGGTACCGTGCGCGCCTTCACCGGCCCGGTGATGGCGGCCGTGCTGTGGCACCTGGCCATGGGCATCGAACTGCGCCAGCGGACCCCCGACGCCACCTCCCGCGGACTCGCCGCTGTCCTCGCACGGAACGCCCGCGAGCGGCTGCTCGCCCGCCTGGGGATCGTCGAGCAGGACCAGGGCGCCGCCCAGATCATCCGCGACCGGGCCACTCAGCGGGCTGTCGCCCTTGCCGCCCGCCTTGCCGAGATGACGCCCGAGCAGCGCACCGGACGGGCCGACCAGCGCACCGTGCGCCGCCTGTCCAAGGCCCTCGCCCGCTCCGGCATCGACGCCGACCCGCGGCGCAACGAGCAACTCCTGCGCCAGCTCGCCACCCGCCGCCAAGCAGCCGCCCTGGCGACCATCGGCCTGCCTGGGCGATGGATCACGCCTGCCGGGCAGCCTGTCGGCCTGCCCGCAGTGCAGCCCGACCACTCCCGGGCGGACGCCGACGAGCGGGCGGAAGGCGACGGGCGGGCAGAAGACTGGCCCCGCCCGCACCCATCAGATCCAGGCGACGAGGAATCCCGCCCGGGCGCCCGTCCGCGATCCGCCCGCCCGAATCCCACCGCCCGCTCCGGCCCGGGATCGACAGCCCGCACAGAAGGCTCAGCCCGCCGGCAAGAGGAGGCTCAGCCGCCCACGGGCAGCGGCTCACATACCCCACCGGCCAAGCCCACCTCGCCGAAATCGAAGCGGCCAAACCGCAAGCCCCGCGCCACCGACGAGATCCTTCGCGACTACGCCCACCGTCTCCACGACGAGCACAGCCGCCTGTCCCGTGACCTCCTGGAGCAGGCCGTACGCAACGACGGATACAGGGTCGCCAGCGACGACGCCGGCTCCATCGTCCGCGCGGTCAAGGCCGAACTGAGCGCCTCCCGCGACGGCTGACGCCCACCTCGTCCATCCTCCCACCCCTCCCGGAGAACCCGATCGTGACGCACGACCCTCACCACACCGATCACAACCCCGGCGTGCTGCCGTCACTGGCGAAGTCACCTACGCTGCTGGGACGTTTGCAGCGGGCGTTTGGACGGACGGCCCCTGGCGGAGCCAGTAGTACCCCGAGTCCGACTCAAGGCCGGTCTTCGGGGATCTCCGCCCCGGGGGTGGCGGAGACGGCCCAGCGCCAGGGGGCGCCGGACCAGATGGTCGGGACCGAGGGCGGCCTCGACCCGGACAAGCTTCACGCCGCCCAGCAAGCGATCCTCCGCCCCATACGCACCGACTCCCCCGCCCTCAGCGAGCCCTCCGTGCAGAGCGTCCAGCCAACGATCCGCCGGTTCACCGGCGACAAGCGCATCAAGCGCGTCGGCCCATTGCGCTTCACCGACGACGAGCGCACCGGCCTACGCGAGGCCGCAGCAGAGCACGGCTACAAGGGCGAATCCGGCTTCGCCGCCGACATCGTCCTCGCCTTCGTATCCGGTCGGTTCACCGCGAACCTGCCGCTGTCCGAGGATCGCCGCCGCACCCACATGTTCCGTGCCCAGGTCCTGCGCGCCCTCAACCGCACCGGCGTCAACGTCAACCAGATCGCCCGCGCCCTCAACAGCGACTACACCCCGCCCGACATCCGCCAGCGCCTCGACGAGCTGCACCGCCTGCTGGAGCTGATCGCCGAGGCACTGCGCGAACCGGCAGACCCCAGGAAGGACCAGGCCGCGTGATCGCCGCCATCAAGGCCGCCGGCTCCAACACCCGCGGTCTGCTCGCCTACCTCTACGGCCCCGGTCGGCACGACGAACACCTCGATCCGCACCTCGTCGCCGGATTTGCCATGCTCGGCATGCCCGACCCCGGCCGCGACGAGAACGCCACCCTGACCGAACTCGGCCACTACCTCGACGAGCCCGTACGTCTGCGCAACAGCGAGTTCGGCAAACCCGTCACCGACCACGTCTGGCACTGCCCCGTCCGCGCCGCACCCGAAGACCGCTACCTCTCCGACGCCGAGTGGGGCGAGATCGCCCAGCGCATCGTCCAGGCAGCCGGTATCGCCCCCGCCGATGACGATCTGGCCTGCCGCTGGATCGCCGTACGCCACGCCGACGACCACATCCACATCCTCGCGACCACCATCCGCGAAGACGGCCGCCGCCCCAAGCTGCACGACAGCGGCATCCGCATCGGCGACGAGTGCCGTCAGATTGAGCAGGATTATGGGCTGCGCCGCCTGAAGAAGGGCGACCGCACCGCCGCCCGGCGGCCCACTCAGGCCGAGATGCACAAAGCCGATCGCCTCGGCTGGGAGCAGACCAGCCGCGAGTGGCTCCAGGACCGCATCCGCGCCGCCATCCCGCACGCCTCCAGCGCCGAGGAACTCCTCGCCTACCTCGAAGCCGGCGACATCCTGGTCAAGCCCCGGCACGGTCCGTCCGGAGACCTACTCGGCTACGCCGTCGGCCGGCCCGGCGACCTGAACAAGGACGGCGAGCAGATCTACCACCCCGGCGGGAAGATCGCCCCCGACCTGTCCCTGCCCAAGCTGAAGGCACGCCTGGAGACGAGCGGGCCCGAGGAACACCCCACAGCCCGTCGCAACCGACCCATCACTCCCTGGCATCAGGCAACCGAGGCCCTCGACACCCTCCACACAGAGATCACGGGCACGAGCGCCGACGGCGGCGGGGACGCACGGGCACAGGCGCACATCACCGCCCTGGGCGTACTGATCGAAGCCACCGCCCAGAAAGCCTCCGCCGACCTCCGCTCCCAACTGCAATCGGCCAGCCGGGCGTTCGCCCGTGCCCAGCGCTCTCAAATACGGGCAGATGACCGAGCCGCCCACGCCCTGCGGACCGCAGCCCGCGACATCGCCAACACCGCCACCGGCCCCGACGGCAGCGCGCTCGCAGCCTTGGTCGCCGCACTCGTCTGGGCCGCCGTCCTCGCCGGACGCTGGCACGAGGCGAAGGGCCACGCCCACCAGACCAACGCCGCCCGCCGAGCCGTCCAGCACCTCCAGTCAGCAGCCGACGACGCGCTCGCTCCGACGCTCACCGACCTCGAAGCCCGCCGCCCCAAGAACGACACCTGTCGCGCACTGGCCAACGATGTACGCGCCGCCGTTCCCGAACACGCCGAGCGGATCCTCGCCGACCCCGGCTGGCCCGCCCTCGCCACCGTCCTCGCCGACGCCGAAGACGGAGGCCACAAGCCCCATCAGCTTCTCAAGGAAGCCGCCGCCCGCCGCGAGCTCGGCACCGCCCACAGCCCCGCCCGCGTCCTGATCACCCGCATCCAGCACACCGGCCGCCACCCCGCCCCCAACCGCCGCGCGGAAGCAGCCCGCCGCCGAACCACGACACAGGCGGCCGTGGTGCAGGCCCCAAAGCCAGAGCCCGCAGCGAAGGCCCCTGCCGCAGCCGCACATCGACAACGCCGTCATCGTCATTAGAAGGCCGCGGCAAGACGCCGTAGCAACAACGGCTGCTGGGCCGGTCACCACGCATGGTGACCGGCCCAGCAGCCGACGTACTTCTGTCGCGGGGCCTTCGTCGTGAAGAGGCGTTACGGACTTATTGAGTTCAGCCCATCGGCCTCATCCACGACGCAACAGGCTGCCCCGCGCGCGATGCTTCCCAACGCGGCGTCCGCCAGGTTGCTCGGCCGTCGTGAACGTTCTCAACGGGGCCGGACACGTCGGTTCATCGTGGAGGAGGATGGCCTGCCAGACCTGCTCTTGCAGGGCCCGGATGCACGGGCCACAGGCGTACATCGCTGCCTGGGCGCCAGCCACACTCACGGGGCCAATCCATAGAACACGGGTCCACCGCTGCCCGCAGTAGAGCCAGCAGTACCCGTCAGTCCACGTGTTGCCGTCATCGGTGTCCGCTGCCGCGGGCAGACCGCCCCGCGCGAATTCGGCGATGCCGGGTATGACCTGAGGCGTCACGGCCAGTTCCATAAACACAGCTCAGTACTCACGATCACTCGCTCGGGGCAGCCGCCTTGGCCGACTCCTGCTTGCCCGCGTCGGCGAAGAGGAGAGTGGGCTCGGCGAGGATGTCCCGGCCTGCCTCACTCTTGTAGATCTCGTCGACGCTGCCGAAGCGAGCTTCCGAGTAGTCGAGGTCGAGGAGGTCTGCTGCCTGTCGGACGGATGCCTCGTCGGGTCCTTCAATCTCGACGAATGTGGGGAGGTCCGGCCAGGTGTCGAAGTCGAAAGCGACCTCGCCCAGGCGCCATTCCTCGCGGTAGTTCTCCTGGTAGCGGACCTCGCGCAGTCCGACGTTGCGGAGGATCTCGGCCATGGCGTGGAGGTCCGAGACCTCGGTTTCGATCTCGGTGGTGCCGTCGATCGTCGTAGCGTCGGTGACCTGTTTCAGCGTGAGCGTGGAGCGGGTGGCCTCATCCCTCAGTCGAATCCAGGCACCACCTTCGAGGGCGTCGTTCTCGAAGATCTTCCGGGTGAGGAGCGTGCGCGGGAACGCCTGGACGGCTCCGAGGGCGGTCAGCTTGGCCTGGAGACCGTCGACGTCGATGGCGAGGAACTTCGCCTCGTACTCGTGCTTCATGTGTCCTTCTTCCTGTAGCTCTAGGAGGGGGTGGATGCGCGGGCGGCGAGGAGGAGGCCCATGCGGTGGGTGTGGTCCTGCAGCTGTCCGACGTGTGCCTGTTCGGCGAATTCGTTGGTCCGCAGGGTGAGCAGGACGTCCCAGTCGCCGATGAAGTACTGCCGGAGTCTCTCGGGGGAGGTGTAGTGCTCAAGCATGTGGTGGCGTTGCGTGATGGGCATCATGAACTCCGCGCCGAACAGTCCGCCGGGCCGGACCAGACGCTGCATGCGGTTGACGAACTCGCCCAACGGCTGGTGGTGGTTGGCACTGTAGTGCCACGAGCAACTCGTCCAGACCGCATCACAGCGCGTGGCGGCGGGCTCGGCTGCGAGAAAGTCGTCCTCTACGACCTGGACGCGGTCGTAGAGCCCTTCGTGCTTCAGCCGGTCGATCAGCCCCACTGCGTGACCGGTTTTATCACCCGGAAGTTGGACCTCGCCGCCGTGCAGGGCGATCGGGTTGCGTTCGATGGCGATGACGCGGTAGCCGGCGGCGGCTAGCGGCACGACGAGTCTGCCGTCACTCGCGCCGATGACCGTCACGGTGGAGTCAGGCTCCGCATGCTCCTTCAGCGCGGCGAGGAACTGCGGGAAGAAGGTGAGGGTGTGCCGCCACATGCTTGGTGTCTGCACTGGCTTGCTCTCCTTTCGGGTTGGTGGTCAGGACGGTCTGGAGTACCTCGTCAGGGTTGAGTCCGGTGGTCTCTACGCGGTGCATCTGGAACGAGGTGTAGGCGTCGGTGATCTGATCGGCTGTGATTTCAGCGAGGGCGTCCCAACGGGAGACGGGCTTCTCACGCCTGGCGAGGCGGCGTTGACGCTCGCCTTCTTCGCAGACGAGGTAGTAGGTGACGGGGTGCGGTAGGTCAGCCGGCAGGACTACGGAGAGCTCGGCTCCGAAGGCGCGGTGGTTGGCCAGGCAGCGTGCGAAGTAGCTTTCGACGACGACCGGGGTGCCGGCAGACAGGTAGCGCTGGATCTGATCAGCCGCAGTGAACAGGGCTGAGAGGTAGAAGCACATTCGGGCTTCGGTATTCCCCATCCGGTCCACCTCGCGCCGTAGGGCTTGGTGGATGGGTGGCACGGTCGGGACCAGCACGGCGCCGCGTGCGGCCGCAAGCATGGGGGCGAGGGTTGATTTGCCGGTGCCGCGGAGTCCTTCGAGGCTTTCGAACGGTGCCTGGTCAGGCACGTCCGTACACCACGTCCGGGACGGCGAGTGTGAGTTCGTCGTTGTCTGACGGTCGGTGGGCGATGTGGTCGGCGAGCTTGTCGTACCAGAAGGCGTGTGAGTCCCGGCCGACCGCCTTGCAGGACATGGTGAGAGCGCCACGCGGGTCGGCCTCGATCCGCTCGATCTGTTTCGGGCCGCCCGCAGGGGCGCAGATCTCCGGGGCGCCGTGCTCGGACAAGTCCTCGTCGACAATCACTTCGATGGTCAGCTGGGCGGTCTGGAGCTGGTCTCGGAGGCGGACATAGGCGGCAGGGTCGGTGACGAGGAGCTCGGGGTGGTCTGCCGCATTGCCGACCGGCCGGAGGCAGTGAAGCTTCAACTGCTCTACCCCGTAGTGCTGGAGGGTGCGCGCCAGGGGGAGAACCTCGTCGATGTTGCGGGAGGTGACCGTCATGGTCGCGCCGGTGCGAACCCCGAGTCCCCGGGCGATGTCGAGGGCGCTCAGCGCACTCTGGTAGCTCCCGAACTTGCGGATGTGGTCGTTGGTCGAGCCGATGCCCTCCAGCGATACCCGCAGCAGGTCCAGGTGAGGGGCGATCTCGGCGAGCCGGCGCTCGATCCGGTAGCCGTTGGTGCAGATCTCGACCTGCATGCCCAGGTCCTGTTTGGCGTACCGGACGACCTGGGCGAGGTCCTTGTAGACGAACGGTTCCCCGCCGAGCAGGGTGACAGCCTCTGTGCCGTACTGCTGGCGCATCAGGGTCAGGAGGTTGATTGCCTCATCCGCGGTGAAGGCATCGGCGTGCTGGAGCCGCTTGCCGTGGAAGCAGTGCAGGCACTCGAAGTTGCAGCGGTACAACAGTTGGAGGTACAGCATCCGGATCCTGCGGATCCCGGTGATTTCCCCGATCACGTGGGTCTCCTTCTGGCAGTTGCCTGGTAGGAGACCTGATGTTCGCGGAAAAGCTTCGGACCGCATCACCGCGTATCCGGACGCTACGAGGACGTCCTGGGACGTTTTCAGTGCGCCGCGAAGGTCTCCAGGATTCCGATCACACGCGCAGTGTCCGTCAGGTCGGGCAGCACTACGCGGGCGCCTGCATCGGCCAGCTCTTCGGCACCATGCAGGCCAGAGGCCACCGCAACGATCCCGGATCCGGAGTCGAGGGCTGCCTCAACGTCCCTCGGGGTATCGCCTACGAGCACGACGGGCACGTCACTTCGCGCGCCCCTCAGACGTTGGGCACGCTCCCGAGCCACAGCGACCAATCCGGAACGCTGGAGGGAGTCAGCGCCGTACGCGCCGACAGACAGATCCAGCAAGGGGTCAAGGCCGAAGGCCGACACCTTCACGCGAGCGTTGGCCGCAATGTTGCCCGTGAGAACCGAGGACACCCAGCCTTCCCGTACCGAAGCTTCCTTCAAAACGTCGCGCACGCCGGGCAGCGCCGTCCCACGCCGACTGAGCTCGTGAAGGCGATCCTCCCCTGCGCGGGCAAGGGCCGCCTCGACAACAGCCCAGGAGGGCTCGGGCAGGCCGTTCCGCTGGAACATGTCGCGCATGATGAGGCGATCCGTGCGTCCCTCCGTTCGCGCGGGCTCAGCAGGGTCGGCTCCTGCCAGCGCTGCAAAGGCGGCGGCGTAGATCTCTTTGCTGACCCCGGAATTTTCGATGAGCGTGTGGTCGATATCCCACAGGACGATGAGCTCCATACCAAGAAGCGTAAGTTCCGTGGTCGAAGCCTCGGGCCGAGGAAGGTCCCGTAACGTCCTTGCCTGCTCGTGGCCGCCTCGGCTTGGATGGCGACTGTGAACGAGCGATTGCACTCCGTACTCGCCCAGCGTGGGGTCTCGCCAGAGTCACTCGCCGAAGCCTGCGAGGTGGATCCCAAGACGGTCAGTCGATGGCTTGGTGGGCGCGTTCCCCACCCGCGCCACCGGTTCCGGGTTGCCCAACATCTGCGGGTGGAGGAACTGTTCCTGTGGCCGGCACCCGTGCCGAGCGCCGACCAGCCCAGCGCCGGATCAGGGGTGGAGCTGGTCGGGACCTATCAGAACCGCGCCAGCGTGCCCCGCGACATGTGGCTCTCGCTGCTCCAAGGGGCCCAGGAGCAGATCAGCGTGCTCGTCTTCTCCGGCACCTTCTTTGCCCAGTCCAACCCTCATGTCGCAAAAATGCTTGCCGAGCGCGCGGCAGCCGGGATTCAAGTACGGCTCTGCTTCGGTGACTCGAAGGGGCACGCGGCGGCGATCCGAGGGCGCGAGGAGGGCATTGGCGACACGCTCGCGGCAAAGATTCGCGCCTCCCTGACCTACTACCGTCCCCTGTTGGCTGAGGCCGGCTGCGAGGTCAGGTTGCACGACACCACCCTCTACACCTCCCTGTTCCGCTACGACGACGACCTTCTGGTCAACCCGCATGTCTGGGGCCAGCCAGCCAGTGCCAACCCTCTGCTCCATCTCAAGAGAGCCGATGCTGCAGGGTGGTTCGACAACTACGCTCAGAGTTTCGAAGCTGTCTGGGCCACCGCGCGGCCTTGGACGCCAGACCAGGAGGGGCCCTCGTCACATGGGCAGGACTGAGTACTACAACGATCCCAAGGCCCCCAAGGCAAACACGCTCATTCCCGCCAACAACCTGCTCGTCGTCGACGACAGCGGCGCCATCCTGCTCCAGCGCCGTCGAGACACAGGCCAGTGGGCCTTGCCGGGCGGCGCCCAGGACATCGGGGAGACGGCGGCACAGTGCGCCGTGCGCGAATGCCTCGAAGAGACCGGCATCATCGCCGAGATCACCGGCTTCCTGGGGGTCTATACGAACCCCAACCACATCGTGGCCTACACCGATGGTGAGATCCGCCAGCAGTACGAGAACACGTATATCGGCCGCCCAGTGAGTGGCGAGCCCACCATCAACGACGAAGCTGACGGCGTCTGTTACGTCCAGCCATCCGACCTGGACCAGTACGACATCCACCCCAGCATGCGCCAGCAAATCGGCGACTACCTCGCCGGCACCTACCCCTACCTGGGCTGAGCCGCGAGTTCCCCATCCACCCGTCCCACCGCAGCGAAGATCTCGGGCTTCGCCCGACGAATGAATCGCCCCACTACGCTGTCGGCCCCGTAGCGGCCCAGAATCTCCGCCACCCGGTCCTGCACGGTGGTCCGCTCGCCGTCGGGCGTCGTCGTCATGTCGCAGTAGACCAACGCATCCACGAGCCGCTGATCCTCAAGAACTGGGAACTCAGCTTCAAGCACGTCCCTCAGTCCGCGTTCCTCGGCTTCCAATGCCGCAAATGAGTGGTTCGCTACAAGTCGCACCAGCCGCCTATCGGCACAGTGAGCGTCACGGAGGAACCGCGCACCGTCGAGAGGGTGGAATCCCGTAGCCGCCAGGCGTGGCGCGTATCCGACGTCGTGGAGCGCGGCGGCAGCAGCCAGAAGGCCGGAATCACTCCCCAGAATCCTCCCGAGGCCGGCCACGCGACGCGCGACCCCTTGGGAATGCGCCCATCGCCGAGGAAGCACAGAACTGAGTTCCGTCTCACCGACCCGTATCGCCCAGCCCACCATCGATCCATCCACGACCGGGATTCTGCCCAGATGGCCCCCGCGTAGTCCAGAAGACTGTCCGGTCCCCTGCGTTCTCAGCCATTGGGTACACAGCAACGGGAAGACCAAGACGGCGCCACCCGAGTTTTCATTCTGGGCGAGCCACAACGCGTACGCCATCGAAGTCCACCGCTGTCGCGGCTGGGCAGACCTCGTCCTGTGGACGCGGCCCGCTTCGCGGACACAACATGGCTGCCCCAGACCGACTGGGATGAGCTGCTACAGGAGGCGGGTGGGTCAGCGAGAACCCGGGGCACTTCAGCCACACGGCCAACCCTGCACCTACAGCCGCGCATCGCTGACGGCCGGGGACCGGGGTGGCCGCCACGGAGCGCCCCGTCACACGCATATAGACGACCGAATTCAGTTGCTTTCAGCTGGCGATCGTAGGTCGATGGAGCAGATAGCCCCATACAGGATCTAGTTCCTCATCATCCAGATAGCAGGAGTCCGACCAGTGGCGCTGCTCAACTGGGGCAAGGAGTTCCTCGATAGTGCACGACCATGCTTTGCATAGGGCATGCATGAACGGCGCATAAAGGCCGCCTGACATTCGCCACCAGAGCTTCTCCCACGTGAGCGAAGGGTGGTTGCGCGCGAACTCATATTCAGCATCACGATTCAGGACATCTGGGAATGCATCAGCCAATGGCGGATAGGCCGATCTTTGGGAGAGAACGACCCAATTATCAGGGAGCAGTACATTTTTCCCGGACAGGTAGCGATAAACCTGCGGAGGGCGGGTTCTGACGGCCACGTTCGGTCCTGAGGCAATGAAGACTTCGTTCCGCTGTGTGGCCCATGCGGCGACGTCCGCCGGGCGGAGCAGGCCCTGCGCTGTTATTGCAAAGGCGATGTCGTCGGATAGGCGTTTGAAAGCATTGTGCAGCATTCCGGCCAGCTCCAGCTGAACTGCGTCGCCGAAGTGCCCGATATCGCGCAGCTTCTTTTCCTGGGTGTGCAGCCATCGACGAATCTGGTCCTGATTGGCGACCAGACCTGCCTTGTCCCGCGAGGCCCGGCTGGGCTGACCGGCGAGATATCCCGCGAAGGCGTACGTCTGGTCAGCCAGAAAGCCGTTGACTGGGACGATCCCACGGAAGTCGCCTCGCCCTTGGTAATTCAGGTCAGTCCAGAGCGTGGCCAGTCCGATGCGTCGCCCCGATTCGTCCAGCACTTCGGTTGCCCGTTCGGCGAAGGCGTCGCGCAATTGTAGGCGCTGCTTCTCTTGCCCAACGCGCCAGCTGTCTGTCAGGGATGGGTAGAGGCGATCGAAGACTTCATCCGGTGATCCCGAGTCCAGCGTGAAGGGAAGAACCGTCTCATGTTCGGCCGCGCCGGGCTCCCAAATACGGATTGGGACAGCGTTCTCCAGGACCAGCCGTCGGATGAGCTGACCGAGTCTGTCGTCGCTGGTCCTGGAGAGGGGCCCCTGGATATCGTAGGGATTCGCCTTGAGCGTTGCGCGCACAGTTGTGCCCGGCGCAGCACGGCCGCGTTCGGGCAGTGGCGTAAGCAGCGGCCGCCGAGCTGCGCTGTCGAAGGTTAGTCGGCGCGCGTCTGCCACGGAGGCGTCGTAGCGACGGGTGATCAGTTCGACCTGGTCGCCGAGCAGGAAGACAGAGAAGAAGCCGATGCCGAACCGACCCGTGGGCTGGAATCCACCGCTGGCCAGGCCGGGGAGCCGACTGCGGATGCGGGTGGAACTCCAGCCGCTAGTGCCGAAGTCGAGCAGTCCACGGACGAGGGTCTCCTCGTCCATGCCGATGCCGTTATCGCAGATCTCCAGGCACCAGGAGCCGTCGGTCTCAGTGAGACGTACGTCGATGCAGCCCTCGGTGAAGTCAGGTTCTACAGCGTAGCGAGCGAGGATGGCGTCTTGGGCATTCTGGATCAGCTCGCGAACGGCCACCTCTGGTTCCTTGCCGTATAGCTGCTCTCCGCCCAGTGTTTCTACCAGAGCAGGGACATCGGAGACTTTGACGGTGGCATCAATGGGCCGCCAGTTCGACACCGGGAAGAGTTCAGCGAAGCGCTCGGGGGAATCAACTCCGGCAACTGCGCGAGCCGCGAGTCGGTTGCGGTCGAGGTCGTACAGGAGGGCATCGACCTTCTTCAACTCCTGGTCGACGCTGCGCAGGTAGTCCAAGGCCAGCCACCAGGCGGTAGCATCGTGTGGGGGGAATGGGCGCAGCGAGGTGTAAGTGATCCGGTCGCCGTCCAGGTGCGGGCGGCTGATGTGTTCCTGGAATCGCCAGTGTGCACGGGCAATACCTTGCGGCTTACGCAGGGAGAACAGAAACGTCGGGGCACGGCGGCTGTCGATCTGGGTTGCGTCGGCAAGCCGCAGGATGCAGGCCAGCTTGAGCGGTTCGATGGTCCACTCCGCTGGCTGCCAGGTCAGCGAGCCTTTCGGCTGGCGGAACTGATCG
Source organism: Streptomyces sp. NPDC058239 (assembly GCF_042882185.1). NCBI lineage: Bacteria > Bacillati > Actinomycetota > Actinomycetes > Kitasatosporales > Streptomycetaceae > Streptomyces > Streptomyces sp. NPDC058239. Next base: position 95,365 of record NZ_JBHVWS010000022.1, read on the forward strand.
GCAAGCTTGTCCACCGACCACCAGTGACTGGCTGCCAGATCGCCGATTAGCGGACCGTACGCTTCGCGGAGTTGAACGTCCTGGATGAGGAAGATCTCGTTGCCCGCACTGGACCGCCACGGCTGATCCACCAGCCGCCGGGCCTGCTCCGCGTGCGTTTCGCGGATCGCGGTGGCCTGACACGCTTCGGCGATCTCGGCAGGCGGGGCGTCCAGTTGCTCCTGATCCGGCCAACATCCTTGCCGGTGGAAGTAGGCGACTGACACCAGATCGCGCCACCGCTGTTGGCCCAGCGCTTCGGGCACACTCATCCCGTATGCCGCCGCCCCCATCGCGGCGTCGTGCAACACGAAGGCACAGCCCAGCACGTATGCCTCAGCCGGGTTCAGCCCGATCTGGTTACCACACATGAGACCGGCCGTCTCCCACAGCGCGTCCACGTGGCTGATGTCGTGGACCGTGAAGTCGGGCAAACTACGCGCATTCTCCGCGAGCAGTAAAGCCGCATTGTCTCGCAGCGTCAGATACGACGCGCGCAATCGCTCCCGTTGGCTGTGGTGATCGTCCTTGCGCGGACGCACGGCAAGGGTCTCCTGCCACAGGGGTGTGCTGGCGAAGTCGTGCTCGGACACTGGGAACGGTCACCTCATTGCCGGCAGAACAAAGAATCCGGCGAGCACCCACATAGTGATCACCGAGACGGTGATGAACAACAGCACGTAAGTTTCGTACCAACGCGTGAGGTTGCCTGGACGTGGGCGCTTACGAAAGCCGGGCCCGACCATCTCATCGGTGATGTCGCACTCTTCGTTGCGGTAGTCGAGCCAGGCGAAGGCACCCACCACTATCAGCGTGATGGTGAATGCAGCGACCACCGTAGTGAGGGTCAGTAACCCAATCACTCCGCCCCGCGCGGTGGCTGGCGCTACCCCCCACTTGCGGTACCCAACGAACAGGGCAAGAGTCGCGCCGACCAGAGTGGTAGCAAGCGTCTGATAGATCGCAAGGAAGCGGTGCGCATTCTCATTCACTGCGTGGATCTGCTGCAGAATGTACCGGTACCGTTCTAGTGCGAACTCGTGTCGCTCGGCCCTTGCTTCTGGCCTCGTCTCACCCGGCGCTGCCATCGCCCCCCGCCCGTCTGACCGGTCATCAGCATAGGCCACCAAGGTTACTGAGCATCCCGAGTTGCCGAGACTCATGTGCTGGACCAGTACGCACCGCAGGACCTTCCCACCCAAGTGGCGAGCGATCGCGAGCACGTACGCCCGGATTGGTGTGGCAGCAAGTTGAGCGGGCATCGCACACTCGGCCCATGTGTCAGCGAGCCTGCGGCGTCGCGTGGTCGCAGTTGCCGCGCGCAGGTCGGCCGCCCCGCGATCACCAGGAGCACGGCGACAAGCGCAGTGTCGGACAGCGCATCCCACAACTTTTCGAGCATGCAGGCAGTCCTCAATCCAGCCGCGATCGGCTGCCTCCCTCGCTGACCGGCCGTGACACCCGCTCGCCGCAGAGAGCTTGGGAAAAGAACCTTGAACAGGTCGGCGCTGACAGCGGCCAGTCGCACGAGGCCATCCCTGCGTCTGCTGATGACGCGAGGGCGGCCTCGCGCGAGATTGTCCTCAGGCGTCCGGGGTGCAGATCTCCTGCCAGCCGCCGGACTGTTCGACACTCGCGCGCACCTGTGCGTGGTGGCGTGTGGACGGGCAGCCGTTCTCGGACAAGGTCGCCCGATTGGCGGCGGGAGCGGCCGGCCCGACGTAGAAATTATGACGGTGGGCGAGGCCGACGAGGCCGCGTACGGGCAGAGCGAGGCCGCGTACAGGGCGGACAGGGAAGGCGACGAGTGCTGTCGGACGAGACGTGGCGCGAGCTACGGGACCAAGGTGCGACCCGCAGCTTTCGCGAACGCAGCGTGATGCTGAGACAGGGCTCTGCGGGAACGCACCTGCTCGCCCTCACCGACGGCCTCGCCAAGGTCGTGTGCCGGGAACCGAACGGAGTCGTGACCTGGCTGGCCTTCCGAGGGCCGGGCGACCTGCTGGGCGAGGTGTCCGTCTTCCACGGCACCCCGCGCACGGCGGAAGTGGTCGCACTCACCCCCTGCACGGCTGTCGTGCTGGAGGCGGAACGGTTCCGCCGATTTGTCGAACAGCGTGGGCTCGTCATGGACTTGATGCGCCAGGCCCTCTCCCGACTGCGAGAGTCCGACGCCCACCGCACCGAACTGTTGACCCTTCCCTTGGTCGTCCGGCTGGCGCGGGCACTCCTGCGCCTTGCCGAACTCACCGCGCCCGGCACCAAATCGGATGTCGTACGCCTGACCGGCTTGAGCCAGGAGGAGATCGCCCAGGCGACCGGGGTGACCCGCAACGCGGTCACCACCGGACTGCAACGGCTGAGGGAGTCCGGCGCAGTGGAGACGGCCCGCAGAGTGATCGTCATCAAGGACATGAGGGCGCTGCGCGACTGGGCGACGACCGCACCGAGGACCACGCCCGCGTCACCCTTCTCGCCGCCCCCGGCTGAATGAACGCGCCTGCGCCGGGAGTGGGAACCGTCGCCTGAGCATGCCCACGCTGTGACGTGGGACACCCGCGGAGTGCCCTGCGCTGTGCAGTCGGACGGACCGAACCGACGGAACCTCGAATCAGCCGGCCACCGGCTTCGTCGCCGTCCCACCGTCCACGAGGAGATCACGCATGTCCACGCCCGTTCCCGCCCCGTACACCGAGAGCCGACCGCTTCCTCCCTACCGTGCCCTGTTCGCTGTCGACGCAAAGGACTTCACCGGTCTTCCCGCCGTGCAGCACGGTCCGGTGAGCCAGTTGATCCCCGAACTCGTCGACCAGGCGCTGGAGCGAGCCGGGCTCCACGAGCTGCGCGACTCCAAGCAGTTTCCGGCCAACACCGGGGACGGCGTGGTGTTCGGCTTCGATCCGGCGTTGCTGCCCTTTGTCCTCTGGCCGTTCCTGGGCGTGCTGGACGACATCCTTGGCGCGTACAACAGGCAGTGCGTGGGCCCTCGCATCCGGCTCCGGGCCAGCGTCCACGTCGGGCCGCTGCCGGACACGGGCGGTCCCGGCGACGGCAACGGCACCGCCCGCAACGACACGCACCGGTTGCTGGACTCCCGTCCGGTCAAGGCCATCCTGGCTGCGGCGAGTGAGCAGGTCACCCACCTGGCCGCGGTCATCTCCCAGCGCGTCTACGAGGACGTCGTGCTCGGCGCGTACACCGGGCTGCACCCCGACCGCTGTGTGGAGGTCCCGGCCACCGTGGAGGGAAAGAACTTCTCGCAGCGGGCATGGCTGTACGTCCCGTCGCCGTCCGGAAACCTCGTACAGGCCGGTGTGCGACCGCGCGAGGAATCCGTAGCACCGGCCGGCGCATCCACCGATCAGGAACAGGACCCGGTGACGCGGCCCGGCACGCACTACAGCGGCAACACGCAGCATGTGGGCGAGGGCGCTGCCGTGATGGGGGACGTCGGACGGGACATCACGTACACCGGCGGTTCCACCTCGTACCGCGGCACCAACCAGCACTGGGGCGGCGGCGACAACGTGGCGGGCGACAAGCGGGTCGGCGGAGCCGGAGACCACCGGTGAGCGCCGACGCGGACACCTCTCCTGGCCCGGACGGTCCGGACGCCGACGGCCGACCGGATCCGAGGAACTCCTACCGCGACAACCAGCAGCGGCTGGACCAGGGCATGGCGGTCATGGGCGGAATCGCCGGCGACGTCACCGTGATGATCGGCGCCCCGCTCAACGAGACCGCCACGGACCACATCGTCAAACCTCGCCTGCGGGAAGGTCCGTACCCTGCGGACGACGTCCACGCCCGCTTGCGCGGATTCGTCGAGCCACCGGCCTACGCACAGTGCCGGAAGGTGCTGGACTGCCACATCCTGATGCTGAGGGCCAGCAGCGGCACAGGCGCGAGCACCGCCGCGTTCGCACTGCTGGCAGAACGGTACGGAGCCGGCGGCATCACCGGCCTGGACTCACCGGATGACCTCTCACGCTGGCGCCCCAAGGAGGGGCGCGGCTATCTGCTCCAGGGTCTGTCCCCGGCGGCCGCCGCCTCGCTCGGCGAAGTCGCGCTCACCGCGCTGGCCGCGCTGCTGCGTCGATCGGGCTCCCATCTGGTCGTCACCGTCCGGGCGGAGATGGCGCTTCCCGGCGACACGGTGCCCTGGCAGGTTGTGCACCGCCCGCCGCCGTCGGCCGAGGTGGCCACGAAGCGCCTGAACACCATGGCCGAGGCGGGTGAGCTCACCTCTGAGCAGGGGGCTGACACACTGGGACACCTAGCCTCCCCAGACTTCACCGGCTATCTGCACGCTCACCCGCTGCCCCGGGACGGTGTCGACGTGGCGGAGGGACTGCGTGACCTCGTCGTGTCGGGGAAGCCCGCCGCTTCCGTACTCGACGAACTGCAAACCGGCAGTCCCGCGGCGGCCCGCAAAGCGCTGGCGGAATCGAGCCACCGGGCCGACAGTCTCTCCCTGATGGCTGCGATCTCGCTGCTGTCCGGACAGGACCGTACGGTCCTTGAGGAGTTCAGCGCGATTCTCCGCCCCCACATCGACGAACGCGGCGGCCCGGCACCGGTCACCGCCGGGCGGCCGGAGCGTATCGATACGCGCGGACTGGTCACGGAAGGGCCGCAGACGCGGCGCGACGTTCTCGGACCGGCCTTCGAGGACCGACTGGCGGCCGTCGGCGCACGCCTGCTGCCGCCCCGTTTCGAGCGCTATCCGGTCCAGCCGGTCGTCTTCTCCGGCCGGCACCGGTCGGACGCCCTGCTCCGGTGCCTGTGGCTGGACTACGAGGGCATGGCGGGCCTGCTGTGGAGGACCTTGGACGAGGCCCCCCACCGCTCCGGCATCGAACTGGCGGCGGGTCAGGCGATCGGGAAGGTACTGGCCCACGCGACCGGCCCGGACACTCTGCGCCAGCTGCACCCCTTCGCCGCGTCGGACAAGCGCTGGCGCCGCCGTCTGGTGGCCTACGCGCTCGGGGAGATGGTCCAGTACCCCGCCCTCACGGGCGCGGTACGGGATCAGTTACGGCAATGGAGCCGGGCCACCATCGTCACCCTCCGCTGTACCGTGGCCGAGACCTGCGGCGGCAGCTACGGCCTGGCCCGGCCCGCCGTCGCCCTGAAACTCCTGGACGCCGTACTCGACGAGTCGGACAAAGACCTGGAGCGCGGATTGCGTACAGCGGTGTCCTTCGCTCTCAGCACCCTTCTCTCCGAGGACGCCAACCACGCCCCAGTCCTCGACCGCCTGCGGGAGTGGCAGGGGGCCGATCCGGGCACACAGCGTCACGCCATGGCGGTGCATGCCATCGAATCGATGAGCCAGACGGCCTTCCCCCGGCCCGGCGCGCCGGGCGTACGGCGCGTGAGTCTCGCCGACCTGCTCGTGAACCACCCCGAGCTGGCCTTCGACCTCGTGGTCACAGCCCTGGACGACCCTGCCACCCACGAAGCGACAGCGGCGGGCCTGTCCCTGATCGAGAGCGACCCGGACCTACGGCACCGGACTGCCTTCCCGCACTTCCTCGCTTCACTCTCCGGCAAGGCCCGGAGCCACCGTGGCGTCATGCGATTCGCCCTGCGCCGCCATCGCGTCCGTACGGCCTCCCCGGCAGAAGGGTTCGCCTCATGACCGGCCCGCTCATCACACCTCTGAACTCCTCGCCGGCCTGGCAGCTGTTCCGCCTGCGCCTCGGTTCCCCGGAGGACCGCGCCCTGGTGTTTCTCGCGGACGACGGGGCCGATGGAATGGTGCCGCCCCGCGGCGGCGACTACTGGGGCTATCCGCGACCGACAGCGCGCGCGGTACGTCAGGGGGACTTCTTCGACATCGTGTGGGTCTCGCTCGCGGAACGGCGGATTTCGGTCGACATCCCGCGCCGGCCGCCGAAACCCCCTGCCCGTTACGGGGTCGCCTGGAAGATCACCAACCCGGTCATCGCGGCGAGGAACCGGATAACCGAGGAACGGGCCCGACACCTGGTGGTCGGCCACATCAGCGAGAACGCCACGTTGCCCGGCACCGCCGACCCGTTGCGGAAGCCCCCACCCCACTTCGGTACGACCGAGGTCGAACCGCCCGGGCGGCCACAGGTGATCGACGACTTCGGCCTCACGTACTGGTTTCTGGACCCGCCGGCCGCGCTTCTGCCTACCCCCGGCACCGGTGCGGAACCCACCCTTCCGCCGGGCTTCGGCGAAGCCCACCGCGAGGCGTACCGCTTCTACCAGGAGGTTGTCGCGGGCGGTCCCGTCAGCCTGGCGGCCCTCTGGCTCCTGCACCAGCCGGAACAGGCGAGGGACGTGCTCGACTGGACGGTGACTCACCGCAATCTCCTCTCCGACCGGGACGGCTGGGAACGCACCCTCGCGGCGACGCTTCAGTCACTGACACCTGAGGACCGGGGCTTCGTCGGCGTCAACCTGGCGCGTGTCCTGAGTGACGTGGGGGTCCCGCAGGGCGACGAGATTCTGCGCAGAATCGGCCACACCGACGCGGCGGAGGACGGGAACGGCCCGTACGGGGATCACCGGTGATCCCCCGCCTGCCCTTCGCCCGCCGCCCGCCACAAGCGGCCGAGCCGGAGGACGTGGTGGAACTGTCACGCGAGCTGATCGCCCAGAACCACATTGAGATAGGCCGGGCGGACGGCAAGGCCGCCGTCCTGCTCGCCACCGGGGGATCGATGCTCGGACTCCTCCTGATCCGCCGCCCGCCCGGCACCTCCTGGCCCCACCCGCTGTGGTGGACGGCGGCGGTCACCACTACCGTAGCCCTGCTGTTTCTCCTGGCGGCGCTGCTGCCCCGCCACGGACCGAGACTCAGGGAGAGCTCCCGCATCCTCGCCTACTACGAGGACGTGGTCCGGGCGGAGAAGCGTGCGGAACTGTCGTCCGGACTCCTCCTGAGCAGCTCCGATCCGCACCCCCGCCTGTTCCGTGCCCTGACAGTAACCAGCCGCATCGCCCGTACCAAGAACAGATGCGTGCACGGCGCCGTCCTCATGCTGCTGCCAGCAGTCACGGCCGTGAGCGCGGCGCTGCTCTCCGGCGTCTGAGGCACTTCGGAGCGACTGGTTGCATCGCGCCCTTGCCGTCACGGAAGGCCTGTTCGGTGTCCGCGTAGGAGCGGGAAAGGCCGGCGCGGTCGATGTATCCCTTGTCCGCGAGGTCGGCGAGGCAGCGGTGTCGAAGTCCTGCAGCCGATCACCAGACCCGAGTCTTGCCGTTGTGGCGACCACGGGGCGCCGGGCGAGTGACAGAGGCACTCGTCCAGCGGGGACCATGACGGCTGCTGAGGTAGGAAGGGCTCGGCCACGGTCACTCCGGCATTCCTGTCAGCGGGGCCGCTAGTTACTTCGGGTCATCAACGCTACCCGCGACGCTCATGGAGGCGTCAGCGATTACCCAATAAGGCGGCGGGAGCGTGGTCTCAGTTCGAGTCTCATTCACGCCTGTCCAGCCCCGTTCACGACCCATTCCCACGAGGGTTGCGCCGCTGGCCAGAACACCTCTGACCAACGGTGTACCTCCAGACGAACATTTGGAAAGCGTGTTGGGGGCAACCCCTCACGAGTTCGAATCTCGTATCCTCCGCCATTGCTCTCACCGGGCAATACGTTGAAGGGCCCCACCGTTCGCGGTGGGGCCCTTCGGCGTTGTCTCAGCCCTCGTTGTCCTGGTCTTTGTCCACAGGCGCGCTCGGTGCGGGGCCCCAGATGGCATCCGCGAGCTTCTGTGCCACCTCCTTCAGCATGGCGTCGGGGACGTGCAGGTACCGTGCGCGCATCCGGGAGGACGTGCCTGCCTCCCAGCCCATGATCTGGTCGATCACGCGGTCCGGGATACCGAGCAGCATGAGGACGGTGGCAGCGGTGTGACGGGCGTCATGCAGCCGCGCGTCACGCACCCCGGCGTCCTCCAGCAGCCTCTTCCAGTCGTGGTAGTCCGTGTTCGGGCTGAGCGGGCCACCGAGCGGCTTCGTGAACACGTAGTCCGACTCGGTCCACAGGTTGCCGGCGGTCTTGCGCTCCCGGGCCTGGACCTCCCTGTGCTTTCGCAGCATCACGACCAGGGGGCCTGGCAGGGGAACCGCACGGCGGCCGGCGCGCGACTTGGTGTTCTTCGTCTCGCGCCGTACCTGCTTGCGGTCCGGGCAGTAACCGGCTTTCCGGCCGCAGGGAGCTGCCTCCTTGCACCCGTGGTCGTACTTGGGGCGCAGCCGGTTCCGGCGCAGCTTCAGATACTCGTGGTCCAGGTCCACGTCGACCCAGCGCAGACCCAGGGTCTCCCCCTGCCGCAGGCCGAGCGCCAACGCCAGCATCCAACGGGCGCTGTTGCGGCGCTTGTTCACCTCGATGAGCAGACTCTGCACCTCCTCTACCGAGTAGGGCTCAATCTCCTCCTCCGGCTCCTCCACGCGTGGCGGCTTGGCCAGGGCGGCAGCGTTCTTCGCGGCGTGGCCACGGCGCACTGCCTCACCGAGGGCGGTACGGGCGGTGCGGTGAGCCTGGTGAGCCGTGGCTGCCTTGCTGCCGTTCTTCTGCATCCGGCGGTACAGGCTCTCCAGGTGCTCCGGCTCCAGACGGTCAATGCGGTGCTTGCCGATGCCGGGCACGAGGTGCACGCGAACTGCTACTTCGTACCCGTCGTAGGTGTTCTCGCTAACGACGTCCTTGGCAATGTTCTCGACCCAGTGCCACAACCACTTCTCAACCGTCCACAGCTTGCCGGGCTGCTGTGCAGTCCCCTGGTCACGCTGTTTCTCCAGCCGTTTGACCTCTGCGGCCAAGGCGTCTTCGGACGGGCGGGTGATGTGCCTACGGTAGGGCTCGCCATTGTCCTTGTAGCCCATCGGTACCCGGGCGTGCCAACGACCGTCCTTGCCGAAGTAGACGGCCGTTTCGCCGTTCGCCCGGCGAGTGCGCTTTTTCTCCGCCACGGGCGGCATCTCCTTGGAGTCGGTGGGGTGGAACGACCGGAGCGCCGCCCCCAGTGGGTGGCGGCGCTCCGGCGTTGAGCAGGTCAGGCTGCGAAGCCCTCAGCACGGCGGCGCGCGATATACGCGGCCGGGGCGTCGGCAGGCACCCGGCGGAGTCGGCCGATCATCAAGGACTCCAGAGCCCCCGCGCGAATGAGGGTGAAGCAGGTGGTGCGGCCGATCTGGAGGCGGCGCGCGGCTTCTTCAACGGTGAGGAGAACGAGGGTGCTGTCATCGCCCTGAGCGAGGCGGGCGGTCTCCATGTGGCGCTCCTTTTGTCGTCCATCGCTTTGATGCCGGAGGCTTCGGGCCAGGGCTCTTCGGGGCCGCACCTGTCCGAGGCTGTGGTTTCTGCGTCATCGCGTCATCTGCGTCACTCATGGCCTCTGACCTGCGGTTACGTGGTGACGCAGGCAGTTGGGGGTGCGTCACCGGTGACGCAGGCGTGCGTCATGGGGTGACGCAGGTGACGCGGGGTGACGCAGCCGAAGCCGTCCTGCGTCATCCCCGTTGCGGCAGCTCAGGGGCCGTTTCGGGGTCTCTGGTGACGCGGGTGACGCAGCCTTCCCTTTCTTAAGAAAAAAGAGAGGGGGTGTCTGTTGTGGTGTGGTGCGGCTCAGGGCGTGAATGGGGAGCCGCTTCGCGGCGCGACCACAGGGCGGCGTTCCGCCGAACAGCAAGAGGAGCACCCGCCCCCCGTTGGCTGGGGTGCTCCTCTTGCTTGTCCGTGCCGGTCGCCAGTGCCGGTCAGAACGACTGTTGTTCGTGAGGCGGTAGGGCCGGACGTCGGGTCATTTCGATGTACCGGCCTTCCTTGGTGCGGCCCCAGTCGATGAGGACGCCTCGGGCGGCGAGGGTGGGCTGAAGGCGCTTGAGGCGGTCGGAGAGGACTTTCCCGGTCGTGGGCCACCCCTTGGGCAGGGGGCGGCAGTCGTCGCCCGTGTAGAGGCCGGTGAGGCGTTGCAGCCACTCGGAGGACGTCATCCGTGTCTCGGTGCCGGGGTCGAGGGTGGCGGCGTGCTTGAGGACGGTCTGCGCGAGCAGGTCGCCTTCGATGACGTCGTCGTTGAGGTCGTCCAGGCTGCTGCGGTAGGCGGAGAGCGTGCCGAAGCCGGTCGCGGCGTCGATCTGCGCGCACAGGTGCGCGAAGTCCGCCATCCGCAGGTCGCTGGGGATGTCGGCCTCGGTCGCCCGGACCTTGACGGTGAGGTCGAGGAGGGAGCCGAGGATGACGGGCAGGGCTGCTTCGAACTCCCGCCAGAGTTCCGCCTCGGTCCGCCGCACGCTGGGCCGCTCCAGGCGTAGCGGCAGGAGGCGTTCGGCGAGGTCGGGGCGGATGACGCCGACGTCGATGCCGGTCAGGAGGAGGGGGCGGCGGTAGCGGGAGCGGACGACGTCGCCGTCGCTGAAGAGGGCGCGCTTGATGCTCTCGGCTCCGGTGACGATGCAGCACATGAGGTCGGACAGGTCCGGAGCCAGGTGGGACAGGTTGTCCAGGGCGGTGACCCATCCGGCGGCGACGGCCGTGATCAGGTTCTCCTCGTCCTTCGGGGCCCGGCGCAGGTCCCCGGTCATGCCCTCGATGATCCGCACCAGCATCCGGCCCGCCGTGGACTTGCCCGCGCCCTGGGGGCCGGTGAGGAACGGGGCGGGGACGGGCACGGACGGGCCGAGGCAGCCGATCAGCCAGGCCAGGGCCAGGCTCTCGGTTTCGGCGGTGGCGAAGTTCGTCAGCCGCAACAGCTGATCGATGCCCTTGCCCTCGGTGTCCTTGGCCGGCAGGGGGAGTTCGCCGGTGAGCTGGGTGCGCCGCCAGCACACCTCACGCGGGTCGGGAACGGCGACGGTCCAGCCGTTGGGGTGGATGCGGACGGACTGCCCGTCGTCGCGGCCCAGGTCCAGCCACGTCGCCCCGTCGTACCCGGGGGCGACGCGGATGTGCGTGGGCTGCACGTCCTGGCTCAGTGCGAGTGCTTCGATCAAGTCCAACGCCTCCTTGAGCGAGGTCCCGTTGAAGACGCCGACCCCGTCGTTGAAGAGGTCGACCATGAGTTCCTGCCGGTGGCTGCCGGTCGTGCCCTGGGAGCGGATCGGGCGGGCCACGGGGTGGCCGATCCGCTGGGCGTAGACGGTGCCCTCGGTGGTGCGGAAGTACCGGAAGTGCGCCTGCGCGTACTCGGTGATGATCTCGCGGGCCGGGGTCTTCTCGTCCTCGGACATGGCTCACATCCCCAGTGCGGTGCGGGCGTTGGCCCACGCGTCCGCGCAGTGCCGAGGGCCCTCGCCCTTGGCCTGAGCGGCGGTGAACAGCCGCGCGATGTGGGTGTCGGTGAGGCAGCCGCACCGGCCATGGGCGGACAGCACGGCGAGGAACGTCCGGTAGACGGTCGTGTGGACTGCGCTGCGGGCCTCGGTGATGCGCTGTTCGGCCATGGCGATGCCACGGTCCAGATAGGCGGGCATGCGGTGGGGGCACTCGCCATCCCCTGCCCGTGCGGGCATGGCGATAGCCTGCGGCGCCTCCCGGGCCGTGGAGGACTCCATGATTGCCAGGGCGCGCACGGCTTCGGGCAGATCGGTCATGGTGCCGGCGCCGGGACCGAGCCACCGGGCGTAGGACATGGACGACTTGATGTCCACGCCGTCTCGGACGCCGTTCACGGAGCGCATGGCGCCCCGGTAGATCCAGTGTTCCCCGCGCGTAGTGGGCACGGTCCTGGTCGCGGGCAGGGTTTCGCGGGCCCAGGTGACCGCGTCGGCGTTGTCGAGGTCAACGACGGTGAGACCGGCGCCGCCGGGGTGGTAGGCAACCGCGTGGGCCTGCCGCCACGCCTTGGCCCAGGCTGGGGACTGGAGTGTGGCGGGGGCGGTGGTGGCGGCGGCCCAGGCGTGGCATGGCTGCGGGCACCGGCAGGTGCCGGGGGTCTTCATGTTCGGTCGGCCGCCGCACGCGTTGTCGGCGCAGTCGGGGCAGTTGCCGAACGGGCCCTTCCCCGCCCGCAGCGGCAGCACCGGCACGTTGCCCGCTGCGAGGTACAGGGCGGTGGCGAGGTGACGGCCGTCTCGCCGGATCGGGATCGAATGGGTCATGCTGGGTGTCTCCAGTTCTGTGTGTGCTGGCAGACGAGAGCGGCCCCGATTCATTGGCGTGAGAGGGGGGCCGCTCTCGGCTTGTCCGGCGTGATGCGGAATCCCTGCCGCGAGTCGGTCAGGGAGGCTGGGGCACCCCCTGCCGGGGTGCCTGCAGAGGGGGATTTAGGGGCGCTGACGTGCGCGCCTCCCTGCCTCCCTGTCTGATCATTTGTGCTGGTCAGAGCCAGGGAGGCGGGGCAGGGAGGCGGTTAGGGAGTTCTCCCTGCCTCCCTGGCCCGTGGGGGTCCGCCTCCCTCTACTCCGAGGCGGAAGCGGAACCGTCGCCGTCGCGGTTGGCGAGGGCTGCTGTGACGCGGTCGCGGGCTACGACCATGCGGCCGTCGGACTTGTACGGCTCGGCGCCGGCGTCGTCCAGGACGCGCTTGAGGTCGATGAACGACCAACCGCTGTAGGCGTCCTCGTCCAGCGCGGCCAGCCGCGTGATGACCTCCTGGGTACGCACGCGGGCGTCGCTGCCCAGCACGGTGGCGATGTCGGCGAGCGGGTCACGCTCCTCGTCCCGCTCGACGACGTGGAGGGTGGTGACACCGTTGCGTGCGGCTTTGGCCCGGTCGGCGATCTCGGCGGCCTGGTCGGTGTCGATGTAGTGCGTGCGCACGGTCACCGAGGTCTGGCCAGGGGCGAGCTTGAGGCCGTCGCCCGCGACGACGACCGTGCCCTTGTCGAGCCCCTGCCGCAGCTTGTGCGGTGCCGCACCGCCGTCGATGGCCGCGTCCCCGATCGCCATGCGGGCCTGCGACTCCGTCCCGAGAACCAGCGACGACCGGATGTGGTTGCCCTCGCGGGACCGCTTGGGAAGGTTCTCGTTCGTCGGGTCCTGCGTGCCTTCCCAGGTGGTGACGTTGACCGCCCGCCCCTGGTCGTGGATCGCCTTGATGGCACGGAAGTACCGGGACGTGGCCTTGGCTCCCCCGAGGGGGATCTTGTTCTTGTCGACCGCCCCGGACCCGTAGGCGACCTGCGCCTCGTCGACGATGACGACCAGCGGCGGGAACGTCTCGCCCTTGAGCTGGAGTCGCCGGTTCATCTCCCGGGCGGCGTCCTCGACCATCTCCGTCACCTTCAGGACGTGGTCGTCGGTCGGCCCCTGGATCAGGACCCTGGCCAGGCCGCCGAACATGGCCCAGTCACCCACACCCTTGAGATCCCCGATACGGAACTCGACCTTCGGGTCGAACGCCAGCCACAGGGCCAGGGCCCGCAGGGACGCGGTCTTGCCCTGGTTCGACAGGCCGGTGATGAGAAGCATCCGCTGGAACAGGCTGACCAGGGCGGCGTCACCGCGCAGATCCTGCCCCCACGGAGCTCGCCCGGTCTTGTAGTTGGCGCTCACGTCGGGGTCGGTGACCAGCGGGGAAGGCCCGATCGGCTCGTCCAGGGCGCCGCTGTCCGCGATCCACAGGCGGACCGTGCGCGGGGACGGCGGGATGGTGATGAACACTTCGTGCTCGTGGCGGTTCAGGTTCTCCGCGAGCTTCCTGCGACGGTTCTGGATCTCCTCGGTGCTGACACCGGACGGCAGGTGCACATCGACCTCGACACCGCACCCGGCGATCACGATCGGGCTGAGCATCTGCGCCCCGACGTCGCCCATCTCCTTGATGGCCTTCTTCAGGGTGGCCACTCCCAGGTCCCGCATGGCGGTGACCACGATCGACGGAGTGATCGGCGCCCCTTCACCGCTGCGGTCCCTGGCGGGCAGGGCCCACTGCGGGGCGGCCTTCTGGTGACGGCCGACCGCCCACAGGCCCAGCACGGCCGCCCACGGGCCCAGGGTGACCAGCGGCCCCCAGACCACGGAGATGATCAGGACGATCCACTGCACCAGTTCGATCAACGCCATGGTCGGCGTGGCGAGGTCGGTGAAGTCCTTGTTCGCGATGGCCAGGATGATGCCGAGCAGGAGCAGCCCGCCGGCCGTCACCCCGACCCCTGCCGCCGCGCCCTTGGCGAACTTCACCGGGGCGGTGAGCAGGTCCATGCGCCGCTGGTGGCGTGCGGCACGGAACTTTGCCCCGCGTTCCTCCCACTCGGTGGCCAGGTCCAGGTTCCCCGCAGCTTCGGCGGCCCGGAGCATCCGTTCGTAGCGGGCGGCGGTGCGGCCCTCCCAGGTGCGGCGGGCCACGATCCGGCCCCCGCCCACGACGTACATGCCGTGCCGCACCGTCAGACGCCCGGCGGTACGGGTCCGCTCGTGGGTGACCGCCCGCCGGATTGCGCGGCCGGACCGCACCCACCGCGACACCGGGGCCTTGACCACCGGGGCTTCGTCCTGCGCGGGATCGGGGGCGGTCTTGGTCAGGTCGACCGGGCCCGCGTCCACGTGGGCGGTGCGGTGGTCGTCCAGGTGGTGCAGGGTGCCCATGTCGGCCCCCTCGGTGGCGAGTTCGGTCATGACTGTGCTCCTGCCTGGATCGGGTGACGGGTTGTGGTCTCTTCAGCGCTCCGCACGCAGCACGGCGCGTTCGGCGCGGCGCACGGCGTCCTCGGCCTGCTTGCGGGCCTGCCGGGCGGCGGGGCGGTCGGTGCGAGCGGCGGTCCGCTCAGCGGCCTTGGCGTTGGCGAGCGTCTGCCGGGCGTCGGCCTGCACCTGGTGCAGCGCCCGCAGCTCCTGCGCGCCACGCTCGGCCGCGCGCTGGTCGATCCGCTCGATCGCGGCTTCGACCTTCGGGTCGACGCAGTCGGCGAGGGCCTGGCGGAAGCCCTTGCGGAACAGGCGGTTGCGCTCGCGCTTCTCGGCGGGGGTGTAGCTCTCCACGGTGTCCTCCTCGGTCGGGCCGGACTGTCCGGTCCTCAGCCCGTCCGGTACGAGACCGGGCGGGCAGAGGACCGTCAGGCGGGCCGCAACTCGTGGGTGTGGCACAGGACGGTGCCGATCAGGGGACTGATCCGGTTCACCGTCCACCGGCCCTCGGTGAGCGGGCCGGGCGGTGCTGCGTCGACGATGCGGCCGGTTCTGCCGGCCGCGCGCGGGTCGTCCTGACATGACACGATCCGCACCTTGTCGCCTGCCGTGAACGGCATGACGGGCTCCTTTCGGGTCAGCGACGACGGGCTTTGGTGAGGGACTTGGTGGCGGTCTTGCCGTCGTTGCCGCCGACCGACTTCACGACGGTCACGACGCCCCAGGCCATGACGGCCGCGAGGAACGCGAGCATCGCGAGGTTGGCGGCAATGGCGGTCAGGACACCGACGAGGAGGGGACCGAAGTAGACACCGGCCGCGACGGCCCCGGCGCCGACACCGGAGCCGAGCGCGATGCGCTGGACGGTGCGGTCGGGCGGGGCCTGGTGGATGTGCTGAACGATCGGCTGGGCCTGCTGAGGTGCGGGCAGGTGGGCCGCGTCGGCGTAGGTGTAGGTGCCGTCCGGGAGCTGGACGACAGTGACCGCCCGGACGGGCTCGGGGATGTTGTTCACGGCTGCTTCCTTTCGGTCCGGATGCGCTCGTTCCAGGCGTCCTGACGGGCGATGAACTCGGCATCGATCGGGGCGCCGTCGGTGCACGGCTGGTCGTTCTGGCAGGCGGCGCAGGAACCGAGGTGCGTCGTGGACGCCTCGAACGCGCGCATGTAGGCGATGAACTCTTCGTCGCGGGACACAGGTCTCCTCGAATCCGGGCAGGAGTGGGACCGCCGACGGCGGAAGCAGCGTCGGCGTGGAAGTGGTGCGGGGAGTGCCCTGGGCCGGATTCGATCCGGCGCCGGCGTGTTCCAGGGCGGTGAGGGTCAGGCGCGGCCGCGGATCGGCTTGCCCGACTCGATGTACGCCTTCGCGCGCCGCATCTCGTCGCGGGTCAGGGTCTGGCCGACCAGGAACCGGGTGTCGGCGTCGGTCGGGCCCGCCATCGCGGCGGCAACGGCGATCTGGGCGCAGCGCTTGTCAGACTTGCGGAACATCTGGGTTCTCCTTCAGAGGTGTGGAACACGGTTTGAGCAGCGGTTTCAGGCGGCGCGCTGTTCTTCGGGGTAGGCGCAGGGGACACACATGCCGAGTGAGCGCGGGATGCAGTACCCGGCATCGCGGCGGCAGTTCGGGCAGATTCGGCGGGCGAGCATGGCCTTGGCCAGCGCCGCCCGGCGTGCCGGTGTCATGGGCCGTACGGGCTTGGCGCGGTCGATGCGGTAGAGGTAGGCGACCAGCGGGCCCCGGCGCCGTCGGGGCCGTTCGAGCTGGGCGGCGACGCCCTGGCCGCCGGGCCGAAGCCCCAGAGCGCGGAGCTGGCGGCGGGTGGCGTAGCCGTCCGGGGCCAGCCGCCATGCGTATTTCGGGAGCGCGGCCATCACGCCGCCGCCTCATCCGTGCCGGCCGACCGCTCCGCGCGCAGGGTCTCGCGCAGCACGCGTGCCTTGGCGGGAGAGGTGCGGACGGCCTTGCGGATGCCTTCCGCTGTCAGCTCCCCGATCGACCAGTCGGCAGTAGCCGATCGGGCCTCGTCGAGGAGTTCGTCAGCGGTCCGGACGGTGCGACTCGACCGGGCGACATCCGGCACGCGGCCAGTCGCCCGACGCGGTCGAACCGACTCAGCAGCGACCGCGCCGACTGGTACCGGCTCGACTGCCTTCTTCAGATCGATGACCACCGGAGCGGGAAGCGCCACCGGAGCTTCGATCGGCACGACGGGGGCCGGGGTCGACTCTTCCAGGTCAACGGTAGACCGATTTGCTGATGTATCGACCGATTCAGTGATGGAGTCGGGGTCAATCGGTCGGCGCCGAAGAAACCAACCGCCGCGCCGCCCTCCGACGCGGGGCCGAATGGCTGATGGGCGCTGGGCATCCGCGAGAGCGGCGATCGATCGGACGGACGGCTCGGCGGTGCAGCTTGGGTGTCATGCCGGGGGTGTCGGTACCGGTCTCGATCTCCCATGCGTGAGCGAACGCGTCCTCAAAAGACAGCTCACCGAACGGTGCGGCCGACACGAACCGGTCGGCCAGCAAGGCGATCGATCGGTGCTGGCGGCGGCGCCTCCGGTCGTGCCTGCGGCGCGCCTTGTCGTCGGTGCTACCGGCCTTGGCCGACAGGGTTGTCACCCACTGCCGGATCTCGAACAGAAGCGGACCGAGCAAGGTCACCGCTGCGAGCCCGATGCCGGCGGCCCGCGCGTCCGATGCGGACAGGCCGGGCAGGTGCGTGCCGTAGTCGTAGTTGATGGACGCGGCGAAACCGGCCGCCGCGACCACGAGCAGCCGCAGGAACCAGCGAACCCAGCCGGGCAGACCCCGTTCGTCGGCGTAGGCGACACCGGCCGCCATCACCCACGCCGCACCCTCGATCGCCAGGGGAAGCGGTAACAGCATCGGGGAGATACCGGCGAAGTGGAGAACCTGAGCGGGCAGGGAACCGAGCGCGGAAGCGGTGACCAGAGCGAGGGTGCCCTTGCGGTAGACGTTGCCCGCCGTCAGGGAGGCGCCCAGCTCCGCACGCCGCTCCGCCCTCGCCTTACGGGCCGCGTCCTTCTCGGCCCGCTGCTGACCGCGCAGCCGGGCCGCCCGCTCATCCGCTTCCCGCACCCGCTCCACTCGGCGGGCCTCGGCTGCGGCCTGGTCGATCCTGCGCTGCTCGGCCTCGGCCGCACGGTCCGCGCGCCGGTCCTCGGCGAACGAAGTCATCACGCCACCCCCGAGGAACCCGCCCCGGGCCGGTCGGCCAGGGGCCGGACCGGAATGGAGGCGATGAGGACCGAGGCGACTGGGGTGGGGCGCGTCTCGCGCCACTCCCACTCGGCCCCGTCCTCGGTCACGTACCCGAGGTCGGCCAGCGCCTGTGCGCGTTCCTCCGGGGTCGGGACCGAGGCGAGGTGGCGGAACTCGTACTTGGGCCACTCCACCGGTCGGGCGTCGGTGACGACGTACAGCTCCCAGGTGCCGTACACCCCCGTGGCCATGGATGCCTGAGGCAGCATCACGCCACCTCCCCAGCGGTGGTGTTCGCCAGGGTGCGGCGCGCGGCCAGGACCCGGCGGCGGGCCCGCCGGATGCGCCGCTCGTCCAGCTCGGTCGGGGCCCGGTCCAGCGTCATGATCTGCGCGTCCAGCAGCTCGACCTCCGCCCGGATGAGCGGCATCTCCGCCTCGATCGCGTCCAGCTCAGCCGCCGACGGCTCACCGTCGAGCGAGGCCGCCGTAACAAGGTTCTGAAGTGCAGCGATGGTCTTCATGGGTCGTTTTCTCCTAGTCGTGGGACGGCCCGAAACTGCGGCCCCGGTGCTCGAACACCGGGGCCGTGCGCCGTTCATGGGATGTGGTGGGTCAGACAGTGGCGATGAGGACCGAGGCGATCAGCAGCCACAGGTGGTGGAAGGACTGATCGAGCGCGTAGGCGCCGGTCCCGATGTGCGGGTTGTCGTCGTGGCCGGCGCGCGGGGCACCGAGCCGGTAGAACTCCGCCTTGCCGGTGACCCTGGCCAGCCACGCGAGAGTGCTGCGGCGGTCGGCCCACCAGTGCGTCGCCGCGTCCACGCCCATACCGGCGACCAGGCCGAGCAGGGACAGGTCCAGTCCCAGCAGCGCGGCGACGGGCAGGAGTAAGACGAGCTTGGTGGCGGTCAGGGTGCCGACGTGGCGGGCACCGGCCAGGCGCCCGGTCCAGCCGGGCTTGCCCTTGTTCGCGGACTGGCACGAGGTCTGCACCCAGTGGTCACCCACGCTGTGAGCGACGTACAGGGCGACGAACACGGCGGCGAACGTGGAAACGGTCATCGTGGCTCCTCATGAACGGCAGGAAGGTGTGCGGGGTGCGGGCCCGGTGCTGCAACACCGGGCCCGCCTTGCCTTGTGCTTCCACAGCTGGAGTCGTCGTCCGGCTCCCTGCCACCCCGCCCGTACGCGGCCCGCGAGGGGCCCGGACGGGCGGGGGAGGCAACCGGCGCAGCAACTGCCGCGAAGGTCATGCGCCATGTCTCTGCCTGGCACTCAGCAGGGCAGCTCACTGCGGGTGGCACCCGGGGGTGTTCTCCAGGGCCGCAGGATCGTGCGTACGGCACCGACGCGCCGCACCACTGCCGACGACATCACCCGGCCGCCACGGGAGCGAGGACTCTCACCTCGCCTGAGTTCACTGTTCAGTTCTCAACAAAAGCCAGTCGCTCCCCGACAAGCGCGGTAATCCCTGGTGAGAGGGGTTTTCTCGTCCTCACGAGACCCGCCGGGCGCTCTGTGGTCGTGCATGCCGCACCAAGCAGGCACAGCAACGTACGTGACACCCCGTACGACTTGTCTGGAGGAGTGCCGTGCTCTGAGTCTGCACAGTGCCACCTTGGCTAGTCAAGCCTTCTCGTCTAACTTGTACGGAGGAGCTAGAGCAGAAGGGTTGGAGATGCCCGTGCGACGCGGAATGACCAAAGCGCAGGAGATCGCGGCTGACCTGCGCAGGCAGATCGAGCAGGGAGAGCTAGCCCCTGGGGCTGTGCTACCTAGCGAGTCGCAGTTGATGAGCCATTACGGCTACAGCCGCGAGACCGTACGCGCCGGCGTCCGGGCCCTTGTTGAAGAGGGCTTGGTCGTCACCGGGTGGGGTCAGGGAAAATACGTCCGCGAGAACTACCCACCTGTGGTGTGGAACTGGTCGACTCTGGAAAGTCGGAGTCGCCACGAGAACGCCATCGACGGTCAGACGGCGGGTGACCAGTGGGCAAGCGCCATAGCGCTAGATGGGCAGTCCCCTCGGCAGGAGATCACCGTCTCCATCGTCGAGCCGCCCCCACACGTCCGTCATGCGCTTGCCCTGCCTGATGGTGGCCTGGCTGTGGCCCGCAAGCGGATTCGGTACGTCGACAATCGCCCTTACGCACTCGCTGACTCGTACTTCCCCCAGGAACTCGTCGCCGGAACGCTCCTCATGGAACCGCGCGACGTGGCGGCGCCCGGTGGCGTGCTCGCATCAGTCGGCCTCATCCAGATCAAGTACAGGGATGAGATCGCAGTGCGGATGCCGACACGGCATGAGGCGGAACTCCTCGCCCTGCCTGCGGCGACACCGGTAGCCGAGCACACGCGAACGGGCTACGACGCGGACGGCAAGCCGTTGCGCTGCATGGTCACCATCCTCCCCGGCGATAGGCACAAGATCCTCTATGAAGTCGACACCGACTGAGTACGTCCGCCCGGCACGGGCGGCGGATGTACAGGCCCTCATGGCGCTCAGAACCGAGGCTGAGGGATGGCTGGAGTCCAAGGGGACCGACCAGTGGAGCGACCCGGAGACGGGAGCTAAAGCCATCACGAAGTGGCGGGCATCGATCGATGAAGGGCGCGCATGGGTCGTCGTCGATGACTTCGACACGGTCTTGGCGACCGTCAGCAGGGGCCCCATCGACCGCGATTTCTGGACTGACGACGACCGCCCAGAAACGGCGTTCTACCTCTACAAGCTGATCGTCGCCCGCCGTGCAGCGGGGCGACGACTCGGTGAGCGCCTGGTTGATTGGGCTTCCAATCTGGCAGCCCTGGAGGGGCGCGACTGGGTGCGTATAGATACGTGGCGCGCCAACAGAGGCCTGCACAGCTACTACGAACGCATCGGCTTCGAGCACGTGCGGACAGAGAGCCCACGGCATCGGCGTTCAGGGTGGCTAGCACAACGTTCAGTCACTGCGCTGACCCTCCCCGATTCACCCTTGGCAGTAGGGCAACGGGGGCTCGGAATTCCGGGGGCGCGGCCAACCTGTGGCCAGGTTCCCACCCAATTGAGCACACCGCGCAGCGAATGACCTGCTCAGGCTAGGTATTGACTACGCAAGACGACCGGTCTTGAAAGCCGTCACTGTGCGAGCGCGGCAAGAGTTTCCCTACTCCATCAAGTAGGCGGAAACCAGCCGAACTGCCACCGCTGCTGGATTGGCCGGGTGCACTCAGCGCAGCGGCTGTCATTAGCTGAAGCAAGCCGAGCTGAACCCTGAAGGGCGGACGCGCGCCGGCCACAGATCCCCTGATGCAGGCTCAAGGCAATTACGCCGTACGCCTCCGATTGCGCGAAGAATGCTCTAGCCTGACTTGGATGACCGCTAGTGGTCATGACACTTCTAGGGGGGATTGTTATCAGCTCTTTTATGGAGCCATTCTCTAGCCACTGGAGAATGTCAAATAAGGGACTATCGCAAGCGCTCAAAAACTCGCTTGTAGTGATCGACTCTAGCGTACTGCTGGACTTGTACAGAGTAACGCCGACAGCGAGGGGAGAAATGATTGAGAGTTTGATCACTGCAAAGGAAAACATCTGGATTCCGCATCAGGTTGCGCTTGAATTCCATCGGAACAGAATCGAAGCCGCACGCGATCAAGTTGCCTTCTACGATGAGACATGCAAGTCGCTGGAGACAGCGCAAAATCAGGCGCTTCAACAGCTCAATGAGTTTGCGAATCGCTCAGCCCTTGACGAGGCGGAGAAGCGTGCACTTAAAGTTCCGCTTGAGGATGCCTTCCGGACAGCCATTGGCAGAGTCAAATCTCATCAAGGCGTCTTTGACCTGACCATCGGCAGGGTGCTCAATAATGACCCTGTACTGGAGGCGTTGGCAGAGCTTCTCGACGGGAGAGTCGGCCAGCCTCTATCTGAGAGCGACAACGAAAAGGCGCATGCAGAGGCTGCTCGCAGGAAAGAACATAGGATACCGCCAGGATACAAAGACAGAGCTAAAAGAACTAATCCTCACGGAGACTACCTATGGTGGGAGCAGGCTCTCGTGAAGGCCGTTGAGGTGCGTAAGCCGGTTCTTATTGTCTCTAACGACGAGAAGGAAGATTGGATCAACAAGCGACTCAACTTCTCTCTGGGGCCGCGCGAAGAGCTGGTCGAAGAAGTAAGGAGGCGTGTCGATGTGCCTTTGCGTATCGTGAATTTCGCCACCTTCTTGGAGGCTGTAAAGTCTGGTACTGCAGTCTCGGTTAGTCGCGAAACCCTATCGCAAGCAAAGAATGCGGGACGACAAGGTGAGCGGTCATCTAGGCGCATCATTGTCAGCCGCGAAATTGTTGCTAATTTTGAGGCGTTCGTGGTCGGAGCGATCGACAGCCGGGGGCAGGAGTTGGAGAATGCCATCGCAGAGCGAGCCAAGGTTGGAGGTGATCCAGACTTGGAAGGCGTGGTAGAAAGTAACATTGCTCGTCACAATGATGCGGTTGCGATGTACCGAGACTGGCTTGCACAATTGCGAGAGGCTGTCGAAACTGCGCCTAGCCTCAAAGGTGATCTGGCACTGAAAATCGAAAGTGTCTCCTTGCGGAATACGCTTCTTCAGCGCGTCCTTGAGGCGCGGCAGGAGGGCGGAGAGGGCCGATGAGCTCGATTGAGCGGCTGCACCACCGCTCGTTGTCCTGTTCTTTGTCCAGTTCGCTCACGCCCGCCGTGGTTCACCGCCGTACGCCGCCCCTCTCTTAGCTGCCAAGTGGCCGTCCAGGAACGCTGACGAACGGCCACTCGCACAGTTGGAAAGCGTGTTGGGGGCAACCCCTCACGAGTTCGAATCTCGTATCCTCCGCCATTGCTCTCACCGGGCAATACGTCGAAGGCCCCTACCGCTCGCGGTAGGGGCCTTCGACGTTCTCCGGACCGGTTTCCGTCTCGGTCGAGCTCTGCGGAATCGTCGGCGGCTTCTCGCCGATGCGGGGCCTGATACCCGGCCGACACAAATCCGCGCGGTGCTGGATGCACGGCCCTGATCAGCTGGATGCGGTCCTCTCACAGGCTGGGACACGTACGCGGTTCCTCGTGTACGTCGGGCCGTGAGAGGTGGTTGTCGGTGGATGCTCGTCGGATACGTGCTGCTGCGCCGGGCGGGGAGGAGCGGACCGGGCGGGCCCGTCGTGGCGCGGTGTGGGCTTCGGCCGCGGTGCTTGCCGTGGTCGGTGCCGGCGGCTGGCTGGGGCTCACCGGTGGAGGCCGGGGCAACGGCTCCGCGCCGGTCTCCGAGGCGGCGGCCGTGGCGGACCGGCTGGAGCTGCCGTGGCCGCAGGAGGGCCAGACGAGCATCGAGGTGGAGGGCGTCGGCAGCCTGGGCAGCAAGGGCGGACAGGAGCCGGTGCCGATCGCGAGCGTCACCAAGGTGATGACCGCGTACGTGATCCTCAAGGAACATCCGCTCAAGGACGGGGAGAAGGGGCCGCAGATCACGGTCGACGAGGCCGCCGCACAGGAGGCCCACTCGCTCACCGAGTCCAGCGCCCCGGTCCGCGAGGGGCAGCGGCTCACCCAGCGCAAGCTCCTGGAGCTGTTGCTGCTTCCGTCCGGCAACAACGTCGCCCGGCTGCTGGCCCGTTGGGACGCGGGAAGCCAGGAGGCGTTCGTGGCGAAGATGAGCCGTGCCGCCGCCGGGCTGGGGATGACCCGGACCACGTACACCGGAGCCAGCGGTCTTGAGGCCACCACCAGGAGCACCGCCGACGACCAGCTCAAGCTCGCCCGCCAGGTCATGAAGGACCCGGTGCTCCGCGCGGTCGTCGCCATGCGCGAAACGACCGTCCCCGGGGTGCCCGGCACGATCACCAACTCCAACCAGCTCCTTGAGAAGCCCGGGGTGATCGGGCTCAAGACCGGGTCGGGCACCGCCGCCGGCGGCAATCTCATGTGGGCCGTCGAGGTGAAGTCCGGCACAGCACGGCATCTCGTGCTCGGTGTCGTGCTTGGGCAGCGCGCCGACACCACGCCCGCCGAGGGCCTCCGGGCCGCCCTGGAGAACAGTGGCCGGCTGGTCGACGCCGTACAGAGGGGCCTTCCCGCTGTCCTCGCCCATCGCGATGGCAAGCCGGTGCGGTCATGACCGCACCGGTCGAGTGCACGGGCCGCGAGGCCGGAGCGCGACCGGGAACTGGCGCGGGCGGCACGGGCACTTGGCGGCGCGGGTGGCCGATCGCCGCGGCCGCCGTGCTGTCCGCGCTGGTCATGGTCGGGCACACCCGGATGCCGAACGGGTTCGGCAACCCCGGCAGTCTCCTTGAGACGTTCCTGCCCTGGCTCGGGGTGAGCGTGCCCGTGCTGCTGGCGCTGGCGGCAGTGCGGCGGTCGGCAACCGCCGGTGTCGCGGTGCTGCTTCCGGCCGTCGTCTGGTGCTCCCTGTTCGGCGGCATGCTCATGGACAAGCGGTCCGCCGGCGGGGATCTGACCGTGGTCAGCCACAACGTCAACGACGAGAACCCCGACCCGGTCCGGACCGCGCGTGACCTGGCCGCTTCGGGCCCCCAGTTGCTCGCCCTCGAGGAGCTGACCTCGCACACGGCCCCCGTGTACGAGCGCGCCCTGGCCGACCCGTATCCGTACCACTCGGTGCAGGGCACGGTCGGGCTGTGGAGCAAGTACCCGCTGCGGGATGTGGAGCCGGTCGCGATCATGCCGTGGACCCGTGCCCTGCGGGCCACTGCCGATACCCCGGAGGGGCCCGTCGCCGTCTATGCCGCCCACCTCGCGTCGGTACGGGTGCTCCCGAGCGTGGGCTTCACCACGGCGAGGCGTAACGAGGCGGCCGTGAAGCTGGCCGATGCCGTACGAGCCGAACCGCTGCCCCGGGTCGTGGTGGTGGGCGACTTCAACGGCACGACCGACGACCGTACGCTGCGGCCGGTGACCTCTCAGCTACGGTCGGCCCAGGAGGAAGCCGGTGACGGCTTCGGCTTCAGCTGGCCCGCGCCGTTCCCGGTGGCCCGGATCGACCAGATCCTGGTGAAGGGCGTCACACCGGTCTCGTCCCGGATCCTGCCGCCCACCGGGAGCGATCACCTGCCGGTCGCGGCCGCTCTGCGCCTGTGAGGGGGCGGGCGGTGGTCACCTCCTTGCACAGCGGAATACTCTCGGGCATTTCGGTACCGATCGACCTTCAGGTGACGTGATGCAACAGCACGACCGTGACGCGGCGGGACAGCAGGACGGCAGCCCCGGCGGCCCCACCCCTGCCTCCACCGCCGGCCCCATCCCCGATTCCGTCCACGTACTGCTGGTCGAGGACGACGAAGCGATCCGCAGGTCCGTCGGGATGGTGCTGGACCGCTACGGCTATCAGGTCTCGGCGGCGCCCGACGGCCTGACGGGCCTTGAGATGTTCCGGGAAGGACAGTACGACCTGCTGCTGCTCGACATCATGCTGCCGCACCTCGACGGCATCGGACTGTGCCGCAGGATCCGCGAGTCGAGCCAGGCACCCATCCTGATGATGTCCGCCCGCGGCGACGCACTGGACGTGGTGGCGGGCCTGGAGGCGGGCGCCGACGACTATGTCGTCAAGCCCGTCGACACCACCGTCCTGCTGGCGCGGATCCGCACCCTGCTGCGCCGGGCCACCTTCACCCGGCCCCCCATGACCGGCAGCCGACCGGCCGACGACAGCCTGCTCACCTTCCGGAACCTCGACATCGACACCCGCGGCCTGGAGGTGCGCATCGACGGCCGGCCGCTCGCGCTCACCCCGACCGAGCTACGACTGCTGCTTGAATTCGTGGCCGCGCCGGGCGTCGCCCTGCAACGGCAGACGTTGCTGCGCAAGGTGTGGGACTACGGCTGGGACGGTGACAGCCGGGTGGTCGACCTGGCGGTGCAGCGGCTGCGCAAGAAGATCGGCGCCGGTCACATCGAGACCGTCCGCGGTTTCGGCTACAGGTTCCGGCGCTGAGATGCGACAGACGACCGGACCCGCGCCCGGCACCCACGCCGACCGCACCCCGTCCGAGGACGGTCCCTGCGGCGCGCTGCGGCGCCTCGCCGACCCGCGATCCCTGCGCTGGAAGATCGCTGCCGGGGTCGCGGCAGCGGCCTGTGCAATGGCGCTGGGCATCGGGGTCCTGGTCCACCGGACCACCGAGGCCCGCTCCATGAACATCGGCCGCGCCCACGCGGTGAGCGAACTGGAATCGGCCGAAGCCGAGTTCCGGGGCGCGCAGCCCGCACGACCGTCCCCGTCGGCGCCTTCCATCTACCTGATCGGCGACGACGTACCGGATCACCTACGGCACCGGCTCGACGCCGCGCCCACGTCCGCGCCCGTGACCTGGTACGACACCCGGAAGCCGGCCCAGGGGCCGCGGATGTGGGCGGCGGACCGCGTGGACGGCACAGTGCTGGCCGTCTGGGTGGACATGGGCAGCGAGCTGCGCAGTATCCAGGCCCTGGACCGGCACATGAGATACGCGGCCCTCGCCATGCTCGCCGTCGTCGTCCCCCTCACCGTCCTCGCCGCCGAACTGGTGCTCCGGCGGCTGCGCCGGGTCGCCGGGACCGCCCGCCGCATCAAACGCGGCGACCTGGACGCCAGGACCCGAAGTCGCGGCCACGACGAGATCAGCGAAATCTCCTCCGCCGTCGACCTCATGGCGGACGCTCTGCAGGACCGGCTGCGCAGCGAACAGCGCTTCACTGCCGACGTCGCCCACGAACTGCGCACCCCGCTCGCCGGCCTCGTCACCTCCGCCTCCCTCCTCCCGGAGAGCGAGGCCACCGGCCTGGTCCGCGACCGCGTCCAGGTGCTGCGCGCCCTCGTGGACGACCTCCTGGAGATCTCCCGCCTGGATGCGGGCGTCGAGCAGGCCGACGCCCAAGCGGTGCCACTCGGTGAGCTGGTGGCGGAATCCGTACGCCGCACGGGCCTGGAGACGCGGGTCACGGTGACCGGTCACCCGGTCGCCGAGACCGACCCGCGCCGCCTCGACCGCATCGTCACCAACCTGATCCTCAACGCCCACCGCCACGGCGCGACGCCGGTCGAGGTCACGGTCGAGGGCACGACCATCGTCGTACGCGACCACGGCCCCGGCTTCTCCCCGGACCTCCTCGCCCACGGACCCCAGCGCTTCCGCACCGAAGCTGCCGAACGGGGCCACGGACACGGCCTCGGCCTCACCATCGCCCTCGGCCAGGCCCACGTCATCGGCGCCCACCTCACTCTGGCCAACACCACCCCCTACGGAGCCGTCGCCACACTGGAACTGCCCCGCCAAGCGGACCCATCAGCAGTCTGACCGACGGCCGACGGAGCGGCAGGCCCCCTCCCGATCTGCTCCGTGGTTGCAGTTCCAGTTGCGTTCGCCCACGTACAGCACCGTTCGGAACCCACGGACAAGCCCTTGGAAAGCGTGTTGGGGGCAACCCCTCACGAGTTCGAATCCCGCGCTCTCCGCCATTGCTCTCACCGGGCAATGCGTCGAAGGGCCCCACCGCTCGCGGTGGGGCCCTTCGACGTTCTGTTCGTAGGTGCGGGGCATGCAGTCCCCGGTAGTCCTTCTTGGTTCCACGAACTTTCAACCGTCGCTGAACGTTCCGGGATCGAGAGGATCTGCCGGGGGCCTGGCCAGAGCCAACGAGAGGGTCACTCGGTTCGGCGAACGTCTCCGCCGACGGTGCGGCTCGCTCTGGTTTTCTGGTGTATTGAAGATTGTCCTCCCTATTTCTCCCGGGTCAAGGGTTTTCGTGCCATTACGGACAAAACTTCAGGTTTCGACGCGGCGGGGCTGTGGCGGGTCCGGGCTCCCGGGCTGGAGCACACCACCGTCACCTGCCGCCGCTTCATGGCCGAGGAGGCGGCCGCCGATGTCGTCGGCGGCCTGCGCTCGCTCCTGGCCGGATGACCGACCGGATGACCGACGACAACCGGGTGGGACCAGAAGCCCGTCGGCCGAGGCCGGTGCGTCCCGAAGCGGCGCGCGCCGATGACTCCTTTGGTCCTTCATTGCTCGCGGAACCACAGCGGCACTCGCAGGCTGAGGCGGGGGTACTACCGGAAGGGCGGCCCCTTGATGAGGCTTGTCGTCGATCTCAATCGGTGTCAGGGGTACGCACAGTGCGCCTTCCTCGCACCCGATGTCTTCGCCATGCATGGCGAGGAGTCGCTGTTGTACAACCCGCACGCCGACGAGACGCAGCGGGAGCAGGTGCTTCGTGCCGCCACTGCGTGTCCGGTGCAGGCGATTGTGGTGGACGACGTGAGTGATGCGTCGGCCGCGGAAGACGGCGCTGGGCGAGAAGGGCTGTCCGGTGTCCGGTGACGGTGCTCTGGCGTGGCTGAGGCGCGAGGGACGAATCGTGATCGTCGGCGCTTCTCTGGCCGGTCTCCGGGCTGCGGAGACCCTGCGGAAGGAGGGCTTCACCGGTTCGCTCACGCTGATCGGCGACGAGCCCCACGAACCGTACGACCGGCCGCCGCTCTCCAAGCAGGTCCTGCTGGGCCACGCGACCGCCGATCGCACCGCGCTGCCCCGGCACCGGGCGATCGACGCGCACTGGCGGCTCGGTGTCGCCGCCACCGGGCTGGACATGGCGGCCAGGCGGGTGCGGCTGGCCGACGGGGACGAAGTGGAGTACGACCGCCTGCTGATCGCCACCGGCGTGCATGCCCGGCCCTGGCCGCACGAGTCCGAGGCCGAACTGGACGGGGTCTTCGTACTGCGTACACGGGACGACGCGGCCCGGCTTCAGCGGCGGCTGGCGGCATCGCCCCGCCGGGTGCTCGTCATCGGCGCCGGATTCACCGGTTCGGAGATCGCTTCGGCCTGTCGCGAGCGCGGGCTGCCGGTGACCGTCGCCGAGCGCGGTGCGGCGCCCCTCGTGGGTGCGCTCGGCGGCGTGATCGGCCGGGCGGCAGCGGATCTGCAACGCGAGCACGGCGTGGACCTGCGCTGCGGAATCATGGTCACGGCCCTGGAGGGCGACCCGCCGGGGCGCCTGCGACGCGCCCATCTGTCCGACGGCACCACCATCGACACGGACGTCGCTGTGGTCTCGCTCGGCGCGACGCGGAACACCGAGTGGCTGGCCGGATCCGGGCTCGGCGCCGGACCGCGCGGAATCGCCTGCGACGCCGGATGCCGGGCCTTCGACGTCCGCGGGATCGTGACCGACGACGTCTTCGTCGCCGGTGACGTGGCGCGGTCCCCGCACGCGCTGTTCGGGTACCAGTTCCTGTCGCTCGAACACTGGGGCAACGCCGTCGCACAGGCCGAGACCGCGGCGCACAACATGATCAGCAGCAGCTCGGAGCGCCGCCCGCACCTGTGGGTGCCGGCCTTCTGGTCCTCCCAGTTCGGGGTCAACATCAAGTCGGTCGGCGTCCCGTCCCTGGGCGAGGAGGTCATCGTCGCCCAGGGGTCGCTCTCCGACCGCCGCTTCACCTGTGTGTACGGATACCAGGGCCGTGTCATCGCCGCTGTCACCTTCGACCAGACGAAGTGGCTGGAGTTCTACCAGCGGCAGATCGAGTCGGCTGCGCCGTTCCCGCCCGACTACCCCTCGGTGGACCGCCGTCCCGAAGGTCTGCGGCCGGTCCCGGCCGAATTCCCGGACCCCTCCCTGCCCACCCACGGGCCGTCCGTCACCGTGAGCGGCTACTCACCGACCGACCAGCGGATCACCTTCGTCCCCGCACACGCCTGATCGCACCCGGGAAAGCCCGCTGCCCCACGCCCACAAGGACGCCACCATGACGCAAGCCACGCTCCTGCGGCAGATCATCGACTACTCGAGCCGCGCCGACCCCTACCCGCTGTACGCCGAGCTCCGCAAGACGCCGGTGCTTCAGGAGGGGGACGAACTGTTCGTCGTCAGCACGTACTGGGAGATCAAGAGTCTGCTGCACGATCCGCGCATCAGCTCGGACGCCCGCAACCTCTCCCCCAGTGCCGCAGGCACACTCCTCCAGGAGGAGGAGGCGTCGGCTCTGCCGCCCGCCTTCCTGAGGCTCGACCCTCCCGAGCACGACCGGCTGCGCCGTATGACGATGCGCCCGTTCGGGCCGCCGGAAACGCCACGGCGGGTCCACAACATGCACGGCGAACTGGCCCGGATCGTTTCCGACCTGATCGACGGTTTCGGGGACCGGAATCAGATCGACCTCGTCGACGACTTCTCGTACCCCTTTCCCGTCACCGTGATCTGCCGGCTGCTCGGGGTTCCGCGCGAGGACGAGGCGCTCTTCCACTCCTGGGCCGACACCATCGCCGCCGGCCTCGACCCGGACCCCGGCCAGGACCCCGGAGAGCGGCGCCGCGTCACCCAGCAGGCCCGCACCGAACTGGGGAAGTACCTGTCGGGGCTCATCGACGAACGCAGCGGCGCACCCGGCGACGACATGCTCTCCGCGCTGGTCACCCAGCACGGCCCGGACGGGCAGATGACCCGGATGGAAGTGCTCAGCACGGCCGCCCTGCTCCTGATCGCCGGCCACGAGACCACGGTCAACCTCATCACCAACGGGATGCTCACCCTGCTGCGCAACCCCGACGTTCTGGAGCGGCTGCGGGGCGACTTCGGGCTGGCGCTCCCGATCGTGGAGGAACTCCTGCGCTTCGAGCCGCCCGTGCAGTTGCTTCCGCAGCGCACCACGCTCGCGGACATCGACATCGGCGGCGTCACCATCCCCAGGGGCGCCTCCGTCTGGCTCGTCCTGGCCTCCGGCAACCGGGACCCGCAACGGTTCCCCGACCCCGACCGCTTCGACCCCGACCGGAAGGACAACCAGCACCTCGGTTTCGGCAGCGGCATCCACAACTGCTTCGGCGCACCCCTCGCGCGCCTGGAGGCACAGCTCGCCCTGACCGAGCTCGCCCGCAGGCTCAACAGCCCCCGCCTGGTCGAGGACCCGCCCCCGTACCGGCAGAACGCCGTGCTGCGCGGCCCCCGCCACCTGAACATCGCATTCGACGGATTCCACGCATAGGGGGTGTGCCTGCCATGGTCCCCGCCGGGAACCGCCGACCATGATGGGCGGATGCCGACGCATGAACCGGACCGGCGCGACACCGGGCCCTCGCTGGAGCAGATCCTCGGGCTGATCGCCCCCGGAATGCTCGATGTCGTCGTGGCGCCGCGCGGTACCGGCGTGCCGGTGGCCGATGTGGTGCTGCACGATCCCGGTGAGGAACGGGACGACAATGCCCGGGCGGCATCCGGGCTGATCCTGCTCGCCGTCGGTGTGGAGGTCGCCTCGCCCGAGGCGATCGACGTGCTGCGCGACGCCGACCGGGCCGGAGCCGCGGCCGTGGTCATGCGGCGGGGCAGTCGCGGGCCGCGGGCGGCCCTGGTGGAGGCGGCCGGTCAAGGGCGTACGGCGTTGCTGACCCGGCGGCCGGGGCACGGGTGGACGGAAGTGCTCGGTCGGTTGCGGACCGCTCTGGTGCACAGCGCCCCGGCCTTCTCCGCCATCGAATCGGCCGGCCCCGACGGGGTGGGCGGGCTCCGGCTCGGCGATCTGTCCGGGCTGGCCAATACGGTGGCGGACCTGGTCGGCGGTGCCATCACGATCGAGGATCCGCAGTCTCGGGTGCTGGCCTACTCGCGGATGGACCACGAACCCGATCCGATGCGCCGGCTGACGATCCTCGGGCAGGAGGTCCCTCGCTGGCGGGTCGACGAACTGCGCGAGAGCGGCTTCTTCCAGGCGCTGTGGAGCACCGACGACGTGCTGCGCCGCCCCGCCGACGACCGGTCCGCCGAGCGGCTGGCCATCGCCGTGCGCCACGGGTCCGAGGTGCTCGGGTCCATCTGGGCCGCCGCCGACGGTCGGCCGCTGGCCGAGGGTGCGGCGGCGGCGCTGCGCACGGCTGCCCGGGCCGCCGTACCGCATCTGTCCCACCATCGGACGTGGGGCCGGGCGGCGGCCAGGGCGCGGGAGGAGGCGGTGCACGCGCTCCTGGACGGGGCCGCACACGCCTCGCAGGCCGCGCACGATGCCGGGATCGCGGCGGACCGACCGTACGCGGTGATGGTGGCGGAGGCGTACGACAGCCGGGCGGGCGGCGCCGACACCGGCACCGGCGCCGTGGTCGGCGCCGAGCAGCGGGTTCTGGATGTGCTCGCGTTGCAGGCCACCGCGTACCGGCCGGGGTGCGTGACCGCGCGGTGCGGGCGGCGGCTGTACGTCCTGGTCCCTGCGAGCAACGGTGAGGCCGATCCGGCGCGCACCCTGCTGGCGACGGCCCGCTCGGTGCCGCGCAGTGTGGTGTTCGTGGGCGTCGGACCGTTGGCGGCGGACCTGTCGGGGCTGCCCGTGTCGCGGGAGGCCGCGGAGCTGGTGGTGCGGGTGCTGCGGGAGCGGGCTGCGAGGCTGCCCGTCGCGGAGGTGGTGTCGGCGGTGGCGACGTTCGGCGAGGTGGCCGCCGACACCTCGGTGCTCCGGGTGCTCGACCGGGTCGAGCCGCTGTGGAAGTCGCTGTCGGGGCCCGTGCACGCCATGGTGGAGCACGACCGCGCACACGGTTCGCAGTACGGCTCGTCGGTCGCCGCCTACCTCGATGCGTTCGGCGATACGGGCACGGCCGCGCGGCGCCTGAATGTGCACCCCAACACCTTGCGGTACCGATTGCGCCGGGCCCGGGAGCTGTTCGGCGTCGCTCTGGACGACCCGACCGTGCGGCTCCTCGCGGACATCGGGCTGCGCATCGCGGCTCGCGGAGCGCACGGGCCGAGCAGCCGTTGATCGTTGAGCTGTCCGGTGCGACAAAGGAATCGGGCAGGCATCGTCGTGTCGGTCGAAGACGCGCCTTCCCTTCCGCGTCGAAGCTGTTCCGTACAGCCGACGTGACAGATGGAGGGTTGTTGTTGTGGTTCACATGACTTCCGGTTCGGCAGCCCGCTCGGCGGCCGAGCAGCGCGGTACCCGGCGTGCGGCGGCGCTGGCGCGTGCCGTCGAGGACGGGCTGCTCGGTCCGCGCTCGCCCGTGGTCGGCCTGCTCGACGTGGACGGTGTGCTCGCCGCCGTCGACACGCTGAACGAGGCGTTCCAAGGACCCGCCCCGGTACGGCACACGTTCGCGGCCAAGGCGTGCGGCCTGGTGCCCGTGCTGCGGCTGCTCGCCGAGGCCGGGATGGGCTGCGAGGTGGCCTCGCCCGGTGAACTGGAGCAGGCGCTGGCGGCCGGGTTCGCGTACGACCGGCTGGTCTTCGACAGCCCCGCGAAGACGGTCGAGGAGCTGGAGTTCGCCCTCACCCATGGCATCGCGATCAACCTGGACAATTTCCAGGAGATGGCCCGCGTCGACCGTCTGCTGGCCGGGCGACCGGCCGCCGGGCCGATCGGGCTGCGGGTGAACCCGCAGGTGGGGGCGGGTGCCATCGATGCGATGAGCACCGCGACGGCGACCTCGAAGTTCGGCGTCGCACTGCGCGATCCGGGGGCGGTCGACGAGGTGATCGATGCCTTCGCGCGCCGGCCGTGGCTCAACCGCCTGCACGCACACGTCGGTTCCCAGGGCTGCCCCCTGCCGCTCATCGCCCAGGGCATCCGCGTCGCGTACGAACTGGCCGAGCGCATCAACGCACAGCTGGGCCGCGCGCAGATCACCGGGCTCGACATCGGCGGCGGGCTGCCCGTCAACTTCGACAGCGAGGACGACCGCCCGGCGTACGCCGATTACGTCACCGAGCTCCGCGGCGCCGTACCCGGTCTGTTCGACGGGCGCTACACCCTGATCACGGAGTTCGGCCGTTCCCTGCTGGCCAAGAGCGGAACAGTCGCAACGGTCGTGGAATACACCAAGTCGGCCGGGGGGCGGCAGATCGCGGTAACGCACGCGGGGGCCCAGGTGGCCACCCGTACGGTGTTCATGCCCGGCGCGTGGCCGCTCCGCATCGGGGTGTTCGACGCCGCGGGCCGCCCCAAGCAGGGCCCGACCGAGATCGTCGACATCGCGGGCCCGTGCTGTTTCGCGGGGGACCTGACCGCGACCGGGCGCGAGCTCCCGGTCATCGAGCCCGGCGACGTGGTGGCGCTCCACGACACCGGGGCGTACTACTTCTCGTCTCACTTCTCGTACAACTCCCTGCCGCGGCCCGCCGTGTACGGCTACCGGACGGATGCCGACGGGCGGGTGCACTTCGCGCTCGTGCGCGAGGCGCAGAGCGTGCGCGAGGTCGTCGAGGAGAGCGGCCTCGCGCAGGCGGGCGCACTGGTGGCCCTGCGCGCGGACTGATCGTCTCCGTGCTCGGGTACGCGGTCGGCGACGAGATCAAGGCGAGCAAGGAGGACTTCCTGCTGCTCGCCAAGGGGCTCTTTCGCGGAGATCGGGATCAAGTTCGTCCGAGCGTCGGCGGTCCTTTCCGGGTCAGGGCCTTCGGCCGAAGAACTCGACCTCGGCGACGGCCAGTCGACGGCCGGGACCCGCTCCATACGTGGCATCCGTCGTGAGGCGGGCCCGGACGATCTCCGAACCGCGAACATCGAAGGTCTGCTGACCTGGCTGGTCCTTGACCCTGATCTCCTTGCTGACCCGGCTTCCGTCGGCGGAGGTGAGCAGTACGGTGATCCTGGCCGGGCGGGCCTGGGTGAGGAACTCGTCCTGCTTGGCCGAAGTACCGGAGAAGACGACCAGCTTCAGCACTCGTACCGGCTGCTCGAAGTCGCACTCCAGGTACTGGCCCACACCGGTGTCGGGACCTGCGGCCGATGGCGCCCAGTAACGATTGTTGAAACCGTCGAACGCGGCACCCGCCGGGTGGCCCGGAGCCCTGCTGGAGGCCCGGAACCGGGTGGGCGGCACCGCCTCCGGTGTCCCGGTCTCGTCCTTGGCGAAGCCGAACCAGCCGGACACATGCGGCAGGGCGAACCAGACACCGCACGCCACCACGATCAGCACGATCGGAAGCGCCAGACCGGGGCGGCGCCACAGCCGACGCCGCGGCCGGGTTCCGGCGGTGGGCGCCTGACGCGGTCGCCTTCGGAGGATCCGACGCCACCAGGGGGGCCGGACCTCGGGCGGCGCACCTGGGTCCAGGAGCAGTGCGCAGCGGACGCACAGGGTGCGGTCCGGGGCGTTCTCCGTACGGCAGTTGGGGCAGCGAATGGGTGGGGCGGCGGGTGGACCCGGGGGCGTGTTCGTGGGTGCAGGCGGTACGTCGGGCAGCGCCTCGGGTCCCGGCACCGGCTCGTCCGGCTCGTCACCGGGGCGACGCGGGGCGGCCGCAGCGACGGGGGGTGGGGGCGCGGGCTGAGGTTGAGGCTGGGGCTGGGGCTGGGGCTGGGGCTGGGGTTGTGGCTGCGGCTGCGGCTGGGGTTGAGGCTGCGGCTGCGGCTGCGGCTGCGGCTGCGGCTGGGGTTGCAGCTGGGGCTGGGGTGATGGCTGCGGCGCGGGAGCAGGGCCGACGGAGGACGCCGAGGAACCCCCATCCGGCCCCTCCCACTCCAGGAATGCCTGGCACGAAGTGCAGAACTGCGTCCCCGGCGCGTTGCTCTGCCCACACGTCTCACAGATCACGAGACCTCCAGGTCGAAGCCCACATGCGCCGGTATCTCCGTACGGATCAGCTCCTCCAGCCGCACCCGGTCGACCTGGTACGGCTGCGAGGCCCGGACCCGGACCGTCACCCACGGCCGCGGGCCGCCCGGGAACTGTGTGTGCGGCGTCGACGACCACGCCGTGCCACCGCTCTCGACGATGTCCGGCTCGATGCCGGTCTCCAGGAACACCGCCTCCGCCAGCCCACGCCTGGTACCGCGCCTGCTGTGCCGTTCGACCGCGCCCCTTACCGCCGCGCGCCGCTGCTCGACCGGGTGGTCCGCGCGGGTGTCGACGGCCACCCACTGGGCCAGCCAGGCCAGGAAGTCCTCCGGCGCGCTGCGGGGGTCGAGGTGGGCGGGCAGATTGTCGATGGAGAGCAGGACCGGGGCGAGTACGTCGTCGAGTGCCGCGAGGAACCGTTGCAGGAAGTCCTGCTCCAGATAGACCGCCGGGAGCTGCTCGATCAGCGGATGCGGTGTCGGCAGGCCGGTCACGGCTGTACGCATGGCGGTCAGGCCTCCCGTACCCGGAGCTGGTGCTCGTAACTGAAGACCAGTGCGTGCCGGTCCAGTGTGATCTTGGTGGTGGGTTCGCCGCGCTGTGCGGTCACCGGGTCCGCGGGGAAGAGGCGTACGTCCTCCACCAGATCCACCCCCGGCACCTGTTGCAGTACGGCGAACGCCTCGCCCGACTGGACCGGCCGGCCGAACGGCCAGCCCTCGCCGCCGGGTCCGCCGCTCAGCGGGTTGAAGTAGCTGTAGAGGGCTGCCAGCGCCTCCTCGCGTACCCGTTCCAGCACGGCACCTCTGCGGGCCTGGACCGAGGCGACCACGGTGACCCCCTGGTAGTAGGGCGGTTCGACCACCAACCGGGCGCCGATGGGCCGCCGTTCGTCCAGATGGCCCGCGATCAGGGCGAGGGTGTGCTGCGGCGGGATGAGCTCGTTGAACTGGATCCGGCCCTGCTCGTCGCTGCGTCCGGCCGGTACGACGAGCAGCCGCACCCCGCCCGCCTCGACGTCCGAGTCCCCGCCGGCCGGAATGCACTGCACTCTTGACGCGTCGGGTGCGACCTCGCGGGCCAGCAGTTCGTAGTCGTGCGGTACGACGGCCCGGTGCAGGGTCCGCAGGGTCATCGGCCCGCGCACCCGTGCGCTGTCCACCGTCTCGCCGTCGACTCCGCCGAGCGCGGGGCGCCGGTTCTCCACCCGGGCCACGTACGGGATGGCGCTGCGCAGCACCCGGAGCGTGGAGCGGGCGACGTTGCCGCGCAGTCCACCGCCGGTGCGGTACGAACGCACGCGGACCGTGGCGCCCTTCGGCGGTACCGCGCCGTAGTAGCGGATGGAGCCGTCCCGCTCCCGTACCGCCGGACCGAATTCGACCCGACCCGAGTTGGGGTCGAGCGTGATGTGCCGGTCGTCGGGTCCGGAGTGCGCGAAGTCGTCGACGCGGGTCCACTCCGTGCCCTGCGGGCCCCCCGCCGGATCCGCGACCTCGACGACGAAGTCGCCGGGCACCACCGGCGGGCGGCTCACCGTGAAGGTCTGTCCAGGTACGCCTTCGGCCGGGCCGAGCACCTCGTCGGTCACGGTCTCGGCGTGGAGCGCCCCGACGGTCGCGCCGATCGTGAACGCCGTGATCCGGCGCACCACCGGAGATGCCATATAGGTGGGCTGCCCTGGGGTGGCCTCCACCAGGCGGCAGCGCAGCCAGCCGCCGGTCCTGCGCACGACGACGGCCGGGGTATGTCCCTCAGGAAGGTGCAGGATCAGCTCTCCGGACCGGTTGAAGCCGCCGGTGTCGTCCTTCTCGACCTCGCAGACCGTCCAGGCACTGCCGTCCCATGCCTCCCAGAGCAGCGGCGGCCGCAGCGGATCCACGCCGACGCCCTCGACCGCGCAGTCCAGCCGCAGCACGACGACTCCCGACGGAACGGCGGCCGACAGGCCCACATAGAGGGCGTCGCCGGGCGCGGGCGTGGTGTCGAAACAGGGGACGGCCCGGCCGAGCGTGAGTTCCTCGGTACGGTCGACGGCGTCGCCGGACGTCGGCCAGGTGGCGAGATGGGCGAACTCGCACGGCACGATGGACAGTTCACGGCCGGTCGTGAACACGACCGCTTCCTCGGTCTCCGTACGGACGGTTGCCACCTCCGTACCGGCCCTTACCCGTACCGGTTCTGGCTGCGGTGCGGAAAGCCTGAACGTCACATCGGTGTGGGCGGCCGTGGGCGGGTGGAGCCGGACCCCGATCAGGTCGAGGAAGGTCAGATAGCTCTTCTCCGGAACCCGGTTCACCCGGTAGACGAGCTGGTCGACCATGGTCGCGAAGGCCTCGATGAGGGTCACGCCGGGGTCCGACACATTGTGGTCGGTCCACTCGGGGCAGCGCTGCTGGACGAGCCGCTTCGCCTCGTCGACCAGGCCCTGGAAGCGGCGGTCGTCCAGATGCGGACTGGGCAGCGTCACGCGCCGTCCACCTCCTCGTGCTGCGGGATCACATAGAACGGAAAGACCAGGTTCCGGGGGTCGTTGGCGCCCCGTACGGTGTAGCCGATGTCGATGTACAGGACTCCGAGGTCGACCTCGTCGAACCGGACGACGACCTCGGTGACCTCGATCCGGGGCTCCCACCGGTCCAGCGCCAGACGTACCTCGTACGCGAGCTGCCCGGCAGTGCCCGCGTCCGCCGGGGCGAACACGTAGTCATTGACCGCGCAGCCGAACTCCGGGCGCATGGGCCGCTCGCCCGGCGACGTGGCCAGGATCAGCCGGATCGACTCCTCCAGCTCGTGCTCGCCGCGCACCAGGGCGATGGAACCGGTGGCGTCCGTACGCGGCGGGAAGGCCCAGCCCGCGCCGATGAACTGCTGACCCATGGACGTTCAGCCTCCGATCAGCACCGTCGGACAACCGGACACGACGGGCGATCCGCAGGCGGCCAGGTCCCCGACGCGTGCGGCGGGCCGCCCGCCGATCAGCACCGTGGCGCTGCCGGGCGGCGCGATCGCGGACGGCGGATGCACCGCGGGCGGCGGCATCGCGCACACGTGCGGGGTGCCGACCGTGGCGGCGGGGAGGCCTCCGATGAGCACGGACGGGACACCGGGCGGCCCGACCGTGCCGGGGTGTCCGGTGGGGTCGCCGACCCGGGCGGCTGCCGCCGCGGCTGCTGACATGAAAGTCCGTTCCTCTCGCTCAGCGCGTCCGCGCCGTCAATTGATCTTCACCAGGGGTGCGTTGATGGCCAGGGAGCTGCCGCCCTTGATGTCGGTCCGCTGTGTTCCGTTGACCGCGACCTGGGCGCCCCGGACGTCCACCGTGCCGCCGGTGGAGAGCTTGACCTCGCCGTTTCCGCCGTCGACCCGCACTCCGCTGCGGGACGTCAACGTGACGCTGTCGCCGCTCAGTTCGAGCGTTCCCTGCCCGCCGTCCAGCGCGACCCCGCGCGCCGCCTTGATGGACACCTTTTGCTTGGCCTCGATGTTCACGCTGCCGTCGCTGTTGATCACGATCACGGTGCCCCTGCGGTCGAGATCGATCTTCAGTTTTCCGTCGCCGGTGAGCAGGCGTACGCCCTGAGGTCCATTGGCGCCGTCCAGGAGTTCCAGCTGGTTTCCGCTCTTGGAGGCGACCGAACGCCGGTTGACCGCCCCGGTGGTCGGGTCGACCAGCTCGCCTCCGGCGGGCGAAGCGGCGGGCGGCGCGCCGGCAGAGGGGTCGGCGGACGGGCCGGAGGCGCCGCCCGGCCCGGAGGCACCCGCCCCGGGGGCATTCGGCCCGGACGCCCCACCGGCACCCCCGCCCGGCCCGCCGCCGCTGCCCTGCGACGGCCGGTCCTTCCCGTTGTACAGACCGGCGAGGACGTACGGACGGTCCAGATGCCCGTGCTCGAATCCCACCAGGACCTCGTCCCCGATCTCGGGGATGAACGCTTCGCCGCCGCTCGTCCCGCCCGACTGCGCCGTACGCGCCCAGTCGCTCGCGTACTCGTCCGACAGCCATGGAAACCGCACCTTGACCCGGCCCGAGCCCTCCGGATCGTGGGTGTCCGTGACCGTCCCGCTGACCAGCCCCACGCAGCGCGACCCGCCGCCCGCCCCCGCTCCGGACCCGCCCGCCCCCGGACCTCCACCGGTCAGCCCGAACAGCGAACGCTCCTGCTGCCCGGAGACCGTGAGCCATGTCTCGTACCCCCGCACCGGGTCGAATACATGCCGCGACGACGTGACCGTGTACCGCCCCTCGAAAGGCGCCCCCACCGCGTTGAGCGCCACCGCACTGCCCGCGCGCACCTCCGGGTTCCCCCGGATCACCGCCTCCAGCTCCGCGAACGATCCGGCGATCCGCTCCGCCAGGGCCTTTGCCGCCTGGTCCACCTGCGCCTGTGCCCCGTACGCCGTGTCCGTGACCACGAAACGCGCCTCGCCGAAGGGAGCGGACACCTCGGCCGCGCTCACCCCCAGCTCCAGCGTCGCCGACTTCCCCGCGGGCGCCTTCCCGACGAGCGGCTGCTTGGTCTTGATGTCCCAGCCGCGTACCTCGACCTCGGAGACCTGCTCCGCGGAGGACACCCCGGCCCGGCAGCGCAGCAGATTGCTGCCCATCTCCAGCACCAGTGGATTCCGGTCGGCCCGTGCCGAACCGTCGGGTGCGCCGCTCGCCTCGGCGGGTCTGGTGATGTGCAGCTGTCCGTCGAGTACATACGCCTGCGCGCCTGCCTCCTCCGCCAGATCGCGCACGAACTCCCAGTCCGTGACGTTGGGCTGGGCGATGTGTTCGAGTACGGGGCCGGCCACGTCCACCGTCCCCGGCTTCAGCCCGGCACGCTGGGCCACCTGGGCGCAGATGTCGGCGAGCGTCATGTTCTGGTAGCTGGCCACCCGACGTCCCCGGAACAGCCGGTGCGACTCGTCGAGCCCGCGTACGACGGTGAAGGTGCCGGTCTCGTCGAGCTCCACCTCCAGGGCGGTGACCACCCCTTTCAGCAGCGGCTTCGGTGCCGTGTCCCCGCCCGCGCGGGCCAGCAGCCGGGCCTCGCTGCCGATCTTCAGCCCGGTCTGCTCCAGCAGCACCCGGTCCGGATCGCGAAAGCGCAGGAGAAACAGGTCGGGGAGCGTCCGGCTGTCGTCGACGTACCCCTCGACCAGTGTGTTCACGAACTTGGGCGGCAGCGGCCGACCGCCGAACTCCACCACCAGCGCCGTCGCGACGCCCGGCTGCGCCATCAGGACCGTCCCCCGTCCCGTTCCTCTTCGAGCCTGTTCAGTTCGTCGAGCGCGGGGAGCAACAGCTGCTGTCCGGGGGCCAGTCGCATCGGGTCGTCGATCCCGTTCGCCTCCGCGATCACCCGCCAGGCGGCCGGATCGCCGTACTCGCGCTGGGCGAGCGACGGCAGCGAGTCGCCGGCGTCCAGCCGGTGGACCCGCCTGGCCGCGAGGGCGCCCGAGGTCGGGTTCTGCCCCGGGGTGTCGCCGCTGATCTCCTCCATCGTGACCTGGCAGACGGCCCGGATCGGCACGCCCGATGTGGTGAACAGGGTGTACTTCGCCTGCACTTGACTGACGTAGCCGGGGAACCCGGTCAGCCCGCCCCAGTGGAAGACCACCCACGGCGGCGACGAACGCTGCTGCTGACGGGTCTCGCTCGTCGGCACACAGCAAGCGAAGAGCTGCTCGACCGAGGTCACCACACGGGTGTCCTGGGTGTCGCTGGCGTCGAAGAACATCTCCACGGTGAGCTTGCTGGGCTGCGAGCCCTGATACTCCGGCGGCCCCGAGCTCTTGGCGCCCTTGGCCGGACTCCGCTTCCAGGAGGCGGCCTTGGTGAGGCTCAGCTCCTTGGGATTGAACTGGAAGTCGATCCGTCCGCACGGACCACCGGGCGTGAGGCCACCGCCCGTCGGCGGCGTCCGCAGTTCCAGATAGGCGTGCTCCAGCTTGGGCCGGGCCGAACCTCCCTTGCCCGCCCTCGCCGCCGACGCCCCGGACGTACCGGCGGCGCTGAACGCGATGGGACCTGCGCCACTCACGACGGTCAGCCCTCCATCACATAGCCGTGATGGGCGATCTCGATCGTCTCCATCGCGACCTTGGGCGATTCCGGGGTGAAGGAGGGGCCGGTCCAGCGGACGGGCACGACCTCCAGCAGCCCCCACTGGGCCACCTTCTGCCCGTCCCCGGTTCGCGCCTCGATGTGCGCCGTCTTGCGGCTGAATCCGGTCGTCATGGTGGCGAACCAGCGGGCCACCTTCTCGGTCTCCTTGGTCAGCGGCCTGGACAGCTTCACGTTCGAGTACTTCAGGCGGGTCGGCAGCTGCCACAGATGCCCGTTGTTGCCGCCTTCCTCGCGCGTTTCGAGCACCACTTCACAGCCAAGCCCGTCACATGTGTTGAACGACCCGAGCTCGATGTCGTCGATCGTGACGACGAAGCAGACGCTGACGGCGGGATCGTTGTCCTGGGCGGTGGCCATGGCACGTACCTCTCAATTCCCTGTGTTGTCGCTGCCGTTCATCAGTGCCGGGTGTTGATGAGAAAACCCGCTCGCTCGCGTTCCAGCCGCAGATCCGCCTTGAAGAGCCTGCTGAGCGGTGTGTACAGGGCGCGTACCAGCTCGTCGGTGACGACGGGGGCCGCGGCGCCGCCGTGACCGCCGCTCTGACCGGGCGGCGCCCCAGGGGCGGAGGCGGCCGCGCCCGGTGCGTCGTGGTCCTCGGCCATGGGCCCGGGTTCCGGTTCCGGTTCGGGCTCCTGGGGAGGCTCCGGAGGCGGTGGTTCCGTGGTCTCCGTCTCGCGCTGTACGACGGGTGATGAGTACGGCGGTGGCGGCGAGCCGAAGACGACACTGCCGTCGGCCATCCGCTGGGCCACCCCCGCGGCCACGGCGACCGAACCGGCCGTGGGGAACGAGGGGGCGGTGGGCGCGGGGGGTGCGGTACGGCTGCCGGCACCCGGCAACGAACGAGGCACCGGCGGCCCGCCGACTGCCTGACGTTGCAGGGCGGGAAGCTGCCGAGGAAACGCATCCGGTCCGTCCCCCGAAGACGTGGCGGTACGTTGCAGAGCTGCCGGCACGGGTGCCGTTTCAGCCACTGTCGGCGCCCCCGCCCCGACGGGGGCCCAGCGCACCGGAACGGCATCGGGCAGGGGCACGGTCACAGCCCCCGGCCCGGGACCCGCACCGGCCGGCGAAGACGCCGCCCCACCGGCCGCCGCGACGGAACGCTGCACGTCGGCTCCTGCACCGCCCCCTCCGCTCCCCCTGGAGTAGAGCGTCACAGGCCGCTCGGCGAGCAGCGGCGCGACCGGAGCGGTGGCCGGGGGCGGCGACATGGGTGCCTGTGCGGGCACGGCTGGCGTCCGCTGCACCGCAGGGGCAGACGGGTGCGTGGAAGTGGGAGCGGGAGTGGGCACGGACTCCGACGGGGCAGGGAACAGCGGGGCGTCGCCGAGCAACGGGGCGGTGGGCGCGTCGGAATCGGGTGTCGGCTCCGGAGCTGCGGGCACCTCCCGGGACTCGGGTGCGTCGAGGTTGCCGGCCCCGCCGTCCTCCACGCTCCGGGCCACCGGAATCGCCTCGGCCCCCGCCGCCGCCTCCGCCCCCGTTTCCGGGACGGCAGCGGCAGCCTGGCGCTGTGCCGTGGGCGGCAGGGCGGACATGGGTGCGCCAAGGCCGGGCGCGCGCCGGGTCCGCTCCGCAACCGGAGGCGCCACCGCGCGCTGAACAGGCGCGGACGCGGACGTGGACATGGGCGTGGGCGTGGGCGTGGGCGTGGGCGCGGGCGCGGGCGCGGGCGCGGGCGTGGGCGCGGGCGTGGGCGCGGGCGTGGGCGCGGGCGCCGTCGATGCCGGTACGAAGGGCTGCTCGCCCACCAGCTGGCGTACCGGCAACTCCGCCACGGCCGACTCCCCGGCCGACGTCATAGCAGGCGCACCACCGCTGACCGCGCGCTGTACGGGAACGGGAACTGAAACAGGCGCAGGCACGGACACAGAGGCGGACACCGGCCCGGACCTGCCCCGAACCTGCAACTCCACCGCCCGCTCCACGGACCGCTGCACCGGCGAAGTCCGTTCCACCGGCGCAGGAGTGGTGATCCCGTGCACGAGCCCCGTGGGCGCATCCGGGCTGACCAGATGTCCGAGAGGCGTGCCGAGCGTGGTGTCCTGCCGGGTGGAGAGCGATCCCTGGAACCCGGAGGGATCGATGACCAGATCCTGACTGCCCAACGTCCGCTGAATGGGCGGCAGTTCCCC
The DNA here is from genome assembly GCF_042882185.1 of Streptomyces sp. NPDC058239. Lineage (NCBI taxonomy): Bacteria > Bacillati > Actinomycetota > Actinomycetes > Kitasatosporales > Streptomycetaceae > Streptomyces > Streptomyces sp. NPDC058239. The sequence goes on from NZ_JBHVWS010000022.1 coordinate 138,986, forward strand.
CAGGTCGACCCGCTCACGCAGAACGGCAGCCGGAGAGACGGCCCCTGCTCCGGCCTCCGCACCCCTCTCCGCATGCCCGCCACCGCGCAGCCAGGACATCAGACCCATGGACTCTCCCGCCCCTCCCTGCGCTCTTCGCTACTGCCCGTTGAGGCGAGCGATCTGTGCGACGAACCTCAGTCGTTCCGGGTGCTCCAGGTCCAGCAGCTCATCGAGCGGCCAGTGGAAGTGGTAGGCGAGGTACGCGACCTCCTCGTAGAGCAGGTCGGCCGCGTACGTCACGATTCCCCCAGGCGGCCACCGGCGAGATTCACCGCGAACTCCTCCTGGCAGGACGGACAGGTGACGGCGGCGCGGGTGTGGCCCTCGGCGTTGATCCGCCGGTAGAAGTCCTGCAGAAAGGCCAGGTCGGAGGCGAAGAGGTCCTCGATGATGCCGGGGTGGATGTCGTCGATCGTGCCGATCCGGGTAACGACCCTGGCGATGAGTACGACAGACAAATACGCGGAGTTCTCGCGCACCCGGTCGTCCCGCAACGGCACGAGCTCATCGCGCGCGGTCGCGAGCCGCATGACTCCGGTGTGGTGCACGACGCCCGCCTCGTCGACGTATCCGCGGGGCAGCTCGAAGGTGAACTCGGTACGCAGGGTGTCCCGTTGACCGGACCTCCCGCCCCCGCCGGCCGGCATCTGCCCGTCCTGCCGTTCGAGAGTCGGAGCCGGAGCCTGTTGCGTACGTCGCATCAGTCGAGTTCCATGCTCTCGTAAGTGATCGCGAGCTTCTCCGTGAGGACCGAGGTGTCACCGGCCTTGAGGGTGCCGATCTCCAGCGACTTCGGCCAGGCGTTGATGAGTTTGTAGCGCTTGATGGCGATGCCCTCGTGGTCGTACACGATGACCGCACCGTTGCGGCGGGCCGCAGTCATCCGGCCGAACCGGGAGTCCTTGATCCATCGTTCGAAGCTGTTGTCCTCGGTGAGGCCCCGGGTCACGGTCACCTCGCCGGCCTTCGGCCGGCCCGGGAGCTTCTTGATGGCGTAGCGGCCGTCGGCGGTGTTCTGCTTCAGCTCGATGACGTCCTGCTCCATCTTCAGACCACTGACCTCGGTGATCTGCTTGATGACGACGCTGTCGAATTCGAGGCCGAAGGAGGCCCCGACGGTGCTGTCGAGATCGGGAAGTGGCACAACAGGCTCCTTTACCGCTCTTGCCGCTTTTACCGCTTGGAGGACCTAAGGGCGGCCGCCGCGCTGCTCGGCCGGCTCCTGGCGCGCTACTCGTCGACGCCGCCGGTTCCCCCGGTCAGCTGGGAGAGGCGGAAGACGACGAACTCGGCCGGCCTGACCGGTGCCACCCCGATCTCGCAGATGACCTGACCCGCATCGATGCTCTCCGGCGGGTTGGTCTCACGGTCGCACTTGACGTAGAACGCCTCTTCCGGAGTGAGCCCGAACAGCGCTCCCTTGCGCCACTCGTTGACCAGGAACGCCGAGACCGTGCGCCGGATACGGGCCCACAGGGCGTCGTCGTTCGGTTCGAAGACGACCCACTGCGTCCCGGCGAGGATCGACTCCTCCAGGTAGTTGAAGAGGCGCCGTACGTTCAGATAGCGCCAGGCCGGGTCCGAGGCCAACGTGCGCGCGCCCCATACCCGGATGCCGCGCCCGGGGAAGGACCGGATGCAGTTCAGCCCGATCGGGTTGAGCAGATCGTGTTCGCCCTTGGTCAGCTGGGTCTGCAGGGCGACCGCCCCTCGTACGACCTCGTTGGCGGGGGCCTTGTGCACACCGCGCGACTCGTCGTTGCGGGCCCAGACCCCGGCGATGTGGCCGCTCGGCGGAACCAGCTGCGCGCGCCCCGACGAGGGATCGGCCACCCGGATCCAGGGGTAGTAGAGCGTGGCGTACTTGGAGTCGAAGTTGGCGCCGTCGGTTCGCCAGGCCCGGATCTGCTGCGGGCTGAGTCCGGGCGGCGGGTCGAGAATGGCGACGCGGTCGCCCATCAGCTCGCAGTGGCTGATCAGCCCCTGCTGCACGGCGACGACCGACTCCAGGTCCAGCAGCCCGCGTTCGTATGCGCTCATCAGGTCCGGCACGGCAATCGTGGTGACCTCTTCGACGGCTTCGAGCCCGCCGAGACCGGTCCTGCGGTCGGGATCGCCGACGTACACCTCGGGGGTCAGCGCCCCGGCACCGGGTGACGCGGGCGCCGCCGGGGCCAGGGTCACGGACTGCGGCTCGGGCTTGGCCGGAGCCGCCCCGCGCCCGGACTCCCGTATCTCGATGAGCTCCGACTTGGCATTGACCCGGGTGGCGACGTTCTCCTTGCTGCGTTTGGTCGTGACGCTCGGGTACGTCTCCGCGACCTGCCCGTCCCGCTTCACGATCAACTGGAAGACGTCGGAAGGCGGATCGTCCCCCTCCACCTCGGTCACTTCGACGGTGATCTCTCCGGCCGCGCCGGGGCGGGGCTTCACCGCGTACGGACCGAGCTGCGTCTCCGATCCGGCGGGCAGCTGTCCGGCAGCCCCATTGCTCTCGTCCTCGGCCGGGGGCTCGGTGCCGTCACCGATGCGCACCACGTAACAGACACCGCCGCCGTTGGAGAAGAACCCGTAGACGGCGGAGGCGAGATACGTACCGTCGACGAAGTCACCGAATGTGCCGGCGAACTGGCTCCAGTTCGTGATCAGCGTCGGCTCGTCGAACGGGCCCTTCTGCGCGAAGCCGACGAAGGCGGCGACCGAGGTGCCCACCCCTTCGATCGGCCGGGATCCGGACTCGATCTCTTCGACGTAGACGCCCGGGGACAGGTACGACGGCATATGAGTCTCTCCTTGGCCGGGGAACGCCCGCAATTCTCGCGACAGCCGCGATCACCGGGAACGGACACACGGCCGCCCGGCCGTGCACCGGCTGCTGCCCGATCAGGCAATGCCCTCGCGCTGTACGTACCGGCGGGCGCTGCCCCCGGCCAAGTCCCCACGCGCTGCGTACGTGATCCACCGACCCCACACCCTGGGACGGCGCAGGGCCATGTGCGTCGAGTGCCGACTGTCCGGGGAAGTGGTGGGCCGGGAGGACGGATGAAGGCGGTTCCGGAGAAGGATCCTGCCTCTGTGTCCGGCCGTGGGGGTACCCCCCGTGCGGAGAACGTGACAGTCACGCCCGAAGTGTCACGTTCGCAGACACCCCCACCCCACCGCCCGCCGGGAGACCGCCCCGCCCCCGACCCCCGCAGCCTGCAACGTCTGCAACACGCAGCCGGCAACCGCGCGGTCTCCCGCCTGGTGGCCCAGCGTTAC
>NZ_JBHVWS010000023.1:0-99418 GCF_042882185.1 Streptomyces sp. NPDC058239
CAGAACCGGGGCAGAGCCGCGTTCACATCGCTTCACGTCACGCGACCCGCGTCAGCGTTCGGTCCTCAGTGGGCGACGACCGGGACCTTGAACTCGTCCTCGACACCGTCGGCGTCGCCCGAACCGGAGGTTCCGGTCGCCGCGGTCATCGAGGGGCGCCCGGCGTTGATGAAGGTCACCGCGATCGCGGAGGCCACCACCAGGATGCCGACGGCCCACCAGATGGCACCGGTGAAGCCGTGCACCATCGACTGGAGCTTCAGCAGCTCCGGGTCGGTGGCGCCGAGTGCGGCGTGCGAGGTGGCGTACGCCGTCGCGGCCGACGCGGCAATGGTGTTCAGCAGCGCCGTACCGATCGCGCCGCCCACCTGCTGCGAGGTGTTGACCATCGCGGAGGCGACACCCGAGTCCCTCGGCTCGACACCGTGCGTGGCCAGCGACATGGCCGGCATGAACGCCGTACCCATGCCCAGCCCCAGCAGGAGCTGTGCGGGCAGGATGAGCATGGTGTAGGAGGAGCCGATCTCCAGCTGCGTCAGCAGCAGCATGCCGACGGCAGCGGTCAGGAAGCCGGGGCCCATGAGCTTGCGCGCCGGAACCCGGGTCATCAGCCGGGCACCGATCTGCGTCGATCCGGTGATCATGCCCGCGATCATCGGGAGGAAGGCGAAGCCCGTCCTGATCGGCGAGTAGCCCTTCACGACCTGCAGGTAGTAGGTAAGGAAGAGGAACAGCCCGAACATCGCGATGATGGCCAGACCCAGCGAGAGGTAGACGCCACCACGGTTGCGGTCCAGCAGGACACGCAGCGGCAGCAGCGGCGACTTGACCCGGGCCTCGGTCAGGACGAATGCCAGGAGCAGCACACCGGACGCGACGAACATGCCGATGGTCAGCGCGTCCGACCAGCCGGCGGACTCGGCGCGGGTGAATCCGTACACCAGAGAGACCAGACCCAGCGCGGACAGGACGACGCCCGGGATGTCGAGCGACGAGCGGTTACGGCTGCCGGCCGGCTCACGGATCACGAAGTACGCGCCCGCGGCCGCGACGACCGCGAACGGAATGTTGACGAAGAACGTCCAGCGCCAGTTCAGCGCCTGGGTGAGGAAGCCGCCGAGGATCAGGCCGACGGCGCCACCACCACCGGCGATCGCACCGTAGATGCCGAACGCCTTGGCGCGCTCCTTGGCATCGGTGAACATCACGGCGAGCAGCGACAGGGCCGCAGGGGCGAGCAGCGCGCCGAAGACACCCTGGAGCGCGCGCGAACCGAAGAGCATGCCCTGGTTCTGCGCCGCACCACCGAGCGCGGAGGCCAGTGCGAAGCCGATCAGACCGACGACAAAGGTCCGCTTACGGCCCCAGAGGTCGGCGATCCGGCCCCCGAAGAGCAGCAGGCCGCCGAAGGCGAGGGCATAGGCCGTGATGACCCACTGCTTGTTGGCATCGGAAATGCCCAGGGCCGTCTGGGCGTGCGGCAGCGCGATGTTCACGATCGTGGCATCGAGCACGACCATCAGCTGCGCAAGGGCGATGAACGCCAGCGCTTTCCAGCGACTGGGGTCCGGAAGTCGTATATCAGCTGTTTTTGACATGGAGGTATCCACCTAAGGACGCGCGTGCGCGCGAAGTCGTGAACCGAGAGGTCGGTGAACGGGCAGTCGGTCGAGGACGGTCGGCGAGAGGACCGTCGGCAAAAAAGAGCGCGGTGAAAGGGAAGAGATGGTCAACGTGTGGCGGGCGCGCCACCGGGCACCCGGCTCAGGGGCCCGGTGCGGGTGTCATGGCCGGCGCCGCAGATCCTCCAAGGTCGCAGCCCTTCCTGGCAGTTGGGACCGGGCCGGAGCCTCCAGCCCGTCCAGGAACAGTTGTAGATGGCGGTGGGTGAACCGGTCGATGTCCAGGCAGCCGGTGCCGGGCAGTGGCCGGGTGAGCTGGGAGAGGGCGACCAGCACATCACCGACGGCGATGTCGGTGCGCAGGCGCCCCGCGGACATGGCGCGCGCCACGAGCCCTTCGACGGCCTCTTCGAGGCGCCGACGCTCGGCGAGCAATTCGGGATGGTCCTTGTCGAAGCCGCCGGACAGCATCGGACACAGCGCCCCGATCCGCTCGTCGGCCGCCGCGTGCACAAAGCGGCTGAGCGCGGCGAAGGGATCGGCCTCTTCGGCCGTCGCCTCCTCGGCACGGTCGGTGGTGCGGGAGGTGACCGCGAGCACGACCTCGTGCGTCAGCGCGGCCCGGTCGGGGAAGTTCCGGTAGAGCGTGGCATTGCCGACGCCGGCGCGGCGGGCCACCTCGTCGAGCGGCACATCCGGCCCGAACTCGACGAACATCTCGCGCGCGGCCGTCACGATCCGCTCCCGGTTGCGCAGCGCGTCGGCCCGCGGACGGGTCGTCCGGGGCTGCACTGCTCCCGCGGCGGTGCGAGTGACGGTATCCACGACGGCTGCCCCTACCTTCCGGCTCTTCCAGCCCTCATTACGACGCCGTTGGTCATTGCGACGCTCTTCGTTCTTCATGGCGCCCCCTTCCCGTAACCGGGGACTACCTCCCCGCTTTCACGGGGACACAGGTTCAAACGGGGAAAGGATCCCCGGTTATTTCCCACCACAATGTGAGCTGAGCCACACCTCCAGGACGGGAAAACCAACCGATCGGCGCACCCAACGAGCGGTGCCGCACCACCCGTCACAGGCTGATCCGCAGAGGGCAGTCGGGGTCGGCCGGCTGCCGCGGACCCCGAGGCGCCTATATGCAGAAGACCCGCCACCGGATACGCAGGCACCGTCACCCGATCGCTCTCGGCTCGGCAACAGCCCTGGTCATTGCCGCAACGGCCACGGCCAGCAGCAATCTCCCGATACCCGGCCGGGCCTCGGCCGGCCCGGCGCCCACGGCCCGTTCGGCGGGGATCGCCCCGTGCCGGATACCGGTGACCATGGGCGTACAGATGTCGGAAGGCATACCGACTCCGGCGGGCTACGCTCGCTCCACGGGCAGGATTCACGCCCTCAACCTGATGATCGACTTCCCGGACGCGCCGGGCCCCGAGCCGGCGATGGACCGGTACGCCGAATTCTTCCCGCAGACCGCCGAGTGGTTCCGGACCGGTTCGTACGGGCGACTCACCTACATCCCCGACGCTCCCGTGAAGTCCTGGCTACGGATGCCACTGCCGTTCTCGGAGTACGGGATAGACCGCGGATCACCGTACGAGCCGGGCTACCACCACCTCGCCGAGGACATAGTCGCCGCAGCCGACCCGAAGGTCGACTTCAGTACGTACGACCTGGTCAACATCCTGGTCACCCCGAACGCCGGGCCATCCGCCCTGGACACCGTCCTGTCCGTGACGTTCTCCGGCAATGACGACGCCCCGCGCGCGGACGGCGTCCCGCTCACCAACGCGTCCTTCATCTACAGCCGCCAGGACGACGGCTCCGGGTCGTACGCACAGACCGGATACCGCGTCCTGCCGCACGAGAACGGCCATATCTTCGGCCTTCCCGACCTCTACACCCTGGAGGGCGGCGGCTCGGTAGGGCACTGGGACATCATGTCCGAGGACTGGGGGGTCAATAACGATCTGCTGGGCTGGCACAAGTGGAAGCTCGGCTGGCTGGACAACAAGCAGATCAGCTGCGCCTCCAAGCCCGGCACCAGCGACCACGTCCTGCAGCCGCTGGCCACCAAGGGCGGCACGAAGCTGGCGTTCATACCGCTGAGCAGTGAGTCCGGCTACGCGGTGGAGGTACGGACCCGGGCAGGCAACGACCAGGCGGTCTGCCGGCCCGGCGTGCTGATCTACAAGGTGAGCTCGGACATCGACACCGGTCAGGGACCGGTGTCCGTGACGGACAGCACCAAGGACAGCAGCGGCTGCACCCGGCTGCCGAATGTGCACGCCGAGCTCTCCGACGCCCCCTACGAGCCGGGCGAGACCTTCAGCGACCGGGCCAGCGGGATACGCATTTCCGTGATCGACAAGAACGACAAGGGGGACTACCGCGTCCGGATCACTCGCCCCTGACCACAGTGATCACTCGCCCCGACCGCCCGTGATCACTCCCTCCCGTCCACCGGCGTCCACTCATCCGACCGCCCGCGATCACTCGCCCCCGGCCGCCCGCCGCACCTCCGCCTCGACAGGGCCGCGCAACTCCCGCTTGAGGATCTTCCCGGTCGGATTCCGGGGCAGCGGTTCATCGCGTACGAGCACATGGGCCGGGACCTTGAACGCGGCCAGACTCCGCCCGACGTGCGCCCGCAGCTCCTCGACCGTGACCGTGGCACCGGCCCGCAGCCGGACGACGGCGGCGACCTCCTCGCCCAGGACCGGGTGCGCCACCCCCAGCACCGCCGCGTCCTCGACGTCCGGGTGGTCGTGCAACACCGCCTCGACCTCCACGCAGTACACGTTCTCCCCGCCGCGGATCACCATGTCCTTGATCCGGTCGACGACACTGACCCGCCCCGCGTGCACGACCGCGAGATCACCGGTCCGGAACCAGCCGTCGGTGAACGCCTGCTCGGTCGCCGCCTCGTCCCGCCAGTAGCCACGGACCAGGGACTGGCCGCGCAGCCACAGCTCACCGACCTCGCCCTCGGGCAGTGCCTCGTCGGCAGGACCGGCGATCCGCACCTCGGTGGTGGGCGTCGGACGGCCGACACTGCCGGGGTGGAGCCGGTATTCGGCGCCGAAGTTCGCCAGGACACCACCGCTGGTCTCGGTCAGGCCATAGCCGTTGCGGGGCTCGATCCGGTCGCCGTGGCGGGCGGTCAGCTGCGCGACGAGGTCGGGCGGGGCGGCGGCCCCGCCGGTGTTCAGCATCTGGAGGCTTTCCAGGCCGTCGCCCGCGTGCTCGGCCGCGGCAAGCAACTGGAGCGCGGTCGCCGGGACGCCCGCGTAGTGCGTGACGCGGTGCTCACGGATCAGCCGCAGCGCCTCCTCGGCATCCCACTTGCGCATCAGGACGAGCGTGCCGCCCGCCGCCATCGCCGCGTAGAAGCCGGTGAACGCGGCGACATGGAAGAACGGGAACGTCAGCAGCGACACCGGGGCGGGCCCCTGCCCCGGGATGATCCCGCGCCCGAGCATGGAGGCGGCCGCGTGGTACCGCGGGTTGAGTGCGGCCCCCACCTGGGCGAGATGCGTGGCGACCGCGCCTTTGGGCCGGCCGGTGGTGCCGGAGGTGTAGATGATCGTCGCGTCGTCCTCGGGCCGGATCTCGACCTCGGGGGGCGCGGCGAGCGGATCGGGCGCGGGCAGGTCCTCGTACCGCTCGACGCCGTCCGGAACCGCCCCCTCCTCGTGGAAGACGACCACGCGCGCCCCGTTCTTCGCCGCCCACCCGGCAACCCTGGGCAGACGCTCGCCGTCCACCAGGAGCACCCTCGGCCCGGAGTCGTCCAGCGCGTACGTGAACTCGTCCTCGGTCCACCAGGCATTGAGCGGTACGGCAACCAGACCGGCCAGCTGCGCGGCCCAGAAGGCGATCTGCCACTCAGGGTGGTTACGCATCGCGACGACGGCCCGGTCACCCCGGCGGAGCCCGTACGCCCCGGTCATCCGGCACGCCAGCGCGGACGCGGCGGCGAAGAACTCGGCGTAGGAGTAGCTGCGCTCCCCCGCGATCAGGAACGGCCGGTCCCCGAAGGCCCAGGTGGCCTCCACGAACTCACGGAGTGTCCTGGGCCCGTCCGCGTACACGAGCGAGCCCGCATGCACCCCGTCCTCCACCCGCACCACGGCGAACGGGGCTCCCGGACCGGTGAGCGCGGCTTCGACACGAGCGACAGTCTCCGCGGCGGCGGCCTCTGCGGCGGCCGATGCCTGGGCGTCCGGGTCGGGGGCGGCAGGAGTCGGGTCGGTGTGCGGCACGAACGACCTCTCTAAGCGCTTGCTCAGTACATTCGCGACGGTATGCCCGCCCCCGCCCCTCGTCAAGAGACCCTCCGGCCCCCGTCTCACCCTGACCGGGAACCCGCCCGAGGAGGTTCAAACGGAATCATCCGGACGAGGCGCGAAGGCGCCATGAGACTGCACCCGAACGACATGGGCGAAGTCCTCGGGCACTCCGGTCCGCTCCATCCCGTCGTCATCGCGATAGCGCCATTCGAACGGCAGGCCGTGCGCGGTCATGACATCGGAGCCGTCCATGAGCTGGAAGTGCAGATGCGGCTCGGAGGAGTTTCCGGAGTTTCCGCACTCGGCGATCTCCTGACCGCCCGTCACCCGGTCGCCCACAGCCACCCGGAGGGAGCCGCGCCGCAGATGGGCGCAGCCCGCGTACACGCCGTTCCCGAGGTCCAGCAGGATGTAGTTCCCCAAGAGATGGCAGGGCCATCCCAGGCTGCGAATGAATCCCTCCACAAAGAGGTAGGCGAAGCCGGGCAGGGACGTCCGGGACAGATGGTCGCGCTGCCTGCCCGCGGTCGCCACGACGACCCCGTCGCCCGGTGCCAGCACCGGCATACCGAAGGCGGGATAGAGCCGGGGACGCCGCCCGAACGGCCAGAGCCGGCGGAACGGCGGCGCCGCCGGTGAGTCCGCTTCACCCTGGGGCGGGTCGTACTTCAGGTCGACGGCATATGTCTGCGCGTGGCTGTGCACATGGCTGGGAACCTTCGTGCCGGGACCATTGAGCACCATCCAGCGGCCGGCCGCGGGCACCTGAACCGGCACCGGCACCGGCACTCGCCCCCGGGGCGGACGCTGGCTGCGCGCCAGGGTCCAGCGCATGAGCCCACCGACGGCGAGCAGCGCGACGCCGGTGTACCAGAGGGGGCCCAGGCCCTGCTTGTTCACCAGGATGCACAGCACCCCGGCACCGAAGATCAGGCCGTGCCGCTTCCACAGTCCTGACAGCAATGCACACCCCGCTCGTAAGCCGCTTGCGGCACCTCAGTTGACGACGCGTCCGGCCACGCAGGTGCGCGCCGCGCTCACGGCGATTTCACCGACGCCGTCGACCTCAACTGCTGGTACACCTCTGCCCACTTTACCTTCCATTGACTATCGCTTTGCAGTCACCGGACATTCTTCGCCAGAGGAAGGGACCCCTCGAAAGGTCAGGAGTCGAATCCCCACCCCCCAGTACGGGCCGCACCCACCCGCTACACTGTTCGCGGCGGCCCGGGCCTCACCGGCTGGACCACCACAACCCTGTCAGCAGCCCATCTGAAGCCCACCGCCCACCCGGGCCGGGTTCCAGACACGTTGTCCGACAGATCCCCGCCTTCGTAGCTCAGGGGATAGAGCACCGCTCTCCTAAAGCGGGTGTCGCAGGTTCGAATCCTGCCGGGGGCACAGTGCTAAGGGCCAGTTCAGAGGCTTGATCCTCTCGAACTGGCCCTTTTGCATGATCACGGCCGTGCCATGCGTGTGCCACTACGTCCCGGCGTCACCCTGCTGCTTGCGGATCATCGCCCCCAGCCGGTCAGCGATCGCACGGTCCCGGTCGGCCGTCATGTGCTGATAGATCAGCGCGGCACGGGCGGTGCTGTGTCCCATGCGCGTCATCAGCTCACGCGTGCTCGCCGTCGCCGCGACGAGATTGTTCCCCGTGTGGCGCAGATCGTGGAAGTGGACGTTGGCAGCGATGCCCGCGTCCCTGCGCGCCTTGATCCAGTCGTCCCGGAAGTTGCTGCGCCGCAGCTGTCCGCCCTGGGGGCCGAGGAAGACGTGGCCATCGCGGCCGGCACCCGCGTAGCGCTCCAGGTGCTCGACGACGTCGGTCAGGATCTCGTCCGGGAAGGCAACAGGGCGCACGCCGGCCGCAGAAAGGCAGAGCCGAGCAGTCGCGGCCCAGGGCGTCAAGGTCGTTCGTACAGTGGCGCGCTCCACCTTGACGCCCTGAACCACGCCCGCTCCACGGTGTGTGGGCCGAAGGCGGACGGGATGGGAGCTGGGGTGAGTGGTGGGTTGGGATGGGTGGTGAAGGCCCGCTGCAGCGTGACCGCATGGATGAACCCAGGATCAAGGTGTACGGCTCAGCGACCGAGATCACCGTTGCGGCGAATGCCGCAGGATTGCGCGACTTGGCTGAGCGACTCATGGGGCTCGCAGATCCCGAACTCAGGGACGGGTACCACGAGCATCTTGAGGGCGGCATCAATCTCGAAGAGGGCTCGGTCAGCCTGATCCTGGCCCGAGACGAAGCGCTGTAGAGCCACGCCGGATACGGCGAGAGGGCAGAACCGGCCGGATTCGAACCGGCGTCCTCGCGATTTTGGAGACCGCGCGCGACGACCTCTGCGCTACAGCTCCACCCTGTCCGCCATCCTAAGGACTCCCGCTGCTGCCGAGGTGGTATCCGTGCCCTTGCCGTGCCCGTTCGGCCGGGAACTGACGGGGAACCACGGATACCGACGGACAGCGCGCAGACGAACGGCCCCCGACCGATTCACCTGGTCAGGGTGCGTTCAACTGCGGTGGGTGTGGGATTTGAACCCACGGTGACATCGCTGCCACGACGGTTTTCAAGATCGTTGTTCAGTTACCACGAGCCCCGTACTTCGCATCAGGAGCCGTCGATCAGTTCCTCTACCTCGGGCGGGAGTTCTGAGCCGGAGTAGGAGGCGAAGAACGTGGCTTCCTCAGGTGTGTCCCCGATGGCGATGGCGACCTTCGGAGAGATGCCGTCCACCTCGTAGGCGGTCCCCGTCGTGGCCGGCTCCTCGTCCTTGTCCTGGCCGCCGGTGTCTTCGCAGGGTCGTTTGGTTGCGACGCCGAGCTTCTTCCCGACTGTGAAGTCCACGTTCGCCACGTCCCGATACAATCGGCCCTCGTGCGTGAACAGGTTGACGCAGGAAGCCGATTCCTCCCCGCCGCTACTGCTGTCGGCCGTGCACGCGGCTGCCGACAGCGCCATGGCCGCCGCCAGTAGCCCGCCCGCGAATCGCCCGGTCCAGTTCATGCGTGTCCCCCTCAGTAGATCTTCGCGCCAAGTAGACGTCGGCAACCCGGGACAGGTTCCCCTGCCGCGCCACCGCCCCGTTTCGGACCAAAACGTGATCTTGCAGCCTGGGCCTGAGCGGCAGAGAGGGCGATCTAGCATCCGCAGTTGACGTCAACGACATTGGACCGCTGCAGCGTTGAGCGGCTTTCAACGGCGCTGCTGCCCGTGGTGCGAGCAGGTGCGATGGCAGCCCGGGCGAACTTAGGGTCGGGTCGGGTCGTGCCACAACCGTGCCAGGTCGAGCGGGGAGCCACGGGGAGCCGGGGTGGCCGGCGGCGTGGTGGGCTTGGGTTCATCGTCGACAGCGAGCCGCAGGTCAGAGCCGGGGTCACCTGACCACTCTCCTTAAAGCGGGTGTCGCAGGTTCGAATCCTGCCGGGGGAACACAGGTCAGAGGGGCACCTCCGGATTTCCGGAGGTGCCCCTTCTGCTTTGACATCCACCATTGACATCAACGGCGACGGTCACTGACGACCGGGGACGCCTCCTCAGCAGCCGGTCCATGTGGCTCATGGCCTCGCGCTGTGTGTCCTGCACGACGTGCGTGTACACGTCCATGGTGATGCTCATCTGGGAGTGCCCGAGGATCTCCATCACGATGCGGGGCGCGACTCCGGGCGCCGTGAGGAGCGTCGCCGTGCCGTGCCGGGCGTCGTGCAGCCGGATGATACGGAGGCCAGCGGACTGGGCGATGCGAGTGAAGGAGCGGTAGACGTTGCGCGGCCCGACCGGGCGGCCGGTGCGGGTGGTGAGGACATAGACGGACTCCTGCCACTTCTCCCCCGCCTTCGCGCGGGCAGTCGCCTGCCGCATGCGGTGCCAGCGGAGGAGCGCGATGCAGGGAGCAGGCAGCGGGACGGCATGGTGACGGCGGCTCTTCGGGTCGTCGTCGTAGAGGACGCCACGGCGGCGAATGGAGCGACCGCCATGCCCGACGGAGAGATCGCCCTGGAGCTCGCCGAACTCGAAGTCGGGCTCGCGCGGATCGACGGCCAACTCGCGCTCCTGGTCCGGCGTTCCAGCCAGATCGACAAGGCCATCGAGGAAATCGCCGATGCCCGCACCTGCGTCGATCTCCTTCTGGACGAGGTGACCGAGCTCCGCGCCCGACTCGCCCGCGCGCAAACTCCTCGGCGCCGCACCTGGGGTGACCGGCTTCGCCTCAGGAACCGTGCGGACACGGGATGTCCACAACGACACCCGCTCCTCACTGTCCGCGCGGGGCATGGCAGGCGCCAACAAGAACGGCCGGATTGGGACGGTTGCGAGGGCGTCACAAATCGGGCCTGTTGGTCAGCTGACATCATGTTTCATCCAAGAAGACACAGGACCGCGAGGGCGACCCAGAGTCACGTCCGGGCCGCCCTTCGGCCGTCGCTCACGAATCCTCTGTCTCGTCGGCATCCAGAATCTCGAGCGCGCGCGGCACATCATCGCAGTCCCGCCAGCCGACTGGACGAGGGTCACTGAAGGCAGATGGCACGTCTACGTCCTCCCAAGTCGTCGTAGGCGTCCTTGCCTGGCAAGGTGAGTTAGGGCGGCCAGGGTTCATCTCTCTCCTCCAACTGTCGCGGCGGGCTTCTGACAGAGCTGGTTCACACCTTGAGATACAGAGCGAGCGCCACCCACACGGCCACGGCCAGCGTCATCGCCGGAATGAGCGAGGGGTGCGACACGGCGATGATTCCGGCAACCACAGCGCCCAGCGCAGCAATCGCAGTGCGTTCGGCCTTCATGTACTTCCTCCATCAAATCGGTACGGCACCCGCCACTGGGGCCAAGGACGACGTTGGAGGACCGAGGGGTTAGCGGCGCAACCCCGGCCACCGGGGCTGCGGTTCACCGTTCTCCGAAGCGACTGACGAAGTGAACCCCCGCCGCGAAGGCCGAGCGATGCTCACGGAATCGTGAGCCCGGGCCCCACACCCGCGGCGTTCACAGAGGTGGCGACGGCGTGCGGTACAAGCCGGGCGGCGGCCTCGGCGACCGCCCGATCCGTCGCGGGCAGCAGACGCGTACCGAACGGGACAACGTCCCCGCCGCACCGTATCCTCGCCGGCGGTACCGCGGCGGCTGCCGCACTGGGTCAGTGGTGCCGCTGGCCTGTTCCGGTCCCCTGGTGACGAGGCCACCGTGCCGGTTCCTCACTCTCGCCGTGGGCGCGCTGGTCGGATGGCGGCCGACGCGGAGGGTGCGTGAGCGGGATAGGCGTGCCGGGCGGAGGGCAGACAGTACGCTGAATCCAGCGGGATCGGGCCCGCAGCGCAGTGTCCGGGAGGTGCTACATGACGGCCGAGATGGTTGCCCCGGCGTGGATGCATGAACAGATCACGGCGGAGGAGTACGAGTCCTGGTCCGAGGAGCAGTGCGCCGGTATCGAGATCGTGGACGGGATGGTCGTCGTGAGTCCGAGTGCCTCCAAGCGGCACAACCGGCTGGCCCGGATTGTGGCGAACGCCCTGGATGCCGCCGCGGGCCCGGAGTGGAACGCCGACACGGACTTCGACGTCCGACTTCAGGACGTCCCGCTCACCAATCGGCGACCGGACGTTGTCGTGTACCGCGCAGAAACGATCGACGTCACTCCCACCCGCCCTGAGCACGTGCTGCTGGTCGCGGAGGTGGTCTCGCCAGGCTCGGAGACCACCGACCGGATCGTGAAGGTCGACCAGTACGCCAAGGCCGGCATCGGCTTCTACTGGAGGATCGAGCAGGCCGCGACAGGCGTTCCTCTCGTGTACACCTACGTACTCGACCCCGCGACGAAGACCTACCGGGACGGAGACGTGTTCACCGGCGTCCTCAAGGCAGCGGCCCCCGTCCCGGTGGAGATCGACCTCGGCCAGATCTGACCCACGCGTTGCTCAGCAGCCGGCAGCGCATGAGCAATGCGTGAGCGGACAGCCCGGTACAGGGCGGCATGAACCGGAATCGAGTGGCTCGCCGTGCGGTTCTGACCAGGGGAAACAGCATCGCGCAGCAGCGCCGGGCACTACCCGGTAAGGACTCGACCCCACTCCTGAAGCGGGTGTCGCAGGTTCGAATCCTGCCGGGGGCACCAGGCGAAAGGTCCCGGACCGATCACGGTCCGGGGCCGTTGCCTTCGTCCACTGCGCGTTCGACGAGCACCCTGCCTCGACATCCTTGGCAAGTCCGCGCCGCCGGCGGGTACCTCCGACGCGGGTCCGGCAAGTGGCCCGACGCGGACGGACTGCGGTCAGCCTTTGAACAGGTTCGAAACTGGGTGTCGTGTGGTGATCCCTCCTGGTACCGTCGCCCTCGCGCGCGGGGACGAGCGGCGGTTCCATGGGCGCCCCCCTGCGTCGCTCACCTTGGGGAGGGGCTCTTTCGTGATTCGTCCGCTGAACAGACGGGCCACGCGCCAGCAGCGCGCGCTCGGCCGTATCGCTCTCACCGTCACACTTACCATGACCGCCGGAATAGGCACCGCTGCGGGGACGGCCGTCGCCGAGACCCGCGACGCGTCCGCCGATCCCGTCGTCATCAGCCCGGGCGCACGCTTCGTGCCCCGCGCCACCATCGTCCTGAACGCCGGCGAGACCGGATTCCTCACCGCCCAGGAAGGTGACGACCGCCTCCGCTGGATCGACTACGCCACCGGTGTGACGACCATCCTCGATCACCGGCTGCCCGAGCCGCTCGCCTACGACGTGGACGAGTTCCGCTTCGCCAAGTATCCGTCGGACTTCGGTCATGGCTCCGACACCGTCGCCCTCTACGCGGAGTCCCCGACCCCGCGCGTGACGCTCCAGCAGCGGGCCGACGGCGGATCGTCGACCACGGTCCCGATCCCGGAGGGCCAGACGTACGTCGCGACCTACGGCGACACCGTCATCACCCGGACCGGTGACGAGAAGGCCGTGACGGATCTGCACCTCCTGCACCTGGAGGACGGCGAGGTGCGGGACCGGAAGCTGGAGGGCCTGCCGGAGGGGTGGACGCTTTCCATCAGCGAGGGCGACGCCCGGTCCGTCGCTGTCCGCGGCATCAAGTGGGAGGACAGCACAATGTCCCAGGGGTGGTGGGTCGTCGACCTCGCCACCGGGAGCGTGAAGGCGCTCTCCACGCGGGGAGAGCGCGTCTCCTTCGACCGGGACACCGTCTTCCACCTCGGCGCCCCGTCCAACGACGCCGCCCAGGTGTACCGCCGTGACGACCTGGACGCGGAGCCGACCACCGTCGACCTGCGGGACGTGGCCTCGTACAACGACGTCGTACGGCGCCTCGGCGACGACTTCGTCACCGTGACCCCGCCCAACCCCGGCGACAGCGAGTACCGGGGCAACCACCTCGTCCTGCGCGACGCCACGGGGAGCTGGAAGTCCCTGCTGGCCGTCGCCTCCCCCTCGGTGCACCGCACGCCCGACGGCTCGCTCCTGGTGGCCGGCGCGGAGGAGAACACCACCTACGGCGCACTCGACTGGGGGTACTACCTCTTCACCCCCGCCGCGGACGGCACCGTCACCCGCAAGCGCCTGGCGGACATAGAGAACCGGGAGGCCAAGCCGGCCGGCATCTCGCTGGGCAGCGGCATCCTCACCACGGCCGACGACTCGCAGCACTACAACCCTGCCACCACCATCGGCGGCTACCGGAGCACCTGGCTGACGACCTCCGGCCGTCCGGAGGAGCTGAACTCGACCGTCGACGGCACCGTGTCCGGCCGGGACGACGACGGCTGCAGTCCCACCTACGGCACCTACTGCGTGTCCATGTTCGCGAGCGGCGACGGGCATCACGGCCGCAAGGCCGCGACCGAGCAGGACGTCACCATGCTCTACCAAAACGGCGCCGCCCCGTGGGGCCCGAGGGTGACCTCCGGACTCAGCAGCCCGCAACTCGTCGACCTCTCGGGCCGGTTCGGTGTGGTGAACCAGGCGTCAGGCGGTAAGCAGGCGGTCCTCCACTTCAAGGACGCCGACACCGGGAAGGTGCTCCTGAACCGGGAGCCGGTCGCGGCCTCCGTCTGGGGCAACACGCTGTGGAGCGCCCTCGGCCGGTGGGACGACACCGGCTCGGGCGTGCAGACCCGGGTGGAAGCGAAGAACCTCTCGACGGATGCCGTCGGTGAGTCCTTCGACGCGGGCTGTGTCCCCAGTGATCTCCAGGCCGTGGGCCGTTGGGTGTACTGGCGGTGCAGCAACTACTGGCACGACTTCAAGGGCGCCGGCGTCTACGACCGGCAGGCCAAGCGTTCCCTGAAGCTCGGGTCCGACGAGACGCTCCTCGGCGACGGCTACCTGGTCCGCCGCTCGGACGCGGCCGGCCTCACCCTCGTCGACCTGCACAACGGACTCCCGGTCAGCGACAAGGAGGCCGACCTGCCCCAGCGGGTGGTCGCCACCGCCGCCGAGCTCGGTGACCGGACCGGGCGGCGTTCCGGGTGGACCGTCGACCGCTTCGGCGGTCACGTCGCCTACACGGGCGCGGATCGCCGAGTGCGGATCGTCCCGTCCGGCGTTCCGGCCTCCCAGATCGCCGCCATCGACGCCGACACGCCCGCCGCGGACATCAAGGCCGGTGCGTGGAAGCCGCGTTGGTGGCTTTCGAAGCCGGCGGGGTCGTGGGCGCTGACGCTGAAGAACAAGGCGACCGGGGAGACCGTACGGACGCTCTCCGGCAAAGAGGCCCGGGGGCTGGTCGCGCCGTCGTGGGACGGCAAGGACGCGGCCGGGAAGTACGTCCCGAACGGGGCCTACACCTGGACCCTTACCGCGAAGCCCGCCGACGGTGTCCAGGCGGACCTTTCCGTCCTCGGGACGGTGCCGGTGACCGGCGGTGCCGTCGTGCGCCGCGACTATGTCGGCGACGACGGCTACCCGGACCTCTACGCCCGCGGCACCGACGGCTCCCTGCTCATCTACCAGGGCAACGCCTCCGGCAGGGTATCGGCGAAGGCCGACGGCGGCACCTGGCCCACCACCTCCACCCTCGTCCCCTTCGGCGACCTCCAAGGCGACGGCACCAACGACACCCTGGTCACCGACAAGGACGGCTTCCTGTACCGCTACTCCCCCGAGCGCGGCAAGGTCGTCACCCCGGACGCCCCGCACACGAAGATCGGCAGCGGCTGGAAGGCCTTCGACGGCCTGACCTACTCGGGCGACCTCACCGCCGACGGCATCCCGGACCTGGTGGCCCGGCAGACCGCGACCGGTGACCTGTACCTGTACGCGGGCACCAGTACGGGCGGCTTCACCCGCACCGGCCGGATCGGCACCGGCTGGAAGAACCTGACCATCGTCGGCGCGGGGGACCTCAACGGCGACAAGCACGCCGACCTCGTCGCCCGCACCACCAACGGCGACCTCTACCGCTACTACGGCACCGGCAAGGGCACCATCTCCTCCGGCACGAAGATCGGCTCCGGCTGGGGCGGCATGGCCGACTTCGTCGGCATCGGCGACCTCACCGCCGACGGAAAGGACGACATCCTCGGCCGCACCACGACCGGTGACCTGTACCGCTATGCCGGCAACGGCACCGGCGGCATCGGCTCCGGCGTCAAGATCGGCACTGGCTGGAAGAACTTCACCAGCGTGCGCTAGGGCACCAAGGTGTAGGGCACGCTGGGCGTACGTCCAGCGTGCCCTACACCTTCTCGTCACTCTGCGGTCTGGTTGCGACCTGCGGCGCTACGCAAGGGCCGCCGCCTGGTCGCCTCTACCATCTGGCCCCTTCCCGTGTGGCCAGGCCGATGTGTCCCTGCAGTACTGGTCAGCCGTGCATCGCGGTGCGGTAGACGTACAGGGCGATCACACCGGCGACGCAGGCGAGGATCACCCATGAACCGAAACTGGTGTGTTTCCCACTGCCTTTGGGCCGCGCGGCCTTCCCGGACCGCTTGGACCGCCCGGGCGCTGCCTGTCCTGGCGCGACCGGCGCCACATCGGCTGCCGCCTCGGCGAGCAGGCGACGGCAGGTCGCGGCGAGCACGCCTGTACCGGCGGAGAGGGGCACCAGGGCCTCCGAACGCGCCGGAGCGGTGGTGCCGCCGTCCAGGATGCGCCCCGCGCGTACGAGGACCACGTCCCGGCCGCCCGCCGGAGCAAGGCTGACCCACCGCCGTACATGCTCACCCCGGATGACCACGCCCCCGGACCGCTCCCGGTACACGGTGTGTTCCCGCCACAATATCTCCGCCAACTCCACGGCAGTGTCCCTCAGTTGCGCGCTCACAGCGACTCCCCCTCCACCCCGCGGCAAATCGAACAAGCATCGCACTCTAGCGGCAGGCGCAGAGCGGGGGTCCAGCAGTGCCCCCAGCGGCCGTACCCGCCCCCGGGCATGGATCCAGTACTACGGGGATACATCAGCCTGGCCACACGGGAAGGGGCCAGAAGGCGGCGGCCTTGCACATCGCCGCAGGCCGCAACCAGATGCGTCCCTGCGGTACCAGCCAGTTCGACCGACTACCGCGGGTGTGGTGGCGGGCGGGATGAAGGAGTCACCGACGGGAGCGGTCGGCCAACCTCCGGCCAGGAAGTGCGCATGCGAGTCTTGCCGGACCTGTATGCCCAGGTCAAAGGCTCGTAGCGGCGATACGCGGACCGGTCTTGAAAACCGTCGCGATCCCAGCGCGGTAGAACTTTCCCCACTTCATCAAGGCCCGCGCACGGCGCGGGCGCGCAGGCGGGCGAAGGCCAGGGAAAACCTGCTGCTGCTGGGGCCGGTCGGTTCCACGGATTTGGCGACCTACCCGTTCCGCGACCTCAATGCGAATGTGCAGGCTCAATGCGAATGCGCAGGCCATTTCTCAAATAATCAACCTTTTGAGTATGCAGCGCATATCTGAGCATCATTGAATAAAACTTCGATATACACTCGCAGGTTTAAATCAGGCTCGACCAGCGCGGTGAAAGACGCAATCACCAACCTGGCCGGTCACTTTTCTTTCGGGGCGCGTGCTTGAATGCGGTCGGCCTATTTTTCGCGATGCATAGCAAATTGTCCGGGCCGCTTCATATATGCCCATGTTCACTGTTGCTTGCACGTCGTGACAACTGGAAAAGAGGTGGCGACAATTTCTGCAGTGAAACTTTCCTGGTGCACGCGCACTGCATCGGTGTCCCTGGTGGCACTTGCGATCGCGAGTACTCTTCCTGCCGCTCAAACCCAAGCCCAAGCCCAAGCTCCGGCTGCGTCGGCAGGGGTGAGCGCCCTTCATGCACCTGGCACTCCAGGGGTCCCACAGGCCCCGGTTGCGGTGTTCGTCGAAGACTTCGAAAACGCAGGCGAGACTCCGGTCTTCCTGGAGGACTACGTCGGCGCTCCACCGCTCGACGAGACGTACACGGCCGACCCATCGTGGCTTGACCACGGACAGTGCAACGGCATCATCCTCGATCAGACCGGTGCTGATCAGCCTGACTGCCCGGCAGTATTGAAGGACATGGCCAATGCGCTGGGACAGGTGGGCGGAACGAATCCGCCGACCAACCACGTGGTCGCGGCCTACACCAACTGGGTGTCACCTGGAGCCGACCAGGTGGAATTCCGGACCGAGCAGCCGATCCCGATCACGAAGCCGAACCGCTACATCACCTTCGCAGTGGACGCAGCCGCCGTGAATTGCGACCAAGTGACCCCTCTGCTGAAGTTCTATCTGACCGGCAACGGGTCAGACACCCCTACCTTCACCACCCCCATCAATCCCTGCACCGACCCCAACTCCAAGCCCTACCCCGGAGGTAGCGGGGTGATGGCCGGGACGTTCGCCAGCAACAGAGCTGTACTGCTCAACGACAGCCAGTTGGGCATCAAGATGGTCAACGGGCAAGGCGAGTGGTACGGCAATGACCACGCCTTCGACAACATTCGGATCCTGGATGCGACTCCGCAGCTGGACAAGGCATTCAGTCCTGCCACCATCGACGAGGGCGGCACCTCGACGCTCACCATGACGGTGACCAACACCAGTGAACTGGCGGCGAAGAACGACTTCAGCTTCACCGACAGCCTGCCCGACGGCGTGAATGTGGCCTCGGACGCGAACGCGTCGACGACCTGCGGCGACGGCACCGTCACCGCTGAGCCGGGCGGCTCGTCGGTGGCTCTGGACGGCGGCGACCTGGCCGTCGGCACGGAGTCCTGCACGGTCACGGTGAATGTCACCGCCGACGAAGCGGGAACCTACGTCAACGGCCCTGAAACGGTCACCACGGTCGGCCTGAACCTCCCCGACCCCACGACCCTGACCGTCAACGCGAAGGACTCAGCCGTGGGGACCGCGACGGGCTCGCCCGGTCTGCTGTCCGGCAACGTCGTCCAGGCACCGGTCAGCATCCCGGTCAACGCGTGCGGCAACACCGTGAACGTCATCGGAGTGCTCAACCCGGCAGCGGGCAACGCCTGCGTCAACAGCTAGCCGGCCAGATCGCTCACCGAGCCGGAACCCGGCGGTTCCCTGCGGATACGGGCAGTGCTCAGCGGTCCTTGCACCGGCACACCCGCTCCAGCAGGGCCGCCGGGTACAGCCATGAAGGCACCGACGCAGCGACCGGCGGACGCGAAGCCGAGGTGCAGCCAGCACAAGAAGCGTGCGGGTCACGACAATGACGCCCCATTAAGCTGCCGCTGTTGATCAGCTCATCGGATCAGGGGATCAGGGGATCAGGGGATCAGGGCATCAGGGGGACGAGGACCGATGAACAACGCGACTGAGGTGTTCCAGCCACTGCAGGCGGACGATCCGCCCCTGGTGGCCGGCTACCGCCTCGCCGCCCGGCTCGGCGCGGGAGGCATGGGTCGGGTCTATCTGTCGCACACGCAAGGTGGCCGACCGGTGGCGATCAAGGTGGTACGGCCGGAGTTGGCCGACGACCCGGCCTTCCGGCAGCGGTTCCGCCGGGAGATAAAGGCAGCCCAGCGGGTCAGAGGCGCGTACACTGCCGAGCTGATCAACGCCGACGCGGACGGCGTACCGCCCTGGCTGGCCACGCTGTACGTGCCCGGGCCCTCCCTGGCAGAGGCCATCGCCCGGCGCGGACCACTGCCGGTGCCGGCGGTGCTGTGGTTGATGGCGGGGGTGGCCGAGGCGCTGCAGGCCATCCATGGTGCGGGAATCGTGCACCGGGACCTGAAACCGTCGAACGTACTGTTGGCCGCCGACGGGCCGCGGGTGATCGACTTCGGCATCTCGCTGGCCTCTGGCGTCACCTCGCACACAGCCACGGGCGACGCCATCGGCACACCCCAGTTCATGGCTCCCGAGCAGGCGTCCGCGGATGAAGTCACGGCGGCGACCGATGTCTTCGCGCTCGGCCAGACAGCGGCCTTCGCGGCGATGGGTGAGCCGCTGTACGGGGACGGCCCCCCGGCCAGCGTGCTGTACCGGATCGTGCACTCGAAACCTGACCTGTCCCTTCTGCCCGCGCAGCTCCGTCCGATCATCGCCCGGTGTCTCGCCGCCGACCCGGAGGAGCGGGCCACCCCGGCCGAGGTCGTCGAGTGGTGCCGACAGCAACTGGGCCGGGACGCCGACGCAGGCGCGGGGCCGGCTGTCTGGCGGGAGGTCACAGGGCCGGAGGTGATGGTTCCGTCTCCGGTCCCCGATCCCACCCCGGTGCACACGCTGCCGTTGCTCGCGCTGCCGCAGCCGACGGGGCCGGACGAGCGGCGGGCCCGCCGGCGACACACCACGCTGGTCACGGCCACCGTGACGGCGGGTGCACTGCTGCTGACGGGTTTGGCGTGGACGGGCATGGACGCGGCGGACCGGCTCCGCCACCGGGACGCGGCCACATCCTCGACGCCCGGTCCGGTGGCGTCCGCACGGTCGTCGGCGTCCCCATCGGCATCCGCGCCGACCTCAGGAAACGCTGGTGGCCGGACACCGGGGTCGTCGCGCCCCTCCTCGACCGCGCCCAAGCCGCCGCAAGCCGTCGCGTACCCCCTCCTGTGGCTGGACGAGAAGAACTCGCTGAGCATCAAGGAGCCGGTCGAGCGCAAGGACCGCAAGGGGGACATCCGCCTCGTCTGCAAGAAGATCAGCTGTTCGCTGGAGAGCGATACCAGCGTGATCAGCATGCCGGACAGCAAACCGGGCGCCTCCCTCGATTCGTGCCGCCTCTACCTCACCGGCGCCGACAGCCACCGCCTCACGCTGACCGTGGCGGCGGCCGGCAGCGAGATCTGTATCAAGCACCCCTCCGGAGACATCGCACTGCTCGTGATCCAGGTGAAGTCGACCGCGATGCCGATGAGCGGGGTCAGCTTCGTGATGGCGGACATGACGGTCTGGCGGGCGGCCCGGTAGTCCAGTTGCAGTTCGCGATCTTGCTGGTTGAGTGAGTCGAGGCGTGTCGTGGTGGTTCGGCTGTTGCTGCGGTCGATGCTCACGCGGAGCACGCCGCCGAAGGTCTTCGGTCCGAGGGGATGAAGGCCATGGAGCAGAGCACGGGCCGGCCTGCCCCCGGCTGACAGTCGGGCGTCACGGGGCGATCTCCACCATGTCCTTGTGGCTGAGGCGCCCGTCCGTGAAGCACAGCCGGTAAGCCGGGGTGAAGGTGTGCGGGCCGGTGCGGTAGAAGCGGCAGTTGTCCGAGTCCTGCGGGGCCGCGGGGGCCCCGTCGGGGGGCCGGTTGTCGTCGAGCTCGTAGTCGGGGAGCTGCGGCTCGATGTCGGACTCGGACGCGCCGGTGCGCAGCCGGTCGTAGACGTCCGTGTCGAGCACGGAGCGGTACGAGGTGTAGAGGTTGAAGCCGAACATGAGCACGCCGAGGACCGCGACGGCCGTGATCGGCACCCAGATCGCGGCGAGCGTGCCGCGGCGCACCTTGAGCCGGGCCAGGGCGAGTTCGCGCCGGGAGACGTTCTCGCTCGGTGGGGTGGGCTCGGCGCCCGGGGCGAGCGGGAGGCGCGCGGACACCTCGTAGCCGCCGGCCGAGGGGCCCGCCCGGAGGATGCCGCCGGCGAGTCGGACTCGTTCGTCGAGGCCCACGAGTCCGTATCCGCTGGGGCTCGGCCCCGGGTCCGGTCCCGGCCCGGGAAGTGGGGCCGGCGGCGGTGTTTCGTTGGTGACAGTGATCTCGACCGTCTCGGCCTGCCACACCAGCGTGACGGTGACGGGTGCGCCCGGAGCGTGCTTGGTGGCGTTGGTGAGTGCCTCCTGCACCACGCGGTGGACGGCCCGGTCGGCCATCGGTGGCAGAGGTCCGCCCGACCCTTCCCGTACGAGTTCCACGGCCATCCCCGAGGCCGCCGCCCGCGCCACCAGCGCCTCGACGGTGTCTCCGGCGGGAAGCACCGGCGCGCCCTCGCCGTCCATCCGCAGTACGCCGATGATCTCCCTCAGCTGCTGGGTGGCCGTCGCCGCCGCCTGCCGCAGCTCGCCCGCCGCCGCCCGCTCGTGCTCGCCGAGGCCGGGTGAGACCTGCAGGGCGGCGGCGCGCAGTGCGATGAGGCTGAGTTCGTGGCCCAGTGAATCGTGCATGTCCCCCGCGATCCGAGAGCGTTCACGCAGTCGCGTCCGGTCCGCGATCAGGGTCTGCTCGCTTTCCAGGCGCTCGGCCAACTCCCATCCGGTACGCACCAGTTCCGCGTACTGGCGCCGGTTGCGGCCGAGCAGCCACGGCAGTACGAGGGCGAAGAGCACGGTCGCGAGAAGAGTGAACCAGTCCCACAGTGTGACCCCGAGGACCGCGACCGGGACGAGACCGGCCACGGACGCCGTGCAGAAGAGAACCAGCGCGCCGCGCACCCCGTCGGTTCTGCGGCCCATCAGGAACGCCAGGGCCACCATGGCGAGGGTGAAGCTGTTCGTGAACAGCTCCACCGAGGCGACCAGGCTCATGGCCACCGGGACGGCCGGCGCGGCGACGGGCAGGCGACGGCTCAGCACCACCGCGACGCCGAGCAGTGGTACCCCGGCGATCCGCAGCCACAGCGGCACGTCGCCGCTGAGCAGCACCGGCAGCGCGATCACCACCCACAGCAACAGATCCGCCGCCCGCTCGCTGTCCACAAGACGCCTCAGCCTGTCCACGCCGATCACGCTACGCGGCGCCGCGCCGCCCGACACCCGACGAAAGTCGGTAGTGGCTGTTGCCGATCGTGCGCAGCCCCGGACCTGCGCCGATTCCTATGTTGGCTGCCATGAATGACGCGATCCTCCAGGCGGTCGAAGGCTTCGTCACCACACCGTGGGTGTATGTGGTGCTCTTCGGCATCGCCGCATTCGACGGATTCTTTCCCGTGGTCCCCAGCGAGACCCTGGTGATCACCCTGGGGGTCTTCGCGGCCTCGACCGGCGACCCCCATCTCTTCCTCGTGGTCCTTGTCGCCGCGCTCGGCGCCTTCACCGGCGATCACATCTCGTACGCCATAGGCCGCAAGTCGGGCAGCCGGATCCTCGCGCGGCTCAAGCCCGGCAGCCGCTCCCGCAGGGCGTACGAACGGGTCGGCAAGGTCCTCGACGAGCGCGGCGGCCTCGTCCTGGTGGTCGCCCGCTACATCCCCGGCGGGCGCACCGCCGCCACGCTCACCACCGGGGCCACCGGCTTCCCGCGCCGCTCCTTCACCCGCTACGACGCGGTCGCCGCGTCCACCTGGGCGCTCTACTCCGCCTGCCTCGGCTACCTCGGTGGTGCCGCCTTCGAGGACGAGCCGCTGCTCGGTGTCGCCCTCGGTCTCGGCCTGGCCTTCTCGATCACCGTGCTGCACGAGGCCGTACGGTACGTGCGCCGCCGACGCGCACCGCAGGGAGCATGACCGGGTTCAGTGGCCCTGGACGAGTCCCGCTTCGTAGGCGATCACCGCTGCCTGCACCCGGTTCCTGACGTCGAGCCGACTCAGGGCGGAGCTCACATACGCCTTCACCGTCCCCTCCACCACGTGCAGCCGCTCGCCGATCTCGGCATTCGACAGGCCCGCACCCACCAGCGCCAGCACCTCACGCTCGCGTGGGGTCAGCGCCGCGATGCGCTCCCGGGCGGCCGACTCCCGGGCGATACGGCCGCCGCGCACCTGGGCGATCACCTGGTGAGCGACCTGCGGCGACAGGAACGAGGCACCGCCGTGCACGGCCCGCACCGCCGCCATCAGGTCATACGGATCACCGGACTTGAGCAGAAAGCCGCTCGCACCGTTGTCGAGGGCCTCGGCGATGTACTCGTCCTCGGAGAACGTCGTGAGCATCACCACCGCGGTCTCCGGTACCGTCCGGCGCAACTCGGCCACGGCTCCGAGCCCGCCGAGCAGCGGCATCCGGATGTCGAGCAGCACCACATCCGGCCGGTGCAGCCTGGCCAGCTCGATGGCCTCGCGCCCGTCGCCCGCCTCGGCGACGATCTCGATGTCCGGGGCGGGCGCCAGAATGGCGCGGACACCGGCCCGCACGATGGCCTCGTCGTCGGCGAGGAGCACTCTGACCCGCTTTGCCGACGGGGCGTCCTGCGGCTCTTCTTCCATGCGGCAAGGCTACGGCCCGGGCCGGGCGCGCTGCGGCCGGCAGTGTGCGTGAGCGGGGCGTCAGTCGGCGGCCGGCGTCCGCAGCACGTCCCCGTACAGGCGGAACAGGCGCGGCATGGACGTGGAGGTGCCCTCTTCGGGCCGGGCCTGCAGAAGGCGGCTCCAGCAAGTGGCGGTGAGTTCTCGGGCCCGGCTGCCGGGCCAGGGCCGGGGAAGCAACTCGGGCGGCAGCAGCGGATCGGGCTCCATCGCGCGGGTGAACTCGGCCGCGAGCTCTACGGCCATGGTCAGTTGCCCGGTATCCGACAGCGCCTTGCCGCTCTCGATCTCGGCAAGGCAGGACTCGGCGAGACCGGCGAGCCGGTCGTACCGGTCCGCGATCTCCGCCAGCGGCCACAGAGCCGCCGCCAGGTCGCCCGGCTTGTCGACGGTGCCCATGCGCAGGTCATTGCTGGTGAGGAAGGTGACGGCGTCCAGGACGTCCAGGTGTCGCGCCTCGGCCTCGACGAAGTGCTCGATGGGGTTGGCGCTCACGTAGAAGCCGCCCTGGACAGGTGCGGCACCCAGACGGAGGAGGCTGTCACGCAGGGCGTCCCGGGCGGCTCGTCTGGCCTCGGGGACGGCGAAGGCGAACAAGTGCCAGGTGCCGTCCCACGGAGCCAGTCCATGGTCTTGGCGGTAGGCATGACGTACATGGGCGGTGTCCGGGGCGATGGAGCCCGTGGCGTCCCGGGTGGCCCGCAGCACGGCTTTGCGTCCACGGCCCTCGTGGGTGAACCGCCCCTCGGCAACAAGGCGTTTGATGCACAGCCTCACCTGCTGGTCGGTCATGCCGAGGATGCCGGCGACCGCGTAGAGCTCCCCTGCGTCCACCGTGCCGTCCCCTCGTACGAGGGCGTGCACCAGCAGGCGGGTCGGGACCTCCGCCCTGCCTCTTCCAGCGTTCATCGTTCCTCCCGGCTGTCCGCCACCGTGACCGGACGGTACATGGTCGTGACCGCCGAGAAGCCTGGGGATCAGGAACGGCGCGGCGGCCGTGCGGTGCAGGGCGGCGAAGGCGGCAGCCGGGGTGGTTGCCGTGGGGACGGGCGTCATGGCTTCGGGGTTCGGTCGGGCCGGGCCGGCCGGGAGGCGGATGCCCCGTCCGCCGCCAGGTGTCCCACGGAGTCCGCGTAGTACACCGACCCCTCGAGGTGGAAGGCGAGTTGGCGGAAGGTCCACCCTGTTCCGGGCGACTTGTCGAGCTGGTCGGGCGTCAGGGCGTCCAGGCGGTTCGCCCAGATCCTGGCCAGCCGGGTGAGCCGGCTGCGCGCCTCGTCGAGGTCGGCCTCGGTGAACAGGGCGAGGTCCGCCTCGGTGGTGGTCGCCGAGGCGTGCCAGTGGTCGGGCTGTGTCTCCTCTCCTGCGAGCCTGGCCTCCATCTCCGCGAGATGGTCGACCATGTGGTCGGCGACGCGGCGGATCGCCTTGTGCGGGGTGTAGATCCGGTCGTCGGCGGGGGCGGGGCGGCCGTCCCAGGCGGTCCAGGTCGCGGCGACGGCCAGGACGTGGTCGACCATGGCCGTCAGGATCTGCGCGGGGTCGCGGTCGTCCGTCGCCGGGGCGTCTTCGAGGATGTCGGGGGCGCCGAGGACATCGGGGGCGCCGGGTGCGTCGAGTACGTCCGGTGCGTGCTTCGTTTCCGTCATGGTCCGACGCTAGATCCGAGACGCTTCGGCCCCGGCCGAACCGTTCCGGCCCCTTGTCGGGTTCAGGACGACGTGACGTCCTTCGACCTCGGACGCCGGCCCGGTGAGGCGCAGTTCGGGCACCAGTAGCCCTCCTGCTGGATGAATATCCATCCGAGCTGCTCGATGTACGGGGAGGCAACGGTCGCACTGTGCAGCACATGGCCGAACAGGTCGGTCTCGATGTCCGGCGGTGGCTCCGCGATGACCAGGTCGAACACGGCTCGTGCCCGGCAGCCGCTGTGGTCGCACGCCAGGTAGAACCGCACGGGGCCGGGTGGCTCTCCGTCTGTGGTCAGGCTCATACGTCAACTATGGACGCAGAGTTGGCCCCGCGGTGGCGTTTCCCGGCCATCGAGCCGCCGGCCCCCGAACCCCGAACCGGATCAGCGGCAGGAGACCTTCAGCTGCGCCGCCGCGTGATGCGCGCCCACCCTCTCCTCGTCGCCCCAGTCCCGCCCCCGGTCGATCAGCTGCACGGCAAAGGTGTCGCCCTTGACCGGGTAGCTGCTCACCTCGACCTGGCTGCCCCGGTGCGCGATCTGGCGTACGGCGAAGCCCGTATAGGCGGAGTCCGCGTCGTCGGGGTCGGAGAGCACCCGGTAGAAGGTGGGGTCGCCGGCGACGTCGCGTGCGTGGGCGGTGCTCGGCACGAAGACGGTCAGGGCGCACTCCCGGTAGCCGTCGCCCAGGTGCCAGGACCAGGTGGCGGTGTTTCCCCGGTCCTCGTCCGGGCTGCCGGACATGGGTAGGGCACTGAACCCGCCGTCGCACGAACTGCCGCGGTAGCCACCCGAGTCGACCGTGTACCAGCCCTCGTCACCGTCCTCGTAGCGGCCGTGCTCGCGGTACTCGCCCGTTGTGCAGCCGGGGCCCGCCCACGCCGCGTACCGGTATCGGATGTTCCCCGGCGACCCGGCGGTACGGGACGGACCGGGCCGCTCGGTAGCGGTGGACGGGGAGGGGGACGCAGACGGGGTGGTGGCGGGCGGCGGGTCCGGGAACCCGGTGCCCGACGGGCCGATCCGGGTGGGGGCGCCGCCCCTGATGTCGTCCGGTGCCACCCCCGCGCGGCCCACCGCCTCCGTACGGCTGCCCTCACCGCCCGCCGGGGCGAGGAGCGTGACGGCCGCGGCCAGCGAACCGGTCAGCACCACGGCTCCCGCCAGCAGCAGCGCCTTGCGGCTGCGGGGCAGCGTGGATATCCGGCCCGCGAGCGTCTCACGGGCGATCCAGGAACCACCCGGCCCATTCGGATCGTCCGGGTCGTTCGAGCAACCGCGGCCGCCCCGATCTCCCCAGCCGCCCCGCCCGGGGCGACCGTCCCGTCCACCCGTGCGCGTCACCGAGCCGCAGCCGGGACAGGCCATTCCTGGCAGCGCGCCCCGTTGTTCACCGCCGCACCGTTGGCACCTCATGGCAGCACACCATGCCAGGGCATCGCGCCCGGAGGGAGGGATCGCGCACGATCGGCTCGCACCACCGCGCTGCGGCGGCGGCCGAATTCAGCGCAGTTCCTCCGGGCACGGCGTGCCGGGTGACAGCTGGTAGGGCGCGGCCAGCCGGTACACGCCCGGCCGCGGCGCGAGCAGTTCCGTCCACTCGTCGCCGTCCTCGTCCTCCTCGACCTTGTTCAGACAGCCGTTGGTGTTGACGAAGGTCCGCGGGCTGCTCTCGTCCGCGCGCTGCTTGGACTCCTCGGTCTCCTGCGGCCGCTCCACGCTCTCGCCCTTGTCGTCGACCAGGGCGAGCCAGCGCGAGTACGGGATACGGATCAGGATCCGGCCGGCCGTCTCCACATGGATGGTCAGCTCACCCGCACCTGCCCGGTCCACCGTGGCCGGCGGATCGGCCAGCGGCACCGGACTGTCGACCTCGAAGAGCTGCCAGTTGGCGTCCGACCAGACCGGCTTCAGATACGGCAGCCCCTGGTCGACCAGCTCCGCCTCCTGCACCGCGCCGGTGGAGTCCGGTGTCCCCTTGGGCAGCACCACGTAGTGCACCGCCCAGCGGTCGAGCCACTCGCGGTAGCTGGCGCTGTTCAGGGTGTCGTCGTAGAAGAGCGGGTTGCGCTCCATGTCCGCCTGGCGGTTCCAGCCACGGGCCAGATTGACGTACGGCGCGAGCGCGGACGCCTCCCGGTGGCTGCTCGCGGGCACGACCTCGACCCTGCCGCGCTCGGCGCCGACCTCCTGCATCTCATTGACGAGCGGGGCCAGCTCGCGCGTCCAGGAGGCGGTGGGAGCGGTCCGGACGATGTCGTCGACGCCCTTGAAGCCGATCCAGAAGTTCAGCCCGACGAACGCGAGAACCAGCGCGTACCAGCGCCGGGAGCGCGGCTTCGTGTACGGCAGCGCGGCGAGCAGCACCACACCGGCGAACAGCATCGCCATCCGCGTGACGTTCGAGCCGATCTGCGAGTCGACCACATAGGTCAGCAGCGTCCCGACGCCGTACACACCGGCCGCGGTACGGACCGTCTTCCAGTCGCGCGGTACGAGGACGAAGACGAGGACCGCGAAGAGGAACGGCAGCGACAGGGTCGCGATCGACATCGGCTGCGTACCGGAGAAGGGGAACAGCCACGCGGACAGCGCCACGACCGCGACCGGGGCCAGGCCCAGCGCGTACGCCCCGGGGCGCCGCTTGTTCAGGAAGAGCGCGGCGGCGACCACCCCCAGGAACAGTCCGGCCACGGGGCTGCCCGCCGTCGCGAGCCCGGCGAGCGGGGCGGCGACGGCCGCCTTCGCCCACCTCCTACGGGGGGCGCAGCGACAGCTGCTCCGGTGGAGCCGGTGCTCGCACCGGAGGTGGGGCCAGCAGAACACTGCGGCCACCGCACCCACCGCGAACATCATGCCGAGCCCGAACGTCACCCGCCCGGACAGCGCGTTGCACAGATACGCGAACACCCCGGCGAGCGAGCAGGCGAGCGGATTGCGGACGGCCCGCACCCGGACCAGGATCAGCGCGGTCAGCGCCGACGACACGGTCCCGGCGACCATCATCGTCGTACGCACGCCGAGCACCGACATCAGATAGGGCGACACGACGCTGTACGAGACGGGGTGCATGCCCCCGTACCAGGCGAGGTTGTATGCCGTACCGGGGTGCCGGCCGACGAATTCGGCCCAGGCGTCCTGGGCCGCGAGGTCGCCGCCGCTGTTCGCGAAGAAGAAGAACCAGAGAAGGTGGGAGATCGCGGCAATCGCCGTGGTCAGCAGGACCGGATGACGGCGGCACTGTTCCTTGAGACCGACGACCCGACTGCCGCCGTCCGGCGCGGAACCCGGTGCCGAGCCCCCCGCAGGGTCTGCAAGGCCCGTACTGCGCTTCGCCCGTTTCGGCTCAGCAGTGGTCACTGCGACTCTCCCCGTCTCGCCCGGACGTGTCGGAACCGACGGTGCTCTGCGCGGGCCTCATGGGCCAGAAGACGCGTTCCGGGGTCCACGCGTTGTTTCCGGGACGCTAGCACGCACCGTTTCACTGTTCGAAAGAGGTCGTACGGAACAGGTCATTCCAAAGCGGGCGGGCTGCCGCATCAGTCACCCGCGTGGAGGCCGGGCTCCATGCAGGGCGGCGCAACCCAGTACGACCACGGCTCCCGCACCGCGTACGCCGGGCCGGTGCGACTGGCCGCAGACGGCAAGTGCGTGAAGCGGGGAGGCGTGTTCGGCAGCGATGAGTCATGGACAGTGGCTGGAGCCGCTGCGGCTGACCGGTACACCGTCAGCTCCCAGGACAGACCTGTGCCCCGCAGCGCTTGCCGCGCTGCGGGGCACGGGCGTGACCCGGATGTCGAGCCGTACGCCAATCTGCTCGGTCAGCCGATTCGCATCATCTTCTCGCCGAAGGTCGGGGCCTCCAGATCCTGCTGAAGGGCCACGGGGGCGCTGACCTTGCCGGTCCCCGTCCCCACGGTGACCACGCCCACCTCTGTGCCCGCTGCCGCGCTGTTCGGGATGTCCTTGCCGTTGCCCGTCACCGAAAGTTCGACCTTGAGGCCCGGCCAGCCCATCGCCTTCAGGCTCTTCGTGGCGACCACCGGAGTCCTGCCGCCGTACCCGTCGTCCACGTACCCGACGACGTCGCCCTTCTTGACGACCCTGGCGGAGGTGACGGTCTTCTGCACGTCCTGAATCAGCTTGAGACTCTTGTTCAGCGACTGCTCAAGACTGTCGTAGACCCGGCCGGTTCCGGCCTGCTGGCCCATGACGGCACCGTAGATCCAGAGCTTCTTGCCATCCACGATCGTGTTGGCGGACCAGAGCAGGTTGCCGCCCGCCGGGGTGGAGGAGCCCGTCTTGATGCCGCTCACACCGGGCTGCAGCAGGATGGTGTTGTTGTTGTAGATCTTGCCGTCGATGCCGTCGATCTCGACCTCGGGCGTATCGACAATCTCCCGGAACACCTCGTTCTGCATAACCGCCTTGGCCAGCTTGAGCTGATCGGTCGCGGTGGACACCGTGGTCTTCTCCAGACCGCTCGGGTCCGTGTACGTGGTGCTGGTCATCCCGAGCGCCTTGGCCGCGTCGTTCATCTTTGTCACGAAGGCGGCTTCACTGCCCGAGTCCCAACGGGCGAAGAGCCGCGCCGCGTTGTTCCCGGAGGGGATCATCAACAGCTGGAGCAGCTGCTTCTCGGTGAGCCGCTGCCCCTTCTGCAGCGGAGCCGTCGACTCGTCCGGACGCTTGGACTCGTCCTCCGCCTTCTGGTCGACAGTGATCTTCTCGCCGTTGTCCTTGGCGGTGAGGGGGTGCTCCTTGAGAATCACGTACGCCGTCATGACCTTGGCGACGCTGGCGATCGGCGCGGGCTTCTGAGCCCCGTCAGTACCGAGGGATCCGACACCGTCCACCACCACCGCGGACTGACCCTGACCCGGCCAGGCCAGGTTCGGCGCACCCCCCTCGAAGGTGTACGTCGGGTCGGCCGAGAGCTTGAGGGCGGGCGTCGGCAGCGGGCGCACCATCTGCGCGATCGCAAAGACGATCAGCAGCAGGAAGACCAGCGGGGTCCAGATCTTGACCCGGCGGACGGCGGTGCGGACCGGCGTCTGAGGCGGCGGAGGCGTGTTCGTCAGCTCGGCCAGCAGGTCGAGCGGCGGCTTGGGCGGCATCGGCTGCTGCGTGGTCCGCTCGGCTCCGGAGAGGGAGACGGCGGGCGGCGGGGTGCCGGGCGTCGAGGCGGCGACGGCTGCCGGCGCCTCGGGCTTGCGGGGCGCAGGTGCGGGCGCCGGCCGTGCGTCGTCCCCGCGCAGAGGTACGAACTTGCTGGTCCGCTCGGCGGCGGACTCGGGCTTCGACGCCGAGTCCGAATCCGGCTTCGAGGCGGGCGAGACGATCTTCAGCGCGGTCGTCGGCTGGTCGACCTTGGCCGCGGCGGGCGCCCTGAAGACGGCCGTCGGCTGATCGATTCCGCGCTTGCCCTCGGCGGTGTCCGGCTTGTCCGGCTTGCCTGCCTTGTTGTCCGCGTCGGCGGTGTCCTCGGCGTCCGCTTCTGAAGCTTCGGCGCCTTCGCTGTCTTCGGCGCCTTCCGCGTCCTCGGATGCGTCATCGGACGGCCCGTCTGCGGCGTCGGCATCGGCATCGGCATCGGCATCGTTCGACGCGGTCGCCTTGCCCGAGGCTCCATCGGCCGGAACGACCGGCTCGGGCGCAACGTCCTCCGCCACGGGGTCGGCATCCACGTCGTCGCCCACTTCCGCGTCGGGCGCGGTCTCGTCCTCGGACGTGGCGGCCTTCGCGTCGTCGTCGCCCTTCGAGCCCTCGTCGCTCTGGTCGTCGTCCTTCGCCACCCACGCAGCGACCGCCGCACGCAGCCGCGCGTCACCCTCCCCGGGCGCAGCGGCATCGGCGGGCTCGACGGCGTCCACGTCCTCCGAGGACTCGACGGCGTCCACGCTCTCCACGCTCTCCACGTCCTTCGAGGTCTCGGCGGCCCCGGAGGACTCAGAGGCCCCTTCCGGGCCCTCAGTGGCCTCCTCCGCCCCCTTGGCGGCCTCAGCGCCTTCAGTGTCCGAGGAGTCCTCCTGGGCCCCGGAGGCCTCCGGCCGCTCCGAGCCCCGGCCGTCCTCGCCGTCCTCGCCGTCTCCGGACGGCCGCGCCCGGAAGACGGCCGTCGCCGTATCCGTCTTGCCGCTCTCGGCGCCCTCGCCGTCGCCCGACGGGACCGGCCCCGTGCGGGAAACGGCCGTCGCCGCGTCCGTCCCGCCGCCGGCTTCGGCCTCGGCGGACGGTTCGCGGAAGACCGCAAGCCGCGGATCACTCTCGCTCCGAGCCGTCCCCGACGACTTCTGCTGCTTCGACCTGTCGGGGGACTCGCCCGCCACCGATGCCTCCTCCATGCGGCGCGGGGACATCCCCGCGCTGTCCGAACCATCTACCAGTGTCCTGTGTGAACCACCGGCCCGGCTGCTAGACGAGAACGACATACCTACTGGTTCCCGAACAAAGCGCCCAGGCGCCCTCGACAGACCAATGTGAGAGGGGTCACCCTGTCATTCATCCACGCGGGGAGGCATGGATGGGCAGGAGCCGCAGAACAATTCCGGAGGAGCTTCTGCTGCTCGCTCTGGACCCGGCCACGGGTACCACAGCGCAGCCGCAGTCGCTCGACCTCGGCCTCGCCGGAGCTCAGCTAGTGGAGCTGGCTCTGGCAGGACGGATAGCCCCTGACGGGGATCGTATCGCCGTGGTGATGCCACGGCCGACAGGAGATCCGACTCTGGACTCCGCACTGGAACTGCTGCGCCGACGCGGCAGCCCGGTTCGGGCGGTCCACTGGATTGGCGGGCCCCGGCTGGGGCTGCGCCAGATCTACCTCGCTCATCTGGAGCGATGCGGCATGGTGCATGCCGTGGCGGGCCAGATGTGCGGAGTGCTGCCGACAACTCGCTACCAGGCGACGGACACGGCAATCAGCCGGGACATCAGATCCAGGCTGGACAGTGCGATCCGCACCGGCGTACCGCCGGACCCGCGGACCGCGGCGCTCGCCGCACTGGCCCACGCGGTCGGACTCGGCAAGCACCTGTATCCCGGGAACGAGGGGCGTTCATCGCGCTCCCGGCTCCGGGACCTGATCAGACACGACCCGATGGGCGGACTCGTGGCGCATGCCGTGATGGACGTCCAGAACGGGGCGGTCGCACAGCCGCGCCGTAACCAGGCGGCCGGAGTGCCGTTGCAACCGCAAGTGCAGTCGCAGTCACGCCGCGGCAGCATGGCACACACCGCGGCCCACTAGGACCGCACACGCACCGCAGCACCGCAGCACCAACCGAATACCGCCGCACCGTCGTCCCCAAGACCCGGTTCGGGAGCCGCACCAAGCGCGGGGCAGCCGGAATCATGGCTGCCCCGCGCGCCTGCGTGTCGCCATTTCCCAGCGCGGCCGGGGGCATGGGTGGCAATCTGCTCAGCAGTAGATACGCACAGCTACATAGCCGGAGGTGCCGTTTCCGTGCCGTCCAACGTCAATCCCACCGTCAGGCGACGCCGGTTGGGCCAGGAATTGCGCCGACTGCGCGAGCTCAAGGGCATGACGGCCGAGGAGGTGGCGGAGCGGCTGCTGGTCTCGCAGTCGAAGATCAGCCGCCTGGAGAACGGCCGCCGCTCCATCAGCCAGCGCGATGTACGTGATCTCTGCGGGGTGTACGAGGTCGAGGATCACCGGATCGTCGACTCGCTCATGCAGATGGCCAAGGACTCGCGCCAGCAGGGCTGGTGGCACGCCTTCGGCGACATCCCGTACAGCGTCTACATCGGCCTGGAGACCGATGCCGAATCGCTGCGGGTGTACGAACCCCAGGTGGTCCCGGGCCTGTTGCAGACCCGGAGCTACGCCGAGTCGCTGATCCACGGCGCGTTGCCGGAGGCCCCGACTGCAGACATCGACAAGCGCGTCAGCGTCCGGGCCCGCCGCCAGGACCGGATCACCTCCCTTGAGCATCCGCTGCGGCTGTGGGCGGTGATCGACGAGTCCGCGCTGCACCGGCTGGTCGGCGGCAAGCAGGTGATGATCGAGCAGTTGGAGCAGCTGGTCGAGCTGTCGCACCTGCCGCATGTGACCGTGCAGGTGCTGCCGTTCGAGATGGGCGCGCATCCCGGCATCAACGGGCAGTACGCCATCTTGGAATTCCCGGACGCC
Source organism: Streptomyces sp. NPDC058239 (assembly GCF_042882185.1). Taxonomy (NCBI): domain Bacteria; kingdom Bacillati; phylum Actinomycetota; class Actinomycetes; order Kitasatosporales; family Streptomycetaceae; genus Streptomyces; species Streptomyces sp. NPDC058239. Next base: position 33,275 of record NZ_JBHVWS010000023.1, read on the forward strand.
GCGGACTCCAGTGTCGTCTATATCGAGGGCGTCACCAGCGACCTCTATCTGGAGAAAGCCAATGATGTGCAGCGGTACAGCGTCATGTACGAGCACCTGCGGGCACAAGCACTGAATGTGGAGCAGACCCGGCACTTCATCAGCGACATCGCGAAGGAGTACGCCGGACGCTCGGGCACGTAAAACCGGACAGCCCACAAAGTCCGGTATGCGGGAAATGGAGCGATGTTATGGGAGGGGCGGCGGTAAGGTACACCGCCGCCCACCCACAATGGAAGACCTTGATGGCATAGACCATCCGGTCGAGTGAATGCCCCCTTCACTCAAGAGCCTTGACGAGTAGCGTCGATCACGCCAACCGGAACTCTGTTGGTGTCTTTCACACGACTCTCTGAACCGGAGTGAACATGGCCATTCGTCAGGGTGCTACCGACAAGTGGACGAAGTCCTCGTATTCCGGGGGCAACGGCGCCTGCGTCGAAGTCAAGTCCCCTCTCGCGCAGGCTATTGCCGTACGCGACTCGAAGGCCCCCGAGGGCCCTTCGATCACGTTCGTCCCCGCAGCGTGGAACGCCTTCGTACGTGACGTCGGCCAGGGTGCCGTCGACGCCTGACCGATACTTTCCACCGTTCGCATCGCAGCATCGATTCCGGTGCTGCCGGTAGCCCTCTCGACTGGTCCGCCGTCCTGGCCGAGGGGGCTCGATGCCTGACCCTGAGAATGCCCGACCGGGAAATCCCGAACGGGAAATACCTGCCCCGGAGAGCCGGGCTCTCAGCGCAACCGGTCGACATGGAGATCGGTGCCGGGCACGGTCGGGATGAACGGCGCCACCAGCTCCACCCGCCCCAGGCCGGATTCCTCGACCATCGCGTCGAGCCCGGTGAAATGCCCGCCCCAACAGTCCCGCGGGTCCTCCTGGAGGAACCAGAGCAGGGTCAGCCGGGTGTCGACGCCCTCGACCTGCTTCACATAGGTCATCCGGTCGCCCGGCAGCGGCGTGGGGCGGAAGACGGTCACCATCGCCGCCGGGGAGCCGCCCAGCCGCTTCGGCAGGTGCCGCGAGCGCAGCCATTCCAGCAACTCGGCCCGCTGCTCCGCCCCTTCGGCGTCGATCACCTGAAGGACCAGCCCGCGGTACGGGTGGTCGAGTGCGTGGAAGTCCCGGGGCCCCGCGGCGCCGTCCCGGTAGACCGTCGCCTCGTGGTCCTGGAACGACGTGAACACATGGGTGCGGTCCTGGTAGACCCGGCCGTCCCGGTTCAGCCGCTTGTTGATCCCGACGGTCCACTTCATGTGGTCGTCGTAACGCCCGTCCGTCACCCAGTACGTCGACAGATAGCAGCCGGCGCCGACCGGTCGGGCGACCGCGGACTTCTCCGGGTAGCGCAGCTCCTGGAGCTCCCGGGTGGCCACCCAGCGCCGCCCGGCGAACATCCAGGGCATCGCCATCGCGCCTGCGTAGTAGTGGTCGTCCTCGTACCAGCGGTTGTACGCGTACTCATGGCCCGGGTGCGGTTCGACCATGGTGATCAGCGCGTGGCCGGGATGGACTCCGTACGGTCCCAGCGCGGCCAGTTCGGCGTACGTATCACTCCGTGTCTCGTCGCTCATGCCGTTCCCCTTCCGTACTCCGCAGCGGCGTCCTACTCTGACGCCCCGTCAGAAGAACTGCCAGAGCCGGGAGGCCACCGATGTTGCTCGCGGGGAAGACCGTCATCGTGTCCGGGGTGGGCGCCGGGCTCGGGCACCAGGTCGCGGCGACGGTCGTACGGGACGGCGGCAGCGCGGTGCTCGGGGCGCGTACCGCCGCCAATCTCGCCAAGTCGGCTGCGGAGATCGACCCGGAAGGCCGGCACACCGCTCATCTGGCCACCGACATCACGGACGAGGCGCAGTGCGAGGCGCTCGCCGCACTGGCGCTGGAGCGGTTCGGACGGATTGACGCGGTGGTCCATGTCGCCGCCTGGGACAGCTACTTCGGCGGGATCGAGGACGCCGACTTCGCCACCTGGCAGTCGGTCATCGACATCAATCTGCTCGGCACGCTACGGATGACCCGCGCCTGCCTGCCCGGCCTCAAGGAGCGGGGCGGCTCGGTGGTCGTCATCGGCACGCAGTCCTCGGTGGCCGCACCGTCCCAGGTGCAGCAGGCGGCGTACGCGGCCTCGAAGGGGGCGCTCACCTCGGCGATGTACTCCATGGCGCGGGAGTTCGGCCCGTACCGGATCCGGGTGAACACGGTGCTGCCCGGCTGGATGTGGGGTCCGCCGGTGCAGGCGTACGTACAGTTCACGGCGCAAACCGAGGGTGTGCCCGAATCCGAGGTGCTGGGCAGGCTCACCGAGCGCATGGCGCTTCCGGACCTCGCCACGGACGGGGATGTGGCCGAGGCCGCCGCGTTCCTGGCCTCGGACCGGGCGCGGGCGATCACCGGGCAGTCCCTGCTGGTCAACGCCGGCGAGCTGATGCGGTAGGGCAGGTTCGCAGGACCGGTTCACAAGACCGGTTCGCAATGCCAGTTCTCCTCCTTCTCGGCCGCACGGGACCCGCATCCCGTGCGGTCTTTCTGTGCTCCTCGGTACTCCCGATGCTCTGCACAGCCTGACGAAGTGCCCGCTCATCGTGTGGCCGCCGTCACGTTCGCGACAACGCTTACGTGAGTCAAGAACAAGCAAAATCGTTCGACTTACTGATCGGCGTTCACATCTCTGATCGCGAAAAACCTTGACCGGGGGACCGGGCAGGCGGTTCAATCCCCGAAGTCCCCGCTCCCGCACGGGGGCCCCGCTGAGCGGCCGTACTGACGAAGTGCGTAACCGTTCATAAGGCGGACCCCAGGAGGGGGCACATGAACAGTCTCGACTGGGTCGTGCTCATCGGCTACTTCGGCGTGATGATCGCGATCGGACTCTGGTCCCACAAGCGTGTGGACAACGTCAGCGACTTCTTCACGGCCGGCGGCAAGATGCCGTGGTGGCTGTCCGGCATCTCGCACCACATGTCCGGCTACAGCGCGGTGATGTTCACCGGTTACGCCGGTATCGCGTACCAGTTCGGCGTCACGTCCTTCGTGACCTGGTCACTGCCGATCGCCATCGGCATCGGCATCGGCGCCCAGCTCTTCGCACCGCGGCTCAACCGGCTGCGCTCGCGACTGCACGTCGCCTCGCCGCTCGAATACCTCAAGAACCGCTACAACATCCCGACGCAGCAGGCGCTCGCCTGGTCGGGCCTGCTGCTGAAGATCGTGGACGTCGGCGCCAAGTGGGCGGCCATCGCCACCCTGCTCTCCGTCTTCACCGGCATCTCGATCACGCAGGGCATCTTCATCACCGGCTGCATCACCGCCGTCTACTGCACGGTCGGTGGCCTGTGGGCCGACGCGCTCACGGAACTCGGGCAGTTCATCATCCAGCTCTTCGCCGGTATCGCGATGCTCGTCACCGCCATGGCCAAGCTGGACGGTTTCAGCACCCTGTGGACGGTCTGGGACAAGCTGCCCGAGGGCCACACCGACCCGACGGCCGGCCCGTACACCGTGACCTTCCTGCTGGCGTATCTCTTCATCAAGACCTTCGAGTACAACGGCGGCATGTGGAACCAGGCCCAGCGCTACATGGCCACGGACTCCGCCGCCTCGGCCAAGCGCTCGGCACGGCTCTCCGCCGTTCTGTGGCTGGTCTGGCCGACGGTCCTGTTCTTCCCGATGTGGTGCGCCCCGCTGCTGGTCCACGCACAGAAGCCGGACGCCTCCGACAGCTACGCCCTGATGACCGAGCAGCTGCTGCCGCACGGTCTGCTGGGTCTGGTCGTCGTCGGCTTCTTCTCGCACACGATGGCCATGTGCTCCTCGGACGCCAACGCCATCGCGGCGGTCTTCACCCGGGACATCGCCCCGGTCCTCTCGAAGGCGGCCCGCACCTGGAGCAGCCGCACCGGTCTGCTGGCGGCCCGAGTGTCCACGCTCGGCTTCCTCGGTCTGTCGATGGCGCTGGCCACCCAGATCAACTCGCCGACGTTCAAGGACATCATCTCCGTCGTCATCAAGTGGGTGGCCGGTCTGATGGGTCCGATCGCGATCCCGTTCATGCTGGGCCTGCTGCGCAGGTTCCGTAAGTCGGGTCCGACGGCGGCGCTCGTCAGCTGGGCGGCGGGCCTGCTGGCGTTCTACTTCACCAACTACAACTTCGACGGTTCGGTGAAGACGGATGTCGCGCTCCAGTACCAGGTGGCGCTGCCGCTGGCGATCTCGCTGGTGCTCTACATCGCGATCGGCTTCATCAAGCCGGAGGACACCCCGGAGCGCGACGCGATCATCGAGCAGATCAACTCGGACGGTGACGGCACGGGCGCCGCGGTTCCGGCGCAGGCGCAAGCCGGTTCCGGGGACGCCGCCGTCACGGAGGGCGTGAAGGACTGACGCTCACAGCCGCACGGAAAAGAGCCGAGGGGCGTGGTACGGACGCGGCGGCGTCCGCACCCCGCCCCTCCCTCCTGTTTCCGGGGTCTCAGCCGCGCGGATAGCGGGTCAGCCAGCCCGGTGCGGCGGCCGACGGGCTGTGCAGGGCGGGGCCCTGCGTCATCTCCATCGCGAAGTCGTCGGCGAGTTCCAGCACGGTGGCCCGGCCCTCCAGCTCGGCGAGCCAGGCCGGCGGCAGCGCGGTCTCGCCGTGCAGCGCGCCGAGCAGCGCCCCGCACAGGGCCCCGGTGGCCGCGGAAGGTCCGCCGTGGTTGACGGCCAGCCGCAGCCCGTGCCGCACGTCCTCGCCGACCAGGGCGCAGTACACGGCGACGGCGAGGACTTCCTCGGCGGCGTCCGTGGCACCCAGCGACTCGATCAGGGCCGGTCCCGGAATGCCCTGGCGCACGGTGCCGAGGGCCCGCTTCAGCGCCTCGGTGACCGGTTCATGCCCCGGGCGCTCGACGAGCAGGGCCAGGGCGTGCTGGACGGAGCCGTCCAGGGTCTCGCCGCGGGCCAGCCCGTGCACCATGACGGCGAGGGCTCCCGCGGAGAGCAGGGCGGTGGGGTGGCCGTGGGTCTGGGCGGCACATTCGACGGCCAGTTGGAGGACGAGCTGGGGCTCCCAGCCGACGAGCAGTCCGAACGGGGCGGACCGGGTGAGGGCGGCCGAGTCCCGTGCGGTGGGGTTCTTGGGCTTGTCGAGCGTGCCCATGGTGGTGTCGCCGAGGCCGGTGAGGCATTCCCGGGTGGGGGCGCGGCGGGCGTAGAGCCACTCCTGCTGGGCGAGCCAGCCGTTGTCCTTGCGGCGCTCGTCGGGCCCCCAGTCGTGCTGGGTGGCCGCCCAGCGCAGATGGGCCCGGTGCACATCGGTGGGCGGGTGCCAGGCGCCGGTGTCGCGGCGGACCTGGGCGCGGATCAGCCCGTCGACGGTGAACAGGTTGAGCTGGGTGACGGCGGTGATGGTGCCGCGTCCGCCGTGCGCGGGTACGAAGTCGGTGACGGCCTCGGCGCCGTGGGCCGCCCGGATCTCTTCGAGCGTGAGCCCGTCGACACCCGCGCCGAGCGCGTCTCCGACGGCCCCGCCCAGCAGAGCGCCGCGCACCCGGCTGCGGAAGTCCTGCTGCTCGGCACGGCCCCAGACAGCTGTGGTCCCTGTGCTCACCGTGCCCCTTCCCCGTCGGCCCGACCGGTGCGACTGCGCAGCACTGTAATCGAATGGGAACGGTGAGCTGTGGGGCTGAACCGTATGTACGGAGTAGATCCTGCGATCACTTTTGAACGGTATCCTCCGGTGATTTCCGGGTCCTGGAGCAGCAGCCACCCATGAGCCGTAGTGGCTCTATAGTGAATCTATGGCTACTACGACCATTCAGGTGCCTAAAGAGACGCGCGACCACCTCGCCCAGTTGGCCAAGGAACGCGGGCTGAGCCTGGGCCAGCTCGTCGATCAGCTGGCCGCCCAACAGCCCACCGCGGCCCAGATCGCCGAACGTGTCGCCGCTACCCGCAAAGTGCTGCGTGACCGCATGGGCTGCACCCTGACCGATGAGGAGTTCGATCACGGGCCGGACGTCCTGGCCAACGTGTATGCGATGGCAGCCGAGAAAATGCACGCCCGACGGAACACCGCCGCGTGATCATCCTCGACACGAGCGCGGTGTCGGCACTCGCACAGGGACATCGCGCCCTGCACCACCTCGCCGGCAATGTCGCCGCCACACCGGGCGACTGGCTGCACATCCCCGCCCTCTGCCTCATGCACGCCGAGGCGGACGACGAGGGGCTCGCGCGCAGCGTGCTCGCCCTCCCAGGCGTCCTGGTCGATCCGCTCGATCAGACCGCGGCGGCCACGGTCGGTGGGATGGTCCGGGACGGGTGGGGCAGCGCCGACATCTGTCACGCGCTGTACGTCGCGACTCCGCATCAGGAAAGCGGCGGCATGTCGATCATCCTGACGGGCTGCGAGGGCGACTATCCCCCCGGCATCCTCACGGTCGACATCGACTCGCCCGGCATGCTGGGCTTTCACTGAGCCTCGGCTCTGGTTCCGGCCCGCCGTCGTCCGCGCGTCCTCAGCCGTCAGACGTCGGCCACGACCTCGCGGAGGACTTCGTCGGTGACGGGACCGCTCCGGTCGACAGTCCCTCCGTCGGTGGCGCAGGGCTCGTCCCGAATGCGCGCACCCCTGCTCTCCGCGACCCGGAGCACTTCGCGCAGTGACTCGATGGCCCTGGTGAGCGCGAACCTGACCGCGAACTCACCGGCCGCCTGGTCGACGAGCACGGCCTCGGCTCCTGCCACGACCGCCTCCCCGCAGTCGAGTTGTTCGTCCTCCACCTCGTCGGCCAGCCGGGAGAGCCTGCTGTGGGGGTTGTCCGTGCTGAGGTAGCAGGGCCTGCCTTCGGCGGACGTCCAGGGGAGCAGACGGAGCGGGGCATCGGCCATGGCGGTTCCTTACGGCGGGGATCGGGTGGGGGAACGGCCCGGAGGGGTGGTGATGACCGTTCGTGCCCTCATGGTCACTCCCGCAGCCCTACGCTCGGCAGAGGCACGCGATTGCCTGTGAACGGGACAACAGGGAGGGGCCGGTGATGGCCGAACTCAGCGACGTGGACGAGGAGTCGGGGCGCGCGGCGCTGGGGCGGGCTCTGCGCTATCTGCGGGAGAAGTCCGGCAGATCACTGGGCCGGCTCGCCGAGGAGACGCGGTACGACAAGAGCTATCTGTACCGCCTGGAGATGGGTCAACGGCTCTCGAAGCTCGCTGTGATGGAGGACCTGAACCGGCACTACGACTCCGGCGGGCTGCTGGTTCAGCTGTGGAAGGCGGCCCGCAGGGAGGTCTTCAAGGACAAGTACAAGGAGTTCATGCGGCTGGAGCCGACGGCTCGGATCATGCACTTGTTCACATTAGGCATTCCGGGCATCTTGCAGACCGAGGCGGTCGCCCGCGCATTGTTGTCCGGGGCGCAGAAAACGGACGACGAGGCGGACTTGGCGGAGGAGCAGGTCATAGCGCGGATGAGCCGACAGCAGTTGCTGCAACGCAAGCCCGCTCCGTCCGTGAGGATCATCATGGACGAGTACGCCCTCCGTCGCCCGGTGAAGGACGCCAAGGTGTGGGACGAACAACTGACCCGCCTCATCGACATGGCCGGGACATCACCGGCCGTCATTCAGGTTCTCCCGTTCACCGCGGGGGCACACCATCTGATGGACGGTTCCCTGACATTGCTGTGGCAGGACGACGGCAGCGCCGTTGCCTACACAGAGGGCAACGGCTGCGCCGAGTTGCTCGAAGATCCGGCCGAAGTCACGCGCTATCGGCTGTCCTACGATCGGCTCCGGGATCTGGCGCTGCCCCCGTCGGACTCCGTTGCGTTCATCAGGGGCGTCCTGGAGGAGCACAGATCATGAGCCGAATCCCCGACCTCTCCACCGCGGTCTGGCGCAAGTCCAGCTACAGCGACGGCGGCGCCAACAACTGCGTCGAAGTAGCCCACAACTTCCCCGGCCTCGTCCCCGTACGCGACAGCAAGACCCCCACCGGCCCAGCACTCCTCTTCCCCGCCACCGCCTGGCGCGCCTTCGTGGCGTTCGCCGCCGGGCGCTGAGCCCCTGCACCATGCCGCCCCGGCCGGGCCGCCCGCACGGAGCGGCCCGGCCCGGGCGGCTGACCCTCTCCGAGACGAGCGCCATCGTCGAGAGCGAGAAGGCCGAGGAACGGCTGGAACTCAGCACCGCGCAGCGGGACATGATGGTCCAGCGGATCGAGAAGCTCGACCGCGCCGTGGCAGCCCTCGGGCACATGCTCGGCTGCCGCACCGACAACGCCCTCGACTGTCCGATGACCGGCGGCTACATCCTGGGCCGGATCGATGCCGCCCTCAGAGGAACCCCACCGGGGCCGCAAGGGCACCGGCAGCCCGCCCCGGAGAGCCCCGCAGGCCCGCCGAACCTTCCTGGCCCTGCTCGGTAGGCTCTCGTCGGGGCACGGGAGGTGCCATGACCGATGACGACTGGTGCGACGACAGCGACTACCAGAAGGCTGCCCAGCGGGCTGAACGCGTGACGCGGACGCCGCCTTCCCGGCGCCGGACCGTTCAACGGCAGAGAGCCGCGTCCACCGTCTTCTCGACCCGCCGCATGGCTGCCTCGTCGGGCGGCATGGTGGTCACCGCGACGCCGGCGGCGCGGCCGTCGTCGGTGGCACCGCCGCGGGTCTCGTATCCCGGAATGTCACCGCCGTGGCCCCAGTACACACCGCCGCACGACAGCGGCCTGCTCGCCAGACCCAGTCCGTAGCGGGCGCCGGTGCCGAGGTAGTCGGCGGGGACGGTGGTGCGCATCTCGGCGAGCTGAGCCGCCGGGAGGAGGCGGCCCCCGAGGAGCGCGGTGTAGAACCGGTTGAGGTCGGTGTTGGTGGAGACCATCGCGCCTGCCGCCCAGCCCCAGGAGGGGTCCATTTCCGTGTAGTCGCGCAGGGGCCCGTCCGCCGAATCCCTGAAGTAGCCCTTGGGGTGGGGCTCGCGGATGGTCATGTCACCGGGGGCGGGGAGGTACGTGTGGCGCAGTCCGACGCGGTCGATGACGCGCCGGGTGATTTCCTCGCCGAGGGGCCGGCCCGTGACCTTCTGGATGATCAGGCCCGCCAGCAGGTAGTTGGTGTTGCTGTACTCCCATTTCGCGCCCGGGGGGAAGTCGGCTTTGTGCTTGAGGGCGATATCGAGAAGGTCCCGGGGTTCGGTGTACCGGTGCTGAAGAGTGGTGAAGTCCAGATCGTCGGTGTACTCGGGAAGTCCGCTGGTGTGCTGGAGGAGTTGGCGGACGGTGACGCGGCGTCCGTCTATCCCGTCCCCGCGTACGAGGCCCGGCAGATAGGTGTCGATCGCGGCGTCGAGGCCGACCTTTCCCTCACCGACCAGCTGCAGCATGACCACGGCGGTGAACGTCTTGGTGTTGCTGCCGATCCGCACCTGACCGTCCCTGGGCACCTTCGAGCCGGTGGCCAGGTCGCCCACCCCTGCGGTGTACGTACGGGTGCGGCCCTCGCGGTCCTTGACGCTCGCCAGCGCGGCGGGCATTCCGTCGGTGCGCACCAGTGCGCTCAGGCTCTGCTGGACGGTGTCCGGCCCGGTCGCTGCGGAGGCCGCCGGCGGCGCCAACGCACCCGCCGCCATGACGCCGGCGATCACCGCGACCGCGGCCGACACGGCCTTGCGCCGAACGGCCTGCTTCCCGCCGCGGGAACGGAACCTCTGCCATGTCTGCTCGTGCACGAAACAACTCCTGCCGGATCGAGGGCAACCGTGGTGTGTGCCGGGTCCAGCATCTCCGGGTGCGGCCGCCCGAAGTGATCCCGCTACCTGCCCACTTCCGGGTAGGGCTACCCCCGGGGTGCACTCAGAGAAGGCAGAAGTTACGCCGGAAGGCGTCGAGTTCGGCTGCCCGGCCGATGAAGGATGCTCGTCTGCGGTCCTCGATGATCTGTTGCATCGAGCGGCGGCGCGGCCGGGCTGAGGGCATACGGCTCAGTCCGACAACACGGGAAACAGCTCCGGGAGGTGTCCGTCGGACGCGGCAGCCGCCGCAACCCGCTCCTGCGGCACATCGCCGTACAGCGTCGTACGCGGCTTCGCCGGGCGGCCCGCGAGCGGGCCCCCCCGCCAAAATGGGGTGTACGAAGCCGAGGGGTACCGGAACACGTTCGGCGCGATGCGCTGAACCCGGTGCCCGCTTTCATCCTTCGCGAGCGGGCCGCCCGGCGAACTGGGCGTGATCGACGCCGTGCTGACCGATCACGACCGGCTCGGCTGACATCGGCGGGCCGGGCGGCCCCAACCCACTGGTGCGCGTGCCCTCGCCGGTCACGGCTTGTCGTGGCCGGCGTGCAGGCTCGCTGCGAGGCTCAGTTGAATGAGAACGGACGTCATGAGGGTCGTTTTGACCGGTCTGACGGGCCATCGGGACGTCGTCGCCGACCGCGCGTTGGCCCTCACCGCTTCGATGTGTGCGTTGGGGGCCGGCCCGGTCGCGAAGGATGAAAGCGGGCACCGGGTTCAGCGCATCGCGCCGAACGTGTTCCGAGCTCGGAATCTAACCGCTGGTCATGCTGCGTGCCGAGGAGTACACGTCGAGGACGGCCAGGCAGAGGGGGACGAGTGCGAGGAGGAGAACCACCTCAGCCAGGTCGGAGAGACGGCCCCAGAAGGGTGACAGTCCCTTCTTCGGAATGATCAGACCGATGCCGATCAGCAGGGCGGCACCGGCCGTGACGGCCGCGGCGAGCCACAAGGTACGGATGTCGAGCGGCCCTCGGTCCTGTTCCGTCAGGAGCTTGATGACAGCGCCTGTAGGCGGATTGAGCGACATCCCCAGCACCAGCAGGCCCAGAGCGGCGAGGCCCGCGCCCAGAACGGCGGCGACTTGGGCGGTGTAACGGAAGAGCCGTGCTCGCAACAGCATGGCCAGGCCTGCGACCAACGCGAGGGTCTGGCCCCAGACGTCAGTGGAGAAGCCCAGGACAGCGGCGGCCGCGACCACCACCACGCAGCAGCCTCCGACAAGACCCAGCAAAAGCTCGTGCCCGCGCCGGGTTTGGGCCGCGATGCGTTCGGCGTCGACAGGATCGGAGTCGCCGACGCCCGGCTCGGTGTCGAGGTCGGCCTCCGTCGTGGGGCGGGGGGCGGCGTAGCCGATCGGCAGGTGGGCCACCCGCGCGGAGAGCCCGGGCAGGAAGGCGATGGCGCCGATCGCGACGACCGCGCAGACAGCGGCGGTCTCGCTGGGGCGGGCTTCGGTAAGGATCGAGCAGAACGTCGCGAGGGTGCCGACCGCCGAGGCGAAGACAACGGCGACGAAGGGGGCGTCGCCGGACGGCATCGCGGCGACGAGCCCGGCGGAGACGACGAACACCGTGGCGCAGCCGAGCATGAACTGGAGACGCCCGATGCCGGTGCCCGGGTCGAGCGCGAGGAGGCCGGACCCGGCGATCATCAGGTGTGGCAGAGCCGCGAGGCCGAGCGCGATCGCGGAGGCCCGGTCGCCGTAGCTCCGCGCCCTGACGCCGGCGAGCGTGACGAGCAGCACACCGACGGCGGCGGCAACGATGCCCGGCAGACCATGCATGTCATGCCGGACCGGGTCGGAGAACCAGAGCACGAAGCCCATGAGTACGAGAAGGAGCGCGCCACCGACGCGACCGGAGACGCCCAACAGCTGGTCGCTCCACAGTGCGCGGTCGCGGCGGACGGCGGACGCGACCGCGTCGGCGACATCGTCGAAGACGGCCGGGGGGAGCGATTCGGCGAAGGGCCGAAGCCGCAGTACGTCACCGTCCAGGACCCGCTGGACGGCCAGCGGGTGGGTGGCGTCCAGGAGGGTGCCGTCGCGGCGGGCCAGGTGGTAGCCGGGGGGCGCCCCCGGTGGTGTGACCTGGCCGGTCAGCCGCAGGATCTCCGGTAGGAGATCGGCGACAGCGACATCGTCCGGGAGGGCGACATCGACACGGCCGTCCGGCGCCACGACCGATACTCGGCAAAAACCGGTTGTCAGGGTCGAACTCACCTGATGGATCCCCTCGTTCGCTTACACCACGCTCCGGGCCAAGGGCGCCACCCTATCGGGGTCCCTCCCATGACCTACACGTAGGATTATTGGCGCGCGGAGGTAGGTCGCTGCCACGGGGGTGCCGGCCCGCAACTCTCCGGGCCGCATTGAGGGATTGATTCGCCGGTGACCCAGATCGTCGTCAAGCGCCCGCCCCGAGCCATGCCACCTGAGACATCAGCGGCGGAGGTCCGACTCGAGTCGCCTCCTGAACTGCCGCGTGGGCAGCAGGAGGGCATGGCCATGCAGTTGCTGCCGATGCTCGGCATGGGCTCATCGGTGGTGTTCTTCTTCATGCCCGGCTCACAGCCGTTCATGAAGATCATGGGCGTCATGATGCTGCTGTCCACAGCGGCCATGGCGATAGCGCAGGTGATGCGGCACCGCAAGGGAACCCAGGGCGAAGCCTCGGAGGGCCGCCGGGACTACCTGAAATATCTCGCGCAGACCCGGCGGAAGGTACGCCGTACCGCGCGGATCCAGAGGGACGCGCAGTTCTATCTGCATCCGAATCCGGACCAGTTGTGGTCGCTGGTCGCCGAGGGCGAGCGGCTCTGGGAGCGGCGGATCGGCGACAAGGACTTCGGACAGGTCCGCATCGGTCTGGGACCGCAGCAGTTGTGGACACCGCTGGTGGCTCCGAGCACCGCGCCGCTGGACGAGCTGGAGCCGCTGTCGGCCGGTGCCATGCACCAATTCCTGGCCACGCACGGTTCGCTCGACCGGCTCCCCATGGCGGTATCCCTTCGCGCCTTCTACCACGTCGTGGTGTCGGGCGAGCCGGGTTCGGTACGCGATTCCGCCCGCGCGATGGTGGCCGGACTGGTCGCGCTGCACTCACCCGACGACCTCGTGGTCGCGGTCGTAGCGTCCCGGGATGTCACGGACCAGTGGGACTGGACGAAGTGGCTTCCGCACACCCAGGTTCCGGGGTCTTCCGACGGGGCCGGCACGAAGCGGCTGTTCGGTGACAACCTGATGGAAGTCGAGGCACTTCTCGAAAACACCCTGGCGGGCCGGTCGAGGTTCAACCGCGAGGGGGCACCGCTCCTCGACCAGCCGCACGTCGTCATCGTGCTGGACGGCAGTTTCGTGCCGGCGGAGTCGCTGCTCGCCTCTCCGGAGGGACTGCAGGGTGTGACCGTCGTGGAGATCGTTCCGGAAGAGCTGGACGAACCCCGCGGCGGACTGCACATCGCCGTACGGCCGGGCCGGCTACGGCTGGAGTCGGCCGCGGCCACCTATCACGGCACGCCCGACCTCCTGCCGGTCGAAACCGCAGAAGCCCTGGGCCGTCAGCTCGCCCCGTTGCGGATGGGAAGCGGCGCGGAGGACGACGAACCTCTGCTCGCCAACCTGGATTTCACGGATCTGCTGGGAATCGGCGATCCGGCCGCGGTCGACACCGCCACCGTCTGGCGGCCACGTTCGACGGCCGACCGGCTGCGTGTACCGATCGGCATCGGCGAGGACGGCTCGCCCGTCATGCTCGACCTCAAGGAGGCCGCGCAGGAGGGTATGGGCCCGCACGGGCTGTGTGTGGGAGCGACCGGTTCCGGCAAGTCCGAGCTGCTGCGCACCCTGGTGCTGGGCCTGGCGGTCACCCACTCCTCCGAGACCCTGAACTTCGTCCTGGCCGACTTCAAGGGTGGCGCGACGTTCGCCGGAATGTCCGAGCTTCCGCACGTCGCCGCGGTCATCACCAACCTGTCGGACGACCTCACCCTGGTCGACCGTATGCGGGACTCCATCACGGGTGAGCTGCAGCGCCGTCAGGAGCTCCTTCGGTCGTCGGGCAACTACGCGAACCTCACCGACTACGAGAAGGCGCGCGCCGCGGGCGCCCCGCTGGAGCCCCTGGCGTCCTTGGTCCTGGTGATCGACGAGTTCAGCGAGCTCCTCACCGCGAAGCCCGACTTCATCGACATGTTCATCCAGATCGGCCGCATCGGGCGGTCCCTGGGCGTGCACCTGCTGCTGGCCTCGCAGCGCCTGGAGGAGGGCCGCCTGCGCGGCCTGGACACCTACCTGTCCTACCGGATCGGCCTGCGTACGTTCTCCGCCGCCGAGTCCCGTACCGCCCTGGGTGTGCCCGACGCGTACCACCTGCCCTCGGTCCCCGGTTCCGGGTTCCTGAAGTTCGGCACGGAGGGGATGACCCGCTTCAAGGCCGCCTACGTGTCGGGTACCTACCGGCCGGGAGTCGCCCCGGTCACCGGCAGCGGGGAACTCCCCATCGACCGCCGCCCCGTGCTGTTCACCGCGACTCCGGTGGCGGTCCACTACCCCGAGCCCGATCCGAACGTCTCCTTCGCGCCCGGACAGAGAACTGACGATGCGCTGGCGGACACCGTTCTCGATGTCATCGCACGCCGCTTGGAGGGTCAGGGGCCCCTCGCCCATCAGGTGTGGCTGCCGCCGCTCACCGAAGCACCTTCCCTCGATCAGATGCTGCCCCCGCTGGCGGTGACGCCCGAGCGCGGACTCCACTCCCCGCAGTACGCGCAGAACGGTGCTCTGGTCGTTCCCTTCGGTCTGGTGGACAAGCCCTTCGAGCAGCGGCGCGACTCCCTGGTGCGGGACTTCTCCGGCGCCGCCGGCCACATGCTGATCGTCGGCGGCCCCCGCTCCGGCAAATCCACCCTCCTGCGTGCCCTCATCGGCTCCTTCGCCCTCACGCACACGCCGCACGAAGTGCAGTTCTACGGAATGGACTTCGGCGGCGGCGGCATGATCGCCGTCGAAGGCCTGCCCCACGTCGGAGGGGTGGCCTCCCGGCTCGACCCGGAGAAGATCCGCCGCACGGTCGCCGAGGTCTCCGGGATCCTCAACCGGCGCGAGGAATTCTTCCGGGACAACAACATCGACTCGATCACCACGTACCGCCAGCTCCGCGCCGCCGGCCGGCTGCCGGGCGAGCCGTGGGGCGACGTCTTCCTGGTCATCGACGGCTGGCAGTCCTTCAAGACGGACTACGAGTTCCTGGAGCCCGTCGTCGCCGACATCGCCGCACGGGGCCTCGGACTGGGCGTGCACCTGATCGCCACCGTCGCCCGGTACATGGAGATGCGGGCGGCGCTCAAGGACCAGCTGCTCAACCGGCTGGAGCTGCGCCTCGGTGACCCGACCGACTCCGAACTGGACCGCAAGGTAGCGGTGAACGTCCCCGTCGGCACACCGGGCCGCGGCCTGACGGCGGAGAAGCTCCACTTCATGGGCGGGCTGCCGCGCATCGACGATTCCGCGGGCGCCGGCGACAACCTGTCCGAGGCCACCGCCGCCTTCGTCCGGGCCTCGGCCGACAACTGGCCCGGACCGCACGCCCCGCAGGTCCGCATGCTGCCCCGGAAGCTGTCCGCGCGCGAGCTGCCGAGCGGCCCCGACCGGTCGCCCGGTGGTGTCGCGATCGGCATCGACGAGATGAACCTCGCACCGGTCTTCGTCGATTTCGACACCGACCCGCTGTTCGCGGTCTTCGGTGAGTCGGAGTCCGGGAAGACCGCACTGCTGCGACTGCTCATCAAGCAGATCACCGAGCGGTACACCCCGCAGGAGGCGTTGATCTGTGTCGGCGACTACCGGCGCAGCCTGCTGGAGTGCGTGCCCGAGCCGTACCTGGTCGGATACGCAACGACGCACAACGCGTTCGAGACGTACCTCAACGACATGAACACCCTCATCAGCAGCCGCATCCCCGGACCGGATGTGACCCCGCAGCAGCTGCGCACGCGCAGCTGGTGGCGGGGGCCCCGGGCGTTCATCATCGTCGACGACTACGACCTGGTCGCCACGTCCTCCAACAACCCCATGGCGATGCTGGTCGACAATCTGCCGTACGCCCGCGACGCGGGGGTGAACTTCATCATCGCTCGCAGCAGCGCGGGGGCCGGCCGCTCCTCGTACGAGCCCTTCGTCCAGCGCTTCAAGGAGCTCGGTGCCCAGGGCGTCGTCCTGTCCGGTCACCCCGGTGAGGGCGAACTCCTCGGCGATGTGAAGGCCCGCCCGCTGCCTCCCGGCCGCGGCCTGTTCGTCTCCCGCCGCAGCACGCCTTCCCTGATCCAGACGGGCTGGCTGCCGACGGACCTGGACTGAGCGGGTCACCGCGGTACGAAGGAGGGGGTCAGCCCGTGAACGGGCTGACCCCCTCTCTCCACGCCGAGGCGCCCCTCCCTACGCCGAGGCGCCCGCGCCCTTCGCGCCGCCCTTGCCCAGGTTCCAGGGCTCGACGGTGTACCTTCCCGGGCCAAACCGCTCGACCGCGTCAATGATCAAGTCAGCGTGAGCCGGCCTCCGCCGGCGCCAGAGGGAGTTTCCGAGCGAGTGCATCAGAACCGCTCTCGGCCCTTCAACGGCGTTCGGCAGCTCCGGGAGTGCACCTTCCTTCAGCAGCAGTGTCAGGTAGCTCCGCCTGCTGTTGAACCGGACCTTGTCGATATCAGCCCAGCGCACGGTCTCCGTGCGGCCACGCCACACCTTGCTGATGCCCATTGAATCGATGCGCAGGGCCGAATATCGCGGCACAAGGTAGATCAGCAGCAGCAGACTCACTACTCCTCCCATCACCGGTAGTCCCGTACACAGGCCGACGACGCCCACACTGCCCATAAACTCAATACCTTCACCCAAGATCAGCACGCAGGTAACAAACACCACGAGTGCTTCCAAAAGCACCATGCAGAGCATCGCAGCGAGAACCAAACCGAGGTAGAACCCGCCGCGGCGCGCCCGCTCAGCGGGGAGCAATAGCCCTTCGGCGGAACCGGGGGGTGTGGACATGATGTTTCCTCCATTGAGTCTCGGGCGGCGAGTGCACGTCTCACAACTCTCCACGGCCAAGCCGATCGGCACCCAGAGCACCGCACAGCGCCGAACCTTGACGGCCATGGTGAGCGGGTACAGCGCTCACAGCGCTTGGATTTCTTGGATGCCGCCTTCCCTGGCACCAACACGAACTCAGGGAGGGCACGCCGCCTCGCAGCGCACCCTCCCTGATCCGGACCCGTGTGTGGTACGCGGGCTCACAATGCCTCGACCAGGGTTACTGCCACGTCCAACGGAGGCCGGGGAAGCCGGCGCTTGACCTCCCGTACCGCGTTGGCAGGCGCCTTCTCGTCGCGGATGCGACGCAGGCCCGGCTCGTCAACAGCCTTCCGCAGCACGTCGATCGAGCCGAAGCTCTGGGCGTACCAATCCCGTTGCTCCGCTTGGCGCGCTTTCTGTTTCCGGTGTGCCACCTGGCCCTCGGCCACCAACGGGCAGGCCAGGGACAAGACTACGGAGAGCATCAGGACCGCCTCGGGGAGATCCGATCTCATCAAGAAGAACGAACACCCCAAGGCCACCAGGCCGATGGCCCAGAGAGCGACCCGCAATCCGTACGTGAAGTCCACCCTGCCTGTTGATCCGAGAATTCCGCGCGCCCGGTCATGCACTGGGCGAAAGTCGGGCGTCGGACGGTGCCCAGGAGAAGGCAACGGCACCCGGCGCCGCGATCGCGCCGCTCAGGGTCACGACGTACTCAGCCGGGATGACGCCCGGCGTGACGTAGAACGCGCCCCGACAGCGCCGGGCCCATGACGGCCTTATCCGTGCTTGTTCCGACCTTGACGACCGCGGTGAGCGAGTGGAGCGGTCACAGCGACTGGACCATCTTCAGGGCTTCACTCAAGGGACACCGAGGAAATTCGCGCCTGAACCGGCGAGCAGCCACTAGCAACCCTTTTTCGTCACGGATCCGCCGGAGCTCTGCCTCGTCCGTCACTATCAACCGCAGTTCGTCGACGGACGCAAATCTCTGTTCGTACCAATCTCTCTGGCGCCGCCTTTGCGCGTATCCCTCGAACCAGCTCGGGAGGAGAACGCCCAGGCCGTAGAGGAGCGTGAGCAACACCGCGTTACTAGGCTGATGGAAGAACGCCACGTAAAAGCAGGCCAGGGAGGCACACCAAAGCGGTACTCGAATCCAGTACATGCGAAACCATCACCCGTCATTCAGAAGATCCTGCCTTCCCGGCGTCATCAAGCACTGCCGAGCTAGCAGAATCAATTCGGCTGCGCCGCAGGTACGTCAAGCCGTTGCGACCGGCCACTTGCCATTCGGGAAGGCGCTGTTGTCGTTTGCCTCACCCTTGGCAACTGCTACCTGAGCGGCCTGCGCTGTGAGAACCCCGACCAGGGTTACCACAAGCCCGGTGATGATGCCGGCATCCGACGCCGCTTCTGCGACACCAGCAAGAAGCCCTGCCCACGAGAACACGACGGAGCCCGCAGCCACGGCTGCCGCGATCATGACCACGATGGCCTTGATCAAAACAGCCAGCAGCGCCAAATAGAATGCCGCCCCGGCAACCGCACAAATCGTCAATGCCGTTGCGAGCTTGTCCGCACTCGTCTCGATCTGAGTGGCAGCGGTGGGCTGGCCCTTCACGGCCGCGGCGTACGCGTCGGCACCTTCCCCCTTCCAGCTGAGGGGCGCCTTGAGAGCTTCCCCTGCGACATTCCCGGCAACGCCTGACACTTTCCCCCGGATCGACGCCCCTTCCCAATCCTGAGCATCCAGGTAGAACATAACCGGCGCGGTAGCGCCCTTGAGGCATTCGATGATCTTGTCCAGGATCCAGGATCCGAGTTCGATCATCTTGTTCGCAAACCAAATCAACGGCTTGGCAATGGCATCCGGCACGTACCAGTGATTCACTGCCGACTCGGCGGCCGGACCGATTGCCTGCAGCTTGGCCGACATCTTGACAACTCCGGAGTTCAGCTTCTCCAGCGTCGCCTCTGTTTGAGCTACGTTGAACGCCATTTCAAGTCCCTCTTATCAGTAGGCGTCTTCGACGGACTTGGTGGTATCCGCCTCGTGATTGTCGTAGGCGTTTGCATTCTTGATCAATGCATCCGCAACCTCCGACATCCGACTCTGTCCCTCAAGGCATCGGGAGGAGATTTGATCGATGGCCTCGTTGTAGTTGGAGACGACCAACTGGAACAGACCGGCCTCGAGGCGTGTCAGCCTCATCCCATCAGCCGCGTGTGCCACCTCCCCCATGGAAGCACTCTGGTTGTCCCACATTCCCGCTTCGGTCCGCAGCGCATCGGTGATGTGCTTCAGATCTGCCATGTCGACCTGCCCTTCGAAACTCAGTCAATGAAACGCTGCGGATTGCGGAGCATGGCCAGAGCCTCGTCCAGCAAACTGTCCACCTGAAGGCCTGCAATGCCGTCCCCACCGGCAGCCTCAGTGCTGCTCAGCTTGTCCCTGGCATCAGCGAGGGCCTCTTCAAAAGCCTGGTTCATCCCGATGTACGACTGTCCGGCCGCCCACTGTCGATCCACCTCGCAGGAGCGCAGAGCGCCCTTGGTCACCACGAGGGTCACATGGCGGCCGGCGGACGTTCCCTCGACCTCGGCCGGCTCGGACGCGGTCTCGCCCATCCGGTCCACCACGTCGAAGGCCGAAAGGACATCCTCGGCCAGCTCATCGAGAGGGCGGGAGATGACATAGCGCAGGTCCCGTTCAGGGATCTCGGGCTGCATTGCGGGAGCGGCCGAAGTGGCCGGTTGAGCGGCTTGGCTGTCCAACTGGTCCGCCTTGGCCTGCCAGTTGCCGTCCTCGAACGCCTGGGCCCATGCCGTCATCTGCTGGCTCATGGCCGCTCCGTAAGCCTCGCTGACAGCAGCCCCGACAACCTCCGGATCCTGCCGACGCTGCCAGTCCGATGCGGCCCGGATGAACTCCGGAAGCCCGTCCGCCGCCAGCCGTACGGTCACGGCACCCTGGGCGTCCGTTCCTTCGCCGCCCTGGGGCATCCGGTTCTGCATGTCCGTCATCATGTTCTGCAGATTCAAGGCGTGTTGCTGGAACTGCTGCAGGCCGCGTATGAATTCTTCGTCCACGATGCCTCCTCCTGGCCTATGCGCGTACGGGTGATTTCAGATGAGGGTGATGAATGTGATGACGCACGTTCAATGCCTAAGACCGGCTGCTCTCCGGCGCAGCAGAAGCACCGCGCCGACGACGACCACCACGCCGACTCCGGCGATGATCCAGATGATCGCGCCGACGCCCTTGCCTTCGTCGGCCTTCGCCGAGGCGGCGGGCGGTGCCGACTGCTTCGAGGCGGCCGTGGGGCTTCCGGATCCGCTGGGGGCGGACGGCGACGGGGACTTGGGCGACCGGGCGGCCACCAAAGGGTTCACATCGGCCGGGCCCGGGTCTCCGGGGTCGCCGAGGACGGCCACGCGGGGGCGGACCGTGCCGTAGCCGATGTAGCGGCTGGGGATCGCGCCTTCGGTCGGTTTGCCCGCGGTGTTCATCAGGACACGGAGGACCTGGTTGCCGGTCCAGGACGGGTGCTTGGACCAGATGAGGGCGGCGGAGGCGGAGGCGATGGCGGTCGCCTGGCTGGTGCCCCAGCTGCTGCAATATCCGGGTGTGCCACCGCCACAGAGGATCGGGATGTCCTCACCCGGGGCGGCGAGCGCCACCTGGGGTCCTGACACCGAGAACTTCGTGACCGAAGAAGTCTTGTCGACGGCCCCGATGCCCGCCACCCCGGCGGTAGCCGCCGGGTACCCGACGTAGTTTCCCGAGTCGCCGGTGTTGCCGCTCCCCGCCAGAAGCAGTTTTCCGCGCATCACGGCGTAATCCACTGCCTGTTGGATCTGGGCCCGCTCGTCCTGATCGAGCATGAAGTACTCCCAGGCCAACGACATGTTGATGATCTTGGCTTCACTGTCGGCGGCGTACCGGATGGCCGCAAGCAGAGCCGAGAGGTGATTGGTGCCCGCTTCTTTGGAAGATCCGAAAACGGTCAACGGGAGAATGCGCGCATCCGGCGCAAGACCCTTCACACCCGAACCGTTCACCCCGTTGCCCGCGATGAGCATCGCCATGGCGGTGCCATGCCCGTCCTTGTCCTTGTGCGCACCCCGCTTGGGCTCGACGAAGTTCTTCCCGGGGAGCACTTTCCCCGTCAGTTCAGGAACGGAAGGGATTACGCCGGTATCGATTAGAGCGACAGTGATCCCTTTGCCGGTGCTGACTTTCCACATCTCAGCGGCCTGCATCCGGTCCAGATACCACTCGCGGTCGCGCATGGTGTCCGCGGACGCGGCCGGGGCGATGGTACCGCCGATGAGGAGCAGGGAACCCAGCGCTGACACCACCGCCGACGCTCGCCTGCGGTGACGCCTGACCGTTGACCTCATGCCACCCACTCGTTCTCTGTCCGCCATTCGGCGTCGCTGCTCCGGAACCGGCTCTAGTCGATCACGGGGGGAACCACGCCGTCGTCCCCCGTGCCCCAGGTCTCTTCGTCCTCGGCAAGATAATCCGGGCTCTCGCCGTCACGTCGCTGTGAACGTCGCCGTGTGCCCTGGGACCCGCCCATTGCAGCACCCATCGGGCCCATCGCTCCGCCTGATCGCGGCGATTCGCGGACGAGCCCGGTGCCGCCCGGGGTGAATTCCCGTCCCGCCCCGGACGGCGTTCCACGTGGCGCCCGCACGGTGCCACCCGGCTCGTTGACCAGGCGCTGCGAGCTGCCGCCGGGGCCTCTGACTCCGGACCGCCCACCGGCGATCCCGGGCGCGCCACCGGTGTGGCCCTGCATCATTCCGCGGCCGGTCGACGGCTTCTCGCCGCCGATGACCGTCCCGCGCGAGGTGCCCCGGACGGGGCCGCCCGCGGTCCGGCCCTGGGCCGGCGTACCGCCGTGGATACCGGTGTCGGTCCGGGTGGTCATGGGAGGCCGGACGCCTTCGACGCCACCCCGGCCGGGAGTGCCCATGGGAGGCCGGACGCTTTCCACGCCGCCTCTGCCGGGGGTGCCCGTCGGAGGCACGCCGCCCCTGTCGGGGTTGATCGTTGGAGGCCGGACGTGCCCGATGTCACCCTTGCCGCCCGGCCCGGTGGGAGAAGTACGCCCAGGGCCGCCTCCGGGACCGAACGGACCCGGACGCGAGGGCATCACCACGGGCGGAAGAGGCGTCTGGTGCCCGCCACCACTCGGGCCCTGCGGCGGGAGCCCACCGGTGGGCGGGACCGTGGTAGGCGTCGGGGTCTGCGGCATCGTCACCGTGTCGATGTTCGTCCCCGTGGTGTCCGGGGCACCGGGCACCGCAGTGACGTGCTGCGGCGTGTGGATGACGGGGGTGCCGTCCGGGGAGGACGGGGTGGCGCCATCGGGGCGCACGGTGGTGTAGTGGTGATCGGCCGTCGGCGTGCTGCCGTTCTGCGTACCTGTCCCTGAGCCCGTACTGCCGGAGTAGCTTCCCGGAGCCCCGTACCTTGTCTTCCCGCCGTCGACCGGCATGTCCGGCACTACTTCGCTCGGCAGCGGCCGGAAGTTCGGCTCCTCCTGCGAGGAGATCGACTGCTGTGCCATCAGGTAGTACGAGGCGAGCTTGTTCATCTGCGGAATGGCTTCGTTCCGCGCCGTCTCGACGGCTGCGAGCCGGGCCTTTTCCTTCTTCTCGTCCGCGAAGCACATCTGCACGGCGTCAGGGTGGCCTTGAATCACCTTGGCCACCTCGCTGAGGGCCTGGCCGGCCGTCTGCAGCGAGGTGCCCGCGGTGCCGGCGTAGTCGGCCAGCTTCAGGGTCTCCAGGGCGAAGTCGTTGCCCCACTCACGGAAGGCGTCACCGCCCTTGCCCTTCCAGGTGGTACGGCCGACGTGCTCCTTGAGCTCGGTGCCGATCTTCTCGATCTCGGTCTGCGCATCGACGAGAGCGGTGCCACGGCTAATGATCGCCGTGGCGTCGACGCCACTGACCATGTTGAGCATGTCCTGGTACGACGCGTGCTCGAAGTCGCTGGTGTTGTAGCAGGCGTTGAGTGGTGGCAGCTTCTTTGAGTCACCCATGCTTATCCCTGTCCCCCGTTCACTTCACGTGTTACAAGCCGTCTGATCCGCTGGACGAACCCCCACCGGTCTTGTCCTTGCCCTCTGCGGGCGCTCCGGGATCCTTGTCGGTTTCCGGCTTCTTGTAGTAGATCTCGGTGCGCTGCTGGATGGCGTGCAGACGGTCGGAGTATTCCTGGTCGACGTTCTCGTAGCCGCGGTCGGCCAGGTCGACCGTGATGCCCATCGCCTCCAGCTGATCACCGAGCGTCTTGGACAGCAGCTCCAGGCGCGCGTGCACCATGTCGTAGGCACTGGACAGCCCCATGGCCTCCGGGAAACCGGTGCCGTACGCGGCGGGGGTGACCTTCTGTTCAGTGATACGGCTGTGCGCGGCCGGTGACTCGTCGAGCTTGGTCAGCAGATTGTCCACACGGATCTTGAAGTTCTGCAGGGACTCGCTGGGCGTCGCCAGATCCGGCGCGGTCGGTCCCCTCCCCGGAAGGAACGGGCCGTACACCGGCGTCTTCGGTCCATCGTCCGGAAGTTGAGAACCCATCGAAGCACCTCCCCTAAAGTGCCGCGGAACCGCAGGCACAGGCACGGGTGTGGGATGCGCTGACCGCATCCCACACCCACAGCGTGCCGGTTCCGTCGTGATTCATCTGAGCCTGGGTCAGCCCTGGAAGCGCCGGGCCTGGGCGAGGTCGTTCGCCCGGTAGCCCTCGGTGGCTTCCAAGAGCTTCGTCGAGATCGTCAGCAGGGTCTCGTGCATGTGGTTCACCTTGACGTCCCAGCCACTGTGACGGTCATAGAACGCCTGCTGCGTCTCACCGTCCCACGTCGCAACGACGGCCTTGACCTTGGTGTTCAGCTCGTCGAGCTGGGTCTTGATGGTGTTGGCAGTCGACTTGACCTGGTTCGAGGCTTCGACGACGCCGGAGTACGTAATCTCCATTGAGCGGTCTCCTGATGCAAGGCGGGATGAGGACGGGTTACTAAGAGACCTGGAACCGGTCCAGGACGCCGTTGCTGCCCAGGTTGCCACCGTCGACACCCTTGAAGCTGTTGAGGCGCTCGACTTCCTCCGCGTCGAAGCCGTCACGGCTCATCTGAACGGCTTCCTTGGTGAAGGCCAGGAGCTCCTTCAGGTTGCGCACGTCGAGATTGACCTGCGTCTGGAGGCCGTTGTACGCGTTGGCCGCAACGCCCTTCCAGTGGCCTTCGACGGCGTCGATGACCCCGTTGAGGTGGGTGATCCTGCCTTCGAGCGTGTCATGCATATTGCCGAGTTCGCCGATGAGCTTGTCGATCTGATCGGCTGAAAGCTTGAGCTTGTCTCCCATAACGCACCTTCCCCCATGAATCGGATGTCGCGGCTGCCCGATTGTCGGGTACCACGCGTACATCGGACCAAAGTTATCAAAAATCAGTTTAGCTGCGGCCGCTACTCATTCCAACAGCCTTAGCCCTGAGCTGAGTTGTTGGACATTCACCTAATTACCGGCGACGACGGTCCCGCAGCACGATCGCGGTGCCCGCGATCACTGCGATGAGAAGGCCCGTGGTGGCCAGCGCATAGATCGAGATCCGGGTGATCCGCTCCTGCCGGGTCTCCCCCAACTGGAGGGCGATCGGTTCCGGTCCGACGGGACCGTCCGACACCGCACGATCCGGGGTAGGTGCGCTCGGCGGGTGTTCGTCGTCGTTGAGGGCGCGCACCGGATCAACCACTCCCCACCCGATGAAGTCGTCCCGTCCCTTGACCGCACGTTCGGCGGTCTGCTCGATCTGGGCGACCACCTGGGACTGCGTCCAGCGCGGGTGTTTCGCCCGTAGGAGGGCAGCTACTCCGGCGACGTAGGGGGCCGAGAAGCTTGTGCCGTTGTCGACACACTGGCCGCCCTTCGGAACGGTGGACACCATGTCGACGCCCGGCGCCGCAACCCCTACGAAGGTTCCGGTCTGGGAGAACGGCGCCCGCTCGTCGTTGCGGTCCGACGCGGCCACCGCCAGGACGCCCTTGTAGGCCGCCGGGTACGTCACCTTGACCTTTCCGGCGAGACCGTCGTTCCCGGCGGACGCGACCACGACGATGTCCTTGTTCAGCGCCTCGGTCACCGCGAGTGCCAGGTCGGAGTCGGCTCGCAGGGGCTTGGCGGTGTCCTGGGAGATGTTGATGACCTGGGCGTGCTTCGCGATGGCGTGGCGGATGGCCGCGGCCATCGTCGCGGCAGTGCCGGTGCCCTTGTCGTCGTTCTGCCGGATGGGGATGATCGTCGCTTCCGGGGCGAGACCGACGAACCCCGTGCCCGGACGCGGGCGGGCCGCGATGATGCCGGCGACCTTGGTGCCGTGGCCGACGAGATCGGTTGTGCCGTCCCCACCGCCGGATGCCGCCGGGTCCTGAGCCCCGTCCTTCGACGGCGGAAGCAGATCGGTCCCGGACGCCCGGTCGACAGCGGACTTCAGCTGCGGATTGGTGTCGTCGACACCGGTGTCGATCACCGCGACCCGGACCCCCTTTCCCTTGGTGTCCTGCCAGAGCTGGTCGAATACCAGCCGCTGGAGCGCCCAGGGACGGCCCTGGATCTGCTTCTTCATCGGAAAGGTGCACTCACCGCTGCCCTCGGAACCCGTCTGCGGGTCGGAGTCCAGTGCTGCCGCGGGAGCCTGCGCGAACCCCGGCAGGCCGGCGCCCGCCGCGCACATCAGGAGCAGCACGACGGCCGAAGAACGGAATCCCTTGCGTGTGATCATCACGCGCTTCCTCCTCTCCGTTCTCAGGAACTCTGCGGCTGTTTGGCACTGTTGGCGTCCAGCCGGGGCCCCTTGGGCAGGAGGCCTGACCAGTTGTCCGGCACCGGCAGCGGCCGTACATCCTTGTAGCCGAGCCTGGTCTGGGCCTGGTTGACCTCGGCGGCCTGCTCCTCCGGCGTCGTGGGCTTCTCGGTGGCCCCGATCTTGGAGGGATCCGCGCTGCTGTCGTTGTTCGTCTGCACGGCGTAGCGCAGCCCGGTATCCGTCACCAGAAAGAGCGAACCGGTGGTGGGGGAAGCTCCGTTGAACTGCCGGTACAGCACACCGCTGCCCGGCGTGACGTACGCGCTGGTGGCCCCGTCCTGAAAGCGGACCGGATACCCGGGGCCGGCCCAGGTGGTCAGTTCCGGCACGCCCGCCGAGGTGACGCCGTGCAGCACGTTGCAGACGGTTCCGGTCCGGGCCGACGTGTCGTTGGCCTGTGTCGGGACGTTCTTCGGCCAGCCGTACTTCGCGTAGAACTCGTCCGGGGAAGAGGTGAAGGACTGCGGTCCGACTTCGGTGGCCTGCGCCTTCTGGCCCAGCACCTCCGCCTCCGGGCTCGTCAGGAGCAGCCTGGCGACGAGGTCGGACACGGGCGCAACCGTCCCCGGCAGGACGACGTACTGCTGCATGCCGGTACCGGCCACGGCCTTGAGTACCGTGCCCACCTTGTCCAGGCGGGGGTCCAGGCCGCTGACGCCGGCCGGGTCACCGACCTTGCCGGGCAACCGCGGGAAGTCGATGGGCTTGCCGGCATGCAGGGTGCCGAGCCAGTCCTTGGTGACCTTCTGGGGCTGTGCGCCCTCGCTGAACAGTGAGCGGCGCAGCACCTCGTCCCGGGCCGAGGGCTTGTCGCCTCCGGTGGTACCGATGACGTGCTGCGTGCCGTCCGCATCCACCAGGTAGCGCGTGCCACCCCCGCCGTCCGCCTCGACGTAGAGGGCCTGGCCGCCGTGGAGCTGCTGCTTGCCGCCCACCTTGTCCGCCTCTCGGTCGGCGAGCAGGAAGACCGCCTTCTGCACGGTGTCACCGGCGCCGGCGCCCGGCTGCTCGCAGACCGCCCAGAGCTTGTTCCGGCCCGCCTCGTCCGCGCTGGGCAGCCGGTCGGGTGCGTACGGAATGCCGAGCATCGGACCGCGCTGCAGCTTTCCGCTGTCCAGTTCGGACTCCGCCACCTGGATCACCGAGGACTTGTCCGGGTCCAGGAGCAGTTTCGCGGAGGAGAAGTTCAGCACCGGGTGCAGGCGCTTGACGCCTTTGGTCTCCAGGACGACGTATCGGGTTGTCGATTCACTGCCGACGATGACGTGGGCACCGGGGTCGTCCCAGCCGTCGGGAACCTTGGGCTTGAAGATGCCCCAGGCCCCGAAGCCCGCCACCAGCAGGGCGCCCACCACCACTCCTGGCAGCAGGGCCCGCAGCGGGCGCGGCGCCCCCTCGTCCGAACCGGCTGCGGACGGTTGCAGAAACGCGGCGACCAGCCGCTTTTTCGCGAAGGTGTAGGCATTGAGTTCGTCCCGCCGTGATGCCATCTGCCCTATTTCTCCCCGTGGTTGTAGATGCCTCGCGAACCGCCCCCACTATGCCCGCCGCCGCTCGTTCACCGCCGTGCGGGTACATGCTTCAAGGAGCCGGCCGACGCCCCTGCCCGACCGGGCGGGTCGTGAACCCCCCTTCGAACCCCTCATCGCCGGGCGTGGGACAGTGGGCGGTCGCGGGCCGGTGTGCCGATAGCGTCGGTCCGACTCGCACACGCCTTAGTGCCGTGACACGGAGGGACATACCGGGGGATGAGCAGCGCGACGACCGCAGTGATGAGTGTGCACCCGCAGCCGGGGCGGATCGGTGGAGTGCGGCTGCACCAGGTGGTGTTGATGGAGGTCGCCGGCGCGCTGATGCTTGTCGCGTGGGTGACGAACAGGATCCTGTTGGTGCCGATGGGCCTGGTTGCGGCGGCGCTGGTGCTGCTGGCGGTTCTGCGGCGGCGGGGGCGGCCGGTGATGGAGTGGCTCACCGCCGTCATGGCCCTGCGCGGGCGGCTGAGGGCCGCGCGACGGCCGTGGTCCGCGGAAGGGGTGGACCCCGCACTGGCGCCGGTCGTCGAGTGCGAGGCGGCGCTGCGGACGTACACCTACACCGACCGGCAGCGCGAGCGCACGATCGGGATGGTGGGTGACGGAACGTTCCTGACAGCCCTGCTGCTCGTGCAGCCACGGGACGAACCGCTGCGGATGGCCCGGGACGCGCGTCCGCTGGAACTCGGGTTGCTGCACGACGCCCTGGAGGTGGACGACATCCGGCTGGAGTCGGTACAGGTCGTACAGCACACGCAGCCCGCGCCCGGACCGCACCTGCCTGAACAGGCCGCGGCAGCACGGTCGTACGCGCCGCTCCAGGGCCAGGCCGGTACCCCCGCGATCCGGCTGACATGGATCGCGCTGAAACTCGACCCGGAGCTGTGTCCGGAGGCGGTGCGGGCACGCGGCGGCGGCATCGACGGAGCGCAGCGCGCGCTGTTGCGGGCCACGGATCAGCTGGCAAGCCGACTGGCAGGGGCGGGGTTCGACGCTTCGGTCCTGACCGAGGCGCAGGTGACGTCCGCCCTCGCGACCTCAGCCGGGGTGAATCCGCAGGCCAGCGCGCTGGCGGTGCGGACGGATGTGCCGCTGCGGCGCACCACGGAGTCCACCCGCGCCTGGCGCTGCGACGACCGTTGGCACACGACCTACTGGGTCGGCCGCTGGCCCCACCTGGGCGCGGGTGCTGCGCCATCGGCACAACTGGTGGCACTCCTGACGTCGGTGCCGGCGCTGGCCAGCACATTCAGCCTGACGGTCTCGCGCGGGACCGGTGGCACACCGGCCGTCAGCGGATACGTCCGCCTCACCGCCCGCGGGAGTGATGAACTGGTCTCGGTGCGCCGGCAGTTGGAGCGCGCCGCACGAGGAGTGAAAGTCAGCCTCGTACGGCTCGACCGCGAACAACTTCCCGGTGTGCTGGCCACCTTGCCCCTCGGAGGTACCCGTTGAGCACCCATCGCATGACGCGCACCGGCACCGCCGGCCCCGCTGCTTCCGCCCCACCGGCGGCCGGACGGGGCAGGGCCGGATTCGGACTGCTCGGCCCACGCCGCGACCGGCATGTGCTGCCCGTGGAACAGCTCGCCGCGCTGACACTGCCGCTCGGCGACGACGGGGTCGTGGTGGGCGTCGACGCGAAGAGGCAGCCCGCCGTACTCGGCCTCTTCCGCCCCTCTCAGCTCGATGTCGTGGTCATCGGCAGTGTGTGGACGGCGCAAGTACTGGCGCTGCGCACAGCCGGCACCGGCGCGCGCGTCGCCGTCGAGACGGCCAGGCCGCAGGCGTGGACGGGGCTCGCGCAGGCCGCCGGCGGGGGGCAACAGTGCATGACGGTGCACGACGTCAAGCAGGTGGGACCGCAGGGCGCGTCGGTCGCCAGCCCCGTCCTGGTCGTGCGGGACTGCGGCATGCGCCCACCGCGCAGCCGGCTGGCACCCGGACCGTGGCAGTCCGTGCTGACACTGCTGCCGTTCCTGAGCCCGACGGCGCCGAGGCTGCTCGAAAAGGCGGGACTGGTCGGCATCCAGCGGGTCTCCCCCGAGGAGGCGGTAGTCCTCGAGCGCATTCTGGGACTGCCCCGGGTGCAGGCGGAAGCGCTGCCCGCGCTCGGCGACGACATGGTGCTGTGGTGTACGACTCAGCACCGGAAGTTGGTCAAACTGCAACCGACCGACGTCGAGGCCGGGCTCCTCGGAACCCCGCGCCGCCTGGACTGACTTGATCCTTGACCTGTGCGGTGGGTCCGCGGGTCCGCTCGTCGGGGAGCACAGCTGGTGCCGGGGGCGTCGCCCGCCCATGACGACGAGGAAATCCGGCGCTGGACGGGCCACACCGGACAGCCACGCCGACGCGGACCGGAAGCGGACCGCCCCCGAACCGCTCGTGATCGACGCCGTGCCGGCCGATCACGAGCGGTTCGGCTGACGAGCCCCCCGCCCCGCTAAGGCAGCACCGGCAGCAGCTCCGGGAGGTGACCGTCGGAGGCGGCGGCCGCCGCGACCCGCTCCTGCGGCACCTCCCCGTACAGCGTCGTACGCGGCTTCGCCGGCCGGCCCGCGAGTTCCGCGATCGCGACGAGGTCCTGGATGGACCGGTACGAGCCGTAACCGGAGCCCGCCATCCGGGAGATGGTCTCCTCCATCAGCGTGCCGCCCAGGTCGTTGGCGCCCGAGCGCAGCATCTCGGCCGCGCCCTCCGTGCCGAGCTTCACCCAGCTGGTCTGGATATTGGTGATATGCGGGTGGAGCAGGAGCCGGGCCATGGCGGTGACGGCCCGGTTGTCGCGGTCGGTCGGGCCGGGGCGGGCGATGCCTGCCAGGTAGACCGGGGCGTTGGTATGGATGAAGGGGAGGGTGACGAACTCCGTGAAGCCGCCGGTCTCCTGCTGGAGCCCGGCCAGGGTCCTCAGGTGGCCGAGCCAGTGGCGGGGCTGGTCGACGTGGCCGTACATCATCGTCGACGACGATCGCAGGCCCACCTCGTGGGCGGTCCTGATGACCTCCAGCCAGGTCGCCGTGGGCAGCTTGCCCTTGGTGAGGACCCAGCGGACCTCGTCGTCCAGGATCTCGGCCGCCGTACCGGGGATCGAACCGAGCCCGGCCTCCTTCGCGGCGATCAGCCAGTCGCGGATGGACATGCCGGTACGGGTCGCCCCGTTGACGACCTCCATCGGGGAGAAGGCGTGCACATGCATGCCGGGTACGCGTTCCTTCACCGCCCGCGCGATGTCGAAGTACGCGGTGCCGGGCAGGTCCGGGTGGATGCCGCCCTGCATGCAGACCTCGACCGCGCCGACGTCCCACGCCTGCGCGGCCCGGTCGGCGACCTGGTCCAGGGAGAGGGTGTAGGCGTCGGCGTCGGTGCGCCGCTGGGCGAAGGCGCAGAACCGGCAGCCGGTGTAGCAGACGTTGGTGAAGTTGATGTTCCTGGTGACGATGTACGTGACGTCGTCGCCGACCACGTCACGGCGCAGCGTGTCCGCGATCCGGCACAGTTCGTCGAGTGCCGGGCCGTCCGCGTGGAGCAGGGCGAGCGCCTGGTCGTCGGTGAGTTTCGTCGGGTCGTCGGCGGCCTGGCCGAGCGCCTGGCGTACGTCGGTGTCGATGCGGGACGGAACCATGCCGGGGGCCGCTGCCTCGCGCAGCGCCTCCCAGTCCCCGTACACCTCGTCGAAGTCTTCGCGGCGGTCGCCGGTGCGGCCCTCCGTGTCGATGGTGCGGTGCAGATCGGTGCGGCCGGTGGCACCGAACTCCTCGTCGGGCTCCTGCCAGGGCAGGCCTACGGGGATCGCCCCCTCCTTCGCGAGGCCGGTCTCCGGGTCGGCGAGGGCGCGGACGTGCGGGAGCAGACGGGGGTCGAGCCAGGGCTCGCCGCGCTGGATGAACTCCGGGTAGATGGTGAGCCGCTCGCGGAGCGCGAAGCCCGACTCGGCGGTCTTCGCGGCCAGTTCGTCGATGTGGGGCCAGGGGCGTTCGGGGTTCACATGGTCGGGGGTGAGCGGGGAGACGCCGCCCCAGTCGTCGATGCCCGCGCCGATGAGCAGCGCGTACTCGGCGTCGACGAGGTTCGGCGGGGCCTGGATACGGGCGGACGGGCCGAGGATGTGCCGGGCGACGGCGATGGCCGCCGCCAGTTCCTCCAGCTCGGCGTCCGGCATGCCGCGCATCGCGGTGTCCGGCTTGGCGCGGAAGTTCTGGACGATGACTTCCTGGATGCCGTGGTAGGCGCGGGCGGTCTTGCGCAGCTCGAAGAGGGAGTCGGCGCGCTCCTCGTACGATTCGCCGATCCCGATCAGGATGCCGGTCGTGAACGGGACGTTGGAGCGGCCCGCGTCTTCGAGGACGCGGAGGCGCACGGCCGGTTCCTTGTCCGGGGAGCCGTGGTGCGGGCCGCCCGGTTCGGACCACAGGCGGGTGGCCGTCGTCTCCAGCATCATGCCCATGGAGGGGGCGACGGGCTTGAGCCGCTGGAGGTCGGTCCAGGTCAGCACGCCCGGGTTGAGGTGCGGGAGGAGGCCGGTCTCCTCCAGGACACGGATCGCCATGGCGCGTACGTACGCGAGGGTGTCGTCGTACCCCTCGGCCTCCAGCCACTCCCGCGCCTCGGGCCAGCGGTCCTCGGGCCGGTCGCCGAGCGTGAACAGCGCTTCCTTGCAGCCCATGGCCGCGCCCTTGCGGGCGATGTCCAGCACCTCGTCGGGCGACAGGAACATCCCGTGGCCCTCGCGCCGGAGCTTGCCGGGGACGGTGACGAAGGTGCAGTAGTGGCACTTGTCGCGGCAGAGCCGGGTCAGCGGGATGAAGACCTTGCGGGAGTACGTGATGACACCCGGCCGGCCGGCGGCTTCGAGGCCGGCGTCGCGCACCCGGGCGGCCGAGGCGGCGAGATCCGTCAGATCGTCACCTCGCGCCTGAAGCAGAACGGCGGCCTCGGTCACATCGAGAGCGACACCGTCGCGGGCCCGCTTGAGGGCGCGCCGCATGGAGTTGGTGGTCGGACGTCCGCGCTGAGGATCGGTCATGAAGCGAGCATACGAGCGAGGCGCGCGCCCCGGACCAGGGACTCCGTGGGACCGGCGGGACCGAAAGCCCGACCCTGGCGCCTGGGCCGCTGGAGCGGTCGGGGGCCGTAGGGTCGGGACGGTGATGGAAACGATCGTCTTCGGCATCGGCGAAACACTCGTACGCGACGACCGCTACTGGGCGTCCTGGGCGAACTGGCTCGGCGTTCCACCGCACACGCTCAGTGCGTTGGTCGGCGCGGCGGTCACCCAGGGCCGCGACAGTGCCGATGCGCTGCGCATCCTGCGCCCCGGCATGGACGTCAGGGAGGCATACCTGGCGCGTGCGGCGGCCGGACGCGGCGAGCATCTCGACGAGACGGACCTCTACCCCGACGTCCGCCCCGCCCTCGCGGAGCTGCGCGCGCTGGGGGTGCGGGTGGTGGTGGCGGGCAACCAGACGGTACGGGCCGGGGAGCTGCTGCGGGCCCTGGATCTGCCCGCGGACCTGGTCGTCACCTCGGACGAGTGGGGCGTGACCAAACCGGACCCGGCGTTCTTCGCACGCGTACGGGAGGTGTCGGAGGCCGCCCCGGAACGCACCCTGTACGTGGGCGACCACCCGGCCGACGACCTGTTCCCGGCCAAGTCCTTCGGTCTGCGCGCGGCGCATCTGCGCCGCGGTGCGTACGGGCACTGGTGGGCGGACCATCCGGACGTGGTGGAGACGGCGGACTGGCGCATCAACGCGCTGACGCAACTCCCGGCGCTGGTTGCCGAGGCCCGCGAATCCAGCCCGTCCGGCGTCTGAGGACGGGACCGTCGCCCGCGTGAGCGGACATCATTCGTGGCACGGCCACCGGCCGCGCCGCGTCCTCGTCCTGGGCCGGGCCACCTCACCCGTATCCGCGCGGCCCGATAATCGCTGGATCCGGCCCGGGCGCATTGTTACGGTCACCTCGACCACGGTGTCGACCGTCGCCGAACCATGGGCGCCCGCCCTGGAAAGAAGTTGATGTATGCCCCGGCCAGTAGTTCCGAGCCTCCCTCGTCGCGCCTCCAACCGCGCAGGGGCAATCGGAGCCGCGTGCATGCGCACGCCCGCGGCATCGCGCTGACCCGCGTTCCCTGACCGGTACGCGTTTCCGCCTCGTCAGTACGTGATCCCCGGCTGACGGCTCATGCCCCCGAGGGCTGCTCGGTACTTCCCTGCTGCATTGCTCATCCTCTTCGGCAAGGAGAAAACCGGGTGTCCACCGACAACCCCCAGAACCGTTCGACCAAGTCCTCCGCCAACGGCGCCAGCGCCTATCTGAGGACCGACACCTTCACCTGCCTGTGGTGCGGGCTGACCGTCGCCACGCTCGCGCCCGACGGCAGCCGTCGCAACCACTGCCCCAGCTGCCTGCACTCGCAGCACTGCCTCGACCACGTCGAGGGCGGACCCTCCGACTGCGGGGCACGTATGACCCCGATCTCCATCGCGGTGCTCCGCACCGGCGGCTGGATGGTCATCCACCGCTGCACCCGCTGCGACGAGCTGACCTCGAACCCGGTCTGCGGAGACGACAACCAGCTGATTCTGATGCGGATGGCCGTGCGCCCGCTGGCCCAACCGCCCTTCCCGCTCGAAGCGTTCGGTGACCTGTGAGGGGCCGCCGACAACGACCGAGGACAGGACGGAGGCCCCTCCGTGCCACGACGTAAACCCCGACGAACGTCCCACCGCCCGCAGAGACGAAAGGATGTCCTGCACGGACCGGGCGGCGCCCACGGCGACGCGTTCCGCTGCGTCGGCTGCCGACTCGACGTGCCGCTGAACGCACCGGGCACCGCCCATCGCAATCACTGCCCGCACTGCCTGACCAGCCTGCACGTCGATCTGCGGATTCCGGGAGACCGGGCTGCCGACTGCCGCGGGCGGATGACTGCGCTCAGCCTGTCCGTCCGGCAGGACGGGGAATGGACGATCATCCACGAGTGTCTGACCTGCGGTGAGCTCAGCGCCAACCGCATCGCGGGAGACGACAACGCCCTCGCGCTGATGCGCATGGCCGTACGGCCTCTGTCCGACACCGTCGTCCCCGTGCGAGCACTGCTCGCGCTGTGACACGGATGCGCCCCTGCCCGAGCCGCCCGGCTCGGGCAGGGGTCGGCGAAAGACGTGACACCACGGGCCCAGGTGTCACGTTGTCCTGATGCGGGGTGTCGGCCACTTCTGGGCGTCCACCCATGCTCCGTACGGAGTCCAGGGGACGGTGGGGAACTGGGTCCGCAATGCCTCCAGGTCCACCTGGTATCCGGTGTCCGCCAGATAGCTGTACATGGCGAACATGTCGGGGTTGGTGGTGCGCAGGTCCGCCAGTGGCGTCTGCCGGAACGCGACCGTGCCGCCCGCGGCCCGTCCGATCTCCTCGGCCATCCGGACCGGCGTGGGATCGTCGCCCGCCACCTCGATCCGCTGCCCGATCCAACGCTCCGGATCGGCCACGACCGCGGCCACGACCCGGCCCAGGTCCTGCCGCGCCACCTGCTGGAGGGGGGTGTCACCGGGAAGCGGCATGGTGAGGAGCCCGGCGGCGACCTCGTCCAGCGCGCCCAGCGCATTGTCGAAGAAGTAGGTCGGTGCCACCACCGTCGCCGGAAGTCCGGAGCCGGCGAGCAATTCCTCGATCCTGGCCTTGGTCTCGAAGTGCGGGATGCCGGTGCCACGGTCCGCACTGGCGACGGAGGCCATCACCAGATGCGGCAGCGCGGCGTCCTCGGCGGCCCGCACGATTGCCGCGCCCTGGGCCACCTCCGCGTCCAGACCGTCCTGGAACGGTGTGGTGACGGCGAACGCGGCCGTCGTGCCCAGGAATGCCCCGGCGAGCGAGCCCTCGTCGAACAGATCCCCGTGGACGACCTCCGCTCCGGCCGCGGCCAGCGCCCTGGCCCGCCCGCTGCCGGGATCACGCACCACGGCGCGCACGGCACGCCCCGCCTCCAGCAGGGCGGCGGCCACCGCACCGCCCTGGCCACCGGTCGCTCCGAGTACCGCGATGGACATGGGGCCTCCATGATCGAGGGACATGGGTCCATGCTGACCAGCGGCGGCCGGACCTGCCACCGGGAGGACCCGGGCGGTGGCGTCCGGCCCTGTTGCGTGTCCGCCTCAATGATGACCGGCAGGTAACTCGGCCCAGACCGTCTTGCCCACGACCCGGTCGGTGACTCCCCAGGACGTGGCCAGCGCCTCGACCAGGTTCAGGCCGTAACCCGACTCCGCGTCGGCCCGGAGGATGCGCTGCTCCGGCCCTCGCTCACCCAGTGCGTCCGACACCTCGATCCGGAGCGTGCCCGCGAGGGCAACAAGCCTCAGTTCGAAGTCCCGCCCCGCTACGAGCCCGTGCAGCACCGCGTTGGCCGCCAGCTCGGACACGATCACGGCGGCATCGTCGGAGAGCCCGCTCCCGTACGGCACACCCCACTCGTCGAGTTGATGCACAGCGAGCCGACGGGCGAGCCGCGCGCCCCGGCGGGTGGCGCTGAACCGCTGGACGAACTCGGCGCCCACAAGGGTGATTTCGGCGTTCATGTGACTCAGCGTGTCCGGTTGCTCGTACGCTGACCAGGAGTGACACCACGACGCCGAGCAGCTGTACGGGCACGCCCGGCCGGCTGTACGGGGCGTCGGCCGTGACCGGGCGGACAGAGAGCGGTGCGGGGCAGATGGCGAACGCGGAACGTGAGGAACGACCGGAGCGGCCGGCCGAGTCGGACGGAACTGCGCACCTGTTCAGGGCGCTGGGCAAGCAGATCAAGGTGCTGCGGGAACGCGCGGGCCTGAGCCAGAAGGATCTGGGGCTCGCTGCGCATTGCGGGGAGGACCTGATCTCCGCGATGGAGCGGGGAGTGCGGACGCCGCAAGCTGATTTCCTTGAGCGGGTCGATGGGCTTCTTGAGGCAAAGGGCGTGCTCAGAGTGGCAATCCCCGACGTCCTGGAAGCCCGGAAAAAGGCACGCACCCGGCATCCGGAGTGGTACCGCGATTACGCAAGGTTGGAGGCGGACGCAGTACAGCTTTACGTCTACAACAACCAGTCCGTGCCCGGCCTGCTTCAGACCGAGTCTTACGCACGCGCCCTTTTCACTCAGTGGCAACCGCTGCTCAGCGAGGAGACCATCGACAAGAGGGTGGCCGACCGACTGGACCGCCAGCAGATCTTCTCCCCATGGCCCTCGCCGACGTTTCACTTCATTCTGGACGAGAGCGTACTGATGCGTCCCATCGGCGGCCGGGGCGTCCATCAGGAACAGTTGCGGAAGCTCCTGCACATTGGCCGTCTCCGGACGGTGCAAATTCAGCTGATGCCGCTTGATCGCACCGAACAGCCGAGCCTGGATGGCCCGTTCACGCTGGTCACGCCCAAGGCCAAGCAGCAAGTGGCCTACCTGGAGATCCACACGTATCCAAGGCTGATCACCGATCCGGAGGAGGTCCGTGTGCTGGCCGTCCGCTATGGAATCATCCAGTCGGCGGCTCTCACGCCACAGGAGTCGTTGGCCGTGATCGAGAAGATGCTGGGAGAGCGATGAGCACCGAGCAACTGCACTGGTTCAAGAGCAGCTACAGCGGCGGCGAAGGTGGAACCTGCGTCGAAGTCGCCTACGACTGGCGCAAGTCCAGTTACAGCAGTGGCGGCGGCGGTGAATGCGTCGAGGTCGCGACCTGCCCCACCACCATCCACATCCGCGACTCCAAGAACGCCCAGGGCCCCCATCTCGACGTCGCCCCCGCCGCCTGGTCCTCCTTCGTCTCGTACGCCCGCCAGGGCTGAGCGCGGCCCGATCCACCTGGCACACCTGGTCCCGTACCGGATCGCGACAGCCGCGACCCGGTGCGCCGCGACCCGGTCGACCGTGACTCGGCGGCCCCCGACCACCCCTGTCGACCAGCCCGCCCCGCTCCAGAACTGCGACCGCTGCGACCGCTGCGACCGCGCCTTCCGCCCCCCCACCCCCGGCCACTGCCACGACTGCACAGCCGACGAACCACACCTCCTGTCGGCCTGAACAAGTGGGGTCTCTACCCTGTGGTGATCATTGCTGGTCCGACGGGACAGGTGGGTGAAGGAACGTCATGACGAGTGCTCCGGCATTGGCAGAACTGCGTGAGGTCTGCCAGCCGAACGCGAAGCTTCAGAGCCGTAACGGGGAGCACTGGGCGGGCCGCCTGTACATGCGGCGGATCTCCCTGCGGACCACCCGGCAGCTGGTGCGTACGCGAGTGACGCCCGATCAGCTCACCTGGACCATGGTGGTGTGCGGCGTGGCCTCCGGCTTCGCGCTCCTCATACCCGGCCTGGCAGGGGCCCTGCTCGCCGCGGTGCTCTTCCAGCTGTTCCTGCTCTTCGACTGCGTGGACGGCGAAGTGGCCCGCTGGAAGGGCCAGAACAGCGCGACGGGCATCTACGTCGACCGGCTCGGGGCCTACCTGGCGGACGCGGCGCTCATGATCGGGGCCGGGTTCCGGGCGGCGCGCGGCTCCTCGGACCTCTGGGTGTCGGTGGGACTCGCGGCGGCACTCGGAGTCGTACTGCTGAAGGCGTCCACGGACCTGGTGGATGTCGCGCGTTACCGCCGCGGTCTGCCGCTCGCCGACGACGAGGCGACCCGGCCCCGGTCGGCGGGGCTGGCCTCGGCACGGCGTCTGGCCTCGGCCTTCAAGATCCACCGGATCACCAACGGCATCGAGGCGTCCCTCGTCCTGCTGGCGGTCGCCGTGGTCGACCTGTTCATGGGCAGCATCGAGGCGACCCAGGTGACGGTGCTGGCCATCGCCGTCATCACCTGGGTCATGGTCGTGGCCCACCTGGCCTCGATCCTGTCCTCCTCGCGCCTTCGCTGAGTTGCAGGTTTTCTCTCCGTCCCGGCGGCGGCATCCACGCATGCCCGAGCGCAGCCGAGGACCGCGGCACCTCCCCATCGCATGACCGCCGGCCCCACCCCCTGCTGTTTCGCCATGGCAGGGCAGTCCAGCACTCTGCGCAGCGCGGTGAGCTCCCGGTGCCCCCGGGCCAGGGCGTTTCCCCGGCCGCAGGGGGCACTCGCGTGTGTCAGCCGGCGGGGGAGTCGCTCACCTTGCCGAGCGGGCTGATCTCGATCGGCCGGTTGGTGCTCTGGGAGTCCGGGTTCTCGGCCGGGAGGGAGCCCGCGGGCCAGGCGATGGTGACGGTCTTCGTCTCGTTAGGCGGAGTCACCAGGATCTTGGACACGCGCACACCGGAGCCGCCGGTGTTGTTGACCGGGAACGTGATGTTGAAGGCGGCGGACTCGCCGTCCTTGAGGACGTCGGGCACGGGCTTGTCGTCGCTGCGCTTCAAGGACATGGTGTCGCCCGATGCCGTCTTCAGGTCGACGCCGGCGAAGCCGCTGATGGTGCAGTCGCGGCCACCGCCGTTCTTGAACTGGACGGTGACGACGCCCTCCTCCTTGTCGGTCGTGTTGTCGGCGGCGCTGATCTCCAGCTCGTCGCTGCGGCAGATGCCGACCGACTTCTCGTTGGAGCCGGTGCCTGCGAGGGTGCCCTCGCCGCCTCCGTTGCCGCCTGCCTTGCTGTCTCCGGTGCCGCTTCCCTTGCTGCTGCCGCCGGATCCCTGGTCCGTGTCTCCGCTGCCGGAGCCGCCGTTCCCGCCCGTCGAGGCGCTGGAAGAGGAACCGGCGGGCGCCGCGTCCGTGCTGCCGTCGTTGCCGTTGCAGGCGGTCAGGGCGAGGGCACTGACCAGCGTGAGGCCGGCGAGGAACGTCGCGCTGGTGTGAGTGAGCTTCATGGGTTCCCCCGTGGTGTGCGTGGTGGCGATCAGCGGCCGGTCGGCGTTCTCCGTCCGGCTCGGCAACAGACAATCCGTTCCAGGAACGCGGAGACAAGCGGGCGCGCGGAATCCGGGATACTGGGACGCAAATATGGGTCTGACCTGCGAGAACGACTATTGCCTGGAACGTGGTGATGGGATGCCCGGTGGGCTCCCGCGCCCCTGGCCACCCGCACCGTCTCCGCCGGGATCTCCCCACCCCCGACCGGAAGCATCGACATCAGCACCCACCCCGAACGACAACGTCGGTCTCCAAGACCACAACCGGGTCTTGGAGACCGACGTCACGCCAGGCACCGAATTCGCCAACAGCATCCCGCTGAGGGGCGGGGCCCGCGATCGTGCTCCCGGAAACGACCGCCCCTAGACGAGGGCCACGGCGAACAGCGTGAAGGCGAGCACGATGACGCCCACGCGGACGTAGTGGAACCGGTCCCAACGCCCCACCTGCTGCTTCCAGTCCGCGGGCACGCCTTCCTGTGACCAGGTCGCGACGCGTGAGTTGATCGGCACGAGCAACAGAATCGACATCACCACGCTCACCACGAGCAGCACCGCCCCCGCGGCGACGAGCGACGCGCCCGCGTCGCCCCACGTCAGCGTGGACCACACCGCGCCGAGGACGACCGAGCTGATGTACCAGAACGGCATCACCCGGCCCAGGACACGCGCCCCGTCGCTGCGGGCTTCGACCCCGCCGTCGTTCGGAAGCCGGTCGAGGATCGGGTTCACGAACACCGCCACCGCGAACTCCACGCCCACCATCAGCCCGACCACAACGACCGTGACGACGGCCAGTACGTCCTGCATGACCCCTCCAAAGGGCTGACCTAGCGGCGCTAGGTTCTCATGCAATGCTAGACATGTCACCGCTCCATTGTCTAGCGGTGCTAGCATCGAGTCATGTCAGTACACGAACGCAAGGAACGCGAGCGGGCCAACCGCCACCGGCTGATCGTCTCCACGGCCCGCGAACTCGCCGAGGCCCACGGCTGGGACGCCGTCACCACGCGCCGGCTCGCCGAGCGGATCGAGTACAGCCAGCCCGTGCTCTACAGCCACTTCCGGGGCAAGAACGAGATCGTGGCAGCGGTCGCGCTGGAGGGGTTCGCCGAGCTGACGACCGCGCTGCGCGCCGCGGTGCCGCAGGGGCCCGCCGACCGGGAGGCGGTGGCCTCACTGGCCCGCGCCTACACCGACTTCGCCGCGCGCAACCACGCCCTGTACGACGCGATGTTCAGCCTCGACAACGGCCTCCCCTTCGCCGACGACGCCACGCCCGCTCCACTGCGCGAGGCGTTCCAGGCCCTGCTGGACCCGCTCGTCGACCACGCACACCCCGATGAACCGGGCTTGTTCGTCGAGACGTTCTGGGCCGCGCTGCACGGACTGGTCACCCTCACCCGCGCCGGACGCCTGCCCGCCGACCGGGTTCCCGACCGCCTCGCGCTCCTGGTCGACCGCTTCGTCCCGCGCTGAGCCTCGATCCACCGACTTGGTTCATGGGTGATCTTCTGGCTGGTGTTCGGAGTGGTGACCGTGGCTGGGCAGGCGATTTGCGCTCGTCCACCCAGCTCGGCAAGCCCGCACCGCTCGGCCGGCCGCATCACCGGGACCAGCCCGGCATACACGATCGGATTCGTGTCATCGAGCGCGGCGGAACCGCCGAAGCGACATGGGAGGATTGCATCCCACGGCTACTCGCTGTCGCCGTAGAAACAGATATGGCCGCCGATCCGGAGTGGGCGCCCCGGCGGAAGTGGCGTCTTCAGCGGCTCGTGTACCGGAATACCTGCCCAGTCGATGCGCAACGGGCCGTCATCCGGCTCCTGTTGTATTCGATCGTTCAGGTCGTACTCGATGATCTGCCGTCCGGGGCGATGGACCTGCAGGACCAGCTCCGCATCCTCATCCTCCAGACTGTCCCCTGTCAGATACCTGCTGAGCCTCCTGTCGATGTGAGCCCGCGCATCAGCGACAGACCCGAACAACAGAGACTCGCTGTCCGAATCGTCATTGGAAGTCCAGACACAGCCACGCAGCAGGGCGAACCCATGACGTCCACGACTCATCCCGTTCGGCGACGGTCGGCTGTCGGGCGCCGCCCCGAGGTACTCCAGGCTGGACTGGGCACAACTGTCCCCAGGATCCCTGCGCATCGCCTCCTCGTATGCCGCGACGGCACCGTCGCGATCACCGGACCAGGTGAGCGCATGCCCCAGGTACAACGGAATGAGGGGGTCTTCGGGGTCGCCGTCCAGAGCCGCTCGCGCCGCCTGAACTGCCTGCTCCGCAAGCGGACGACTCACGCATTCCTCGTCGTACTCTTCCATCCCGTTGAGTAATGTGCCGTCGTCGTCATCGAAATCGCATTTCACGTTGAACAACACGGTATGCCGCAGGGAGAGCGTCGCGGACATCGAGCGCAGGACAGCAATCGTGGCAGCGGTCTCCGCGTCACCGGGAACCGCCTTTTCCTCGGCCTCATCGCAGCAGCGCCGTGCATCGGCCAGCAGCTCGGCATTCTCCCGCTCGCCGTCAAAATGCCTGAGCAAGGACTCACACTTGGCGATCAGGCGACTCGCGTGTACCAAACCGGCATTCAGATCTCGTCCATCCATGCGGCCGCAGCCTACAAGTCGACGGCAAGAGCGTGTACTTGAAACTCGGGGCTGTCCTGACGCCCCCTCACACGGCGCTCGTGCCCGATGCGGACGATGCCGAGCGCCATCCCTGCCCGCGCCGCCAGGCTCATCCCGCCTCCGTCGAAGTGCAGGTTTCCTTATCCTGGCCGGATGACCACTCCTCCTGAACTCGTCATATTCGACTGCGACGGCGTACTCGTCGACAGCGAACGCATCGCCGTACGCATCCAGGTCGAAGTGGGCGCCGAACTGGGATGGCCGCTGACGGCGGAAGAGGTCGTCGAAATGTTCGTGGGCCGGTCGAACAAGTCCATCGGTGCGTTGGTCGAGTCCCACCTGCCCGGCAAGTCCGCCGTCTGGCAGCAACGCTTCGAGGACCTCCACCGTGCCGCCGTGGACTCCGAACTCGTCGCGGTCGACGGCATCCACGAGGCGCTGGCCGCCCTCACGCTCCCCACCTGTGTGGCATCGAGCGGCAGCCACGAGAAGATGCGCCACACCCTCGGCCACACCGGGCTCCACTCCCACTTCGAGGGCCGCATCTTCAGCGCCGGCGAGGTCGCGCACGGCAAGCCCGCCCCCGACCTCTTCCTCCACGCGGCCCGGCAGATGGGGGTGGAGCCGTCGGCCTGCGTCGTCGTCGAGGACAGCAAGTACGGCGTGCAGGCAGCCCGTTCGGCCGGTATGCGTTCCCTGGGTTACGCGGGCGGGCTGACCCCGGCGCACTGGCTGGAGGGCCCGGACACCGTGGTCTTCGACGACATGCGCAAACTGCCGACGCTCTTGTCGGAGATCTGACGGCCGGCCGCCTCGGGTCCGTTACGCGTAAGACGGGTCGGGGTGGTCGCTACCCTGTTCTCCCCCTGCCACAAGGCGGGGAGAACAGGGGTGGGACATGCGCAGAAGAATTGCTGCGGCCACGGTGGTGGCGGCAGTGGCCACCGGGATCGCGGTGGCTCCGGCCGCTCACGCGGAGGGGCGGGGTGACATCCGGGTCACCAAGACCGTCGTGAACGGTGGCGGCAATGTGATCGTCGGGGTCAAGAACGTCAAGCGGTTCCCGATCACCATGACGATCAAGGACAACTCGGGGGTGAAGGGGGTCGCCGACGTGTCCGCGTTCAACACGACCAATGGTCATGGGCCGGTCGACCACCTCGGCACGACGTGCAGGAAGGTCAGTACGACGACGTCCGTGTGCACTGCGACGATGCAGATCGATCCGACGTGGATCGACTCGTACGGAAGCGGCAACGAGGGCTGGGACGCCAACGCGGTCGCGGGGAACTGGCAGGTCAACGCCACGGTCCAGGCGAATGACCGCGACTACTGGATCTCCGACCGCATTGCCCTGTTCAAGGTGAAGCGCGCCGCGACCCTGACCACGGACGCCACGCCCGAGCCGGTCAGGAAGGGGGGCACGCTGACCGTCACCGGAAAACTGTCGCGGGCCAACTGGACGGACCTCAAGTACCACGCGTTCACCAAGCAGGTGGTGAAGCTGCAGTACAAGAAGCCCGGTGGCGCGTACAGCACCGTGAAGACGGCGACCACGGACAGCAAGGGGCACCTCCGCACGACGGTGAAAGCCACCGCTTCGGGCAGCTGGCGCTGGGCGTTCCTCGGTACGACCACGACCATGAAGGTCGTCTCCACCGGCGACGCCGTCACGGTGAAGTGACCTCGCGGCGGGCCGGAGAACGGCCCGCCGACGGGTCACCGTTCCTCGTGCACCGGCCGCTGCCGTCCGAGGAATCGCCCGCGCCCGCTCCGCCGCGCCACCCCGGACACGGCTACAGAAACTCCGCGTACGCGTCCAGCGCCCGCAGTACCTCCGCCTCTCCCGCCGGGGGCAGCTGGAGGACGACCTCCTCGATGCCCAGTTCCGCGTAGTGCGTCAGCTTCCCCGGGCTCGGGAGCACCGCGTAGGGGACCACCTGGAGCTGCTTCGGGTCGCGGCCGGCCGACTCCCAGGCCTCGCGCAGCTTCGGTACGGACTCCGTCAGACCGCGGCCGCCGATCGGGAGCCAGCCGTCGGCGTACTGGGCGATGTGCGCGAACAGCTTCGGGCCTGCCGCACCGCCGATCAGGGTGCGGGGGCCGTTCACCGGGCCGCGGGGACCCCGGACCGGCTTCGGGTACGCGTGGCTGGCGCGGACCGAGCCGAACTCACCGTCGTACGCCGTCGGTTCGTCCGACCACAGGGCGCGCATCAGGGCCATGCGGTCGCGGACGAGTTCCCGGCGCGTCGACCAGTTCACCCCGTGGTCCGCGGCTTCCTCGACGTTCCAGCCGTAGCCGAGGCCCAGCGTGAAGCGGCCGCCCGAGAGATGGTCGAGGGTGGCGATCTGCTTCGCCAGGTCGATCGGGTCGTGCTGGGCGACGAGCGTGATGCCGGTGCCGAGGGCGAGGCGTTCGGTGACGGCGGCGGCCTGGGCGAGGGCGACGAAGGGGTCGAGGGTGCGGCCGTACTCGGGCGGGAGTTCGCCGCCCGCCGGGTAGGGGGTGTCCCTGCTCACCGGGATGTGGGTGTGCTCGGGCAGATAGAGCCCGGCGAACCCGCGCTGTTCGAGCTCGCGGGCGAGCCGCAGCGGCGTGATCGTCTCATCGGTGAGGAAGATCGTTGTGGCGATCCGCATATGAGGACACCTCCGTCGTGATCCGGTGAGGGCCCCAACGTATGCCGTGCGGTGCGGAAAGCCGAGTGCCCGGGAGTTCGGACCCCGCTCGTGCCTCCCGCCGTTTCCCCGGAGTTCACGGCTCCCGGCCAGGGTCGGGTACGTCACCCCTCGCCAGCCACGACACCCCGGGGAGCCACTCGTATGTCCGCATCGCAATCCGCCCACGGCCGCCCGATGGCCAGGCGCGGCCTTCTCGTCGGTACGGCCGCCACCGCTCTAACGTTGGGCACTGTGAGCTTCGCCGACGCCGCGACCGGGGACGACGCCCCGGACCGGACCAGGACCGTACGCGGCACTCTGCCGACCGGGTCGCCCGACTATGTGTATCTGCCGGTCGAAGTACCGCGCGGGGTCCGGGAGATCGCCGTCTCGTACACGTACGAGAAGACGCCCGTCCCGGCCGGG
This sequence comes from Streptomyces sp. NPDC058239, assembly GCF_042882185.1. Classification (NCBI taxonomy): domain Bacteria; kingdom Bacillati; phylum Actinomycetota; class Actinomycetes; order Kitasatosporales; family Streptomycetaceae; genus Streptomyces; species Streptomyces sp. NPDC058239. The sequence continues at coordinate 78,158 of NZ_JBHVWS010000023.1, forward strand.
ACCCAGGGCAACGCCCTCGACATCGGCATCTTCGACGAGCGCGGCACGGAGCTGGGCGGTCGCGGGTTCCGGGGGTGGTCCGGTGGGGCGCGCAGCAGCTTCTTCATCCGGGCGGACGAGGCGACGCCCGGCTATGTCGCGGGGCCGGTACGGGCCGGGACCTGGAACATCGCCCTCGGGCCGTACACCGTCGCCCCGGAAGGGCTCCCGTACGAGGTGACGATCACCCTGCGCTTCGGGCCCACCGGGTCCACGCCGAAGCCCGTGCACCCGCCGGAGCGGGCGAAGGGGCGCGGGCGCGCCTGGTACCGCGGGGACTGCCATCTCCACTCCGTCCACTCGGACGGCAAGCGGACCCCGGCCGAGATCGCCGCCGCCGCACGCGCGGCCGGGCTCGACTTCATCAACAGCAGCGAGCACAACACGTACTCCGCGCACAGCGCGTGGGACGGGCTGTGGGGTGACGATCTGCTCGTCCTCACGGGCGAGGAGGTCACCACCCGCAACGGGCATGTGATCGCACTCGCCACCGACCCGGGCACGTTCGTCGACTGGCGCTACCGGGCCCGCGACAACCGGTTCGGGCACTACGCGAAGGCCGTGCGCCGGGCCGGCGGTCTGGTCGTGCCCGCGCACCCGCACGCCACCTGCATCGGCTGCCACTGGAAGTTCGGCTTCGGCGAGGCGGACGCGGTGGAGGTGTGGAACGGGGCGTACACCCCGGAGGACGAGATCGCCCTCGCCGAGTGGGACAACTCTCTTGTGGCGGCCGTCCGTACGTCGAAGCCGTGGGTTCCGGCGATGGGCAACAGCGACGCGCACCGGGAGCCGGACAAGGTGGGGCTCCCGCAGACGGTCGTCCTCGCCGAGGAGCTGTCGCGCGAGGCGATCACGGCCGGAATCCGGGCCGGGCACTCCTACATCGCCGAATCGTCCGCCGTCACCCTGTCCTTCGGGGCCTCGGGCGGGCGCGGCCTGCACGCGGGGATCGGTGAACGGCTGCGGGTGGACGGGGACGACACCCCGGTCACCGTACGGCTGGAGGTGACCGGAGCACCCGGCTGCACCGCGCACTTCGTCACCGACCAGGGCACGCTGTTCACGGCCACGCTGCCCGAGTCGGGGACGGGGGTGGTGGAGTGGCGCACGACGCCGGTCTACGCCGCCTATGTACGGGCCGAGGTCCGGCACCCGGCGACGGTGCCAGGGCTGCCCGGGGCACTGGCGGCGCTCACCAATCCGGTGTTCCTGGAGGGTTAGGGGCAGCCCCTGGCCTCGCCGTTTCGGTCGGGATGAGGCCGGAAGCGGGGCGGAAGCACGAAAGTGCCTTCTGAGCCGGCACGGCCTGGGGAAAAATCATCTCGATGTCAAGATACTTGATGTCGACATACCTGTCGCCGTTCCGGCGCACCCCGTCCCTGTGCGCTTCACGGCCGGGAGCGTCACAGTGGAAGGGGGGACACCGGGCGGGCCTGCCGGAGGAGGTGTCCGGATGGATGTGACCGGCGAAAACGACGACCGGCTCCGGGACTACCGCAGCAAACGGCACTTCGACGCGACCGCGGAGCCACGGGGCGACGGCGGGCGGACGGGTGCGGCGCCCTGTTTCGTCGTACAGATCCACCAGGCGCGGCGCATGCACTTCGACTTCCGGCTGGAGGTCGGCGGCGTGCTGAAGTCATGGGCGGTGCCGCGCGGACCTTCGGAGAACCCGCGCGAGAGGCGGCTGGCCGTCCCCACGGAGGACCATCCGCTGGAGTACCGCACGTTCGAGGGAGTCATCGCGAAGGGCGAGTACGGCGGCGGCACGGTGATCGTCTGGGACCAGGGCACCTACCGGCCGCTCAGCCACGACCGCTGGGGCGCGCCCGTACCGTTCGAGCAGTCCCTGGAGGACGGGCACGCGACCTTCTGGCTCGACGGCACCAAGCTGCACGGCGAGTTCGCCCTCACCCGCTTCAAGGGAGGTGGCGGGGACGACGCCCCGGGCGAGGAGATATGGCTGCTGATCAAGGCCAAGGACGGGCGCGCCACCCATGACGGGCCGGACACACCGGATCCGTACCGGGCACGTTCGGCCCGTACGGGGCGAACCCTGCAGCAGGTCGCCGCCGAGGAAGGGGGCGGACCTTCGTGACCGCCCGCAGGACCGTGGAGGTCCTTCTCAGCCGCTACGGCACCACCTACGCCGCCGAGGCCGGCATCCGGCTACGGAACACACCGCAGCCCCTGTACCAACTCCTCGTGCTCAGCGATCTGTTGAGCGCCCGCATCCGGGCGTCCGTGGCGGTGGCGGCGGCACGCGCGCTGTTCGCCCACGGCATGCGGTCCCCGGACCGGATGATCGGGTCGACATGGCAGCAGCGTGTCGACGCGCTGGGCGAGGGCGGCTACCGGCGCTACGACGAACGCACCGCCACCCAGCTCGGCGACGGCGCAGAGCTCCTGCTGGTCGAGTACGGGGGCGACCTGCGGCGGCTGCGCAGGGAGGCCGACGGCGACCTCGACATCCTGCGGTCCGGGCTGCGCAGAACCCCGGGCATGGGCCCGGCCGGTGCGGACATCTTCGTGCGCGAGGTGCAGGCCGTGTGGCCGGAGACGGCACCGTTCCTGGACGGAAAGGCTCTCCAGGGCGCCGAGAAACTGGGGCTGCCCGCCTCGCCGGCGAAGCTCGCACGGCTGGCGGAGCAGGCCGAACAAGCCGAGCAGGCCGAGCGACCCGGGCCGGCCGAGCAGGCCGAGGAGACCGACGACCGCGGGCCCGCCGTGCTCGCGGCGGCCCTGGTGCGCGCCGCACTGGACAAGCACGTCGTGGACGACGTCGCGGCGCGGGCCTGAGGGAGCGGCCCGCCGCCCCGGCCCGTCGGCCCGCTGCGTCCCCTTACACCCCCGCGGCGGCCGTCCGGCTCAGGAACGCCAGCCGGGCCCGCTTCTCCGGCTTGTCGATCTCCGGGCCGAGTTCGAAACCCGCCCGGACCATCCGAGCGACGGCCTTCTCGTTGCGGGCGTCCGGCTCGACGACGATCCGCAGGTGCGCCGGGTCGCTGAAGACGTAGCCGATGAGCACCGAGAGCAGGGCGGCCGTGAAACCGTGTTCGGCGGTGTCGCCCGGACCGATCAGGAGATGGACGCCGAAGTCGCCGGGCTGGACGTCGTAGCAGTCGGCCAGCGGGTCGGCAGCCGGTTCGTACGTCTGGAAGAGAGCGACCGGGACACCGTCGCGCAGGGCCAGATAGGCGTGGTGCGTGGTGAGCGAATCCAGGAACTCGTAGGTCTCCAGGACCTCTTCACGGCTCGCGTCGCCCATGCCCCAGAAGCGGGCGCGCTCCTCGGTGACCCAGCCGTGGATCAGGTCGAGGTCCGCGGCGGGGTCCACGGGGACGAGGCGGACGGTCCCGAAGCCGGGGGCCTCCTGCTCGTGGACGGGGGTGCGCACCGCGCTCGCGGCGGGGACGGCGGTCATCTCGGCTCTCTCCTCTGTTCGGTGCAGTTTGTTCCAGTCCATGACCACGGGCGCGAGGTCGCCCCGTACCCACAGCGGCAGTTGGTCACGGTGGTGGGCGTCGTCGCGGACCCCGGACGCCCCGAACGGGACCGCCCACAGGCTGTCCTCGCGCCGGGCCAGGTCCCAGACGTAGCGGGCGGCGGGGCCGCGGGCGAACCGGTCGGTGATGCCGGGAACGCTGGAGGTGGACAGCACACAGTCGTGGTCACCGGCGAGGCCCGGCCAGCCCTCCTCGGGGTCCGCGCCCGACAACGCCTGCCAGGGGGCCAGTCGGTGCACCTCGCCCCAGGGCCGCGGCAAGGCGTCCTCCGCGTACCGGGCCGCCACCGCCTCGGCCGCCGCGGCGACGGCCGCCAGCCGATCGGTGTGCGGCAGCGGTCCGTGCGTCAGCAGGGTCTCCAGGGCGTACGCGATTCTCGGCACAGCGGCCAGCCAGGGGCGGAACAACGCCGGGTAGGCGGGCGATCGGGCCGGGTCCGCGGAGCCGGTGAGGGCGTCCAGGGCGGGGTGGGCGGCCAGCCGGTGCACGACGTCGGCGCGCACGGCCGCGTAGAGCGTGGCGTCCGTGCTGTCGGCCTCCATGTGCCGGTCCCAGCAAAGGAGTCGGTCACGCAGACGGGCGGCCCCGTGACTGAGACCGGTTGCTCCGGCCAGCAGCTCCAGCAGCGGGCGGGCGGAGGCGAGACGGGTGTCGGTGTGGATGTCCGCCATGCCCTTGGTGGTCCAGTGGCCGGACCGGGCAAGCAGTTCCCGGATGCGTTCTGCCCGGTGCGGGGGCGCGAACTCGACGCCGAGCGGGGTGGCGAGGCCGCGCGCGTTGGCCATCACCGCAGCACCGTCGACCTCGGTGCGAGGCATCGGCGCATGACGGCCCTGCCAGGCGTACGCCGGGTCGTGGGCCGGTACGACGCGCAGCCGGTTCTCGCGCGGGCGCAACGGGACGTACCCGGCGACGCGGTGCAGGGCGGCACCCGTGGTGTCGGCGGCGAGGACGACGTTGACCGGCTCCACCCAGTGGTCCAGGGCGGCGTCGAGATCGGCGACGGTACGGGCCCGGAGCAGGGCGGGCAGCGCCTCGAAGCCCAGCTCGTGGGTGACACGGGGCGGATAGCGGAGGCTGATGCCGCCCGCCGGGCGGCCGTTCGCGCCACCCTCCGCGTCTGCGTCACCGTCACCGTCCGGACCACCGATGATCACCGGCCCGCGCCCGGTCTCGATGATCTCGGCCGTGACCGGGTCGGCGCCCGCCACCTCGATCGTCTCGGTGTGGGAGGCCGCCGCCTCCCAGCCCCCGGGGCCCAGTGCCTCGACCCCGCCCGTCGCCGTACGCCGCAACCGCTCCCGGTACAGGTCCTGGTAGTCGGCCATCGCATTGGTGATCGCCCATGCGACGCCGCCCGTGTGCCCGAAGTGCGCGATGCCGGGTACACCGGGGACGGCGAGGCCCACCACGTCGAAGTCGGGGCAGGCGAGCCGGATCTGCTGGTAGACGCCCGGGTCCTCGATGAAGCGGTGCGGGTCGCCCGCGACGATCGCCGCCCCGGTGGCGGTGCGGTCGCCGGTCAGCAGCCAGCCGTTGGAGCCGGAGGTGCCGGGGCCGTCGGTGGCGAAGAGCTCGATCGCTTCGTCGCCGAGCCGGCGGGCCACCTCCTCGCGCCAGAGCTTGGTCGGGAAGCCGGCGAACAGAATGTGGGTGGAGAGCCAGACGCCCAGCGGGGTCCAGGGCTCCCACCGCCCCGGGTCGACCCCGGCAGCCGTGAACTCCGGAGCGAGGTGCGCTCCTTCGGCCAGACCCTCGTTGACACCGTCGACGTACGAGACGACCCATGCGGCGGTCCGCGGTGCGACGCGCTCCAGGCGTTCGAAGCAGCGTCGCGCGGTGTCGGCGAGCCGGGCCTGCCGGGCGAACCGGTCCCAGTCGACGGCGTCCGCACCGAGGAACGCGGCGGTGGTGCCCTGGACCCGGTGGCGTTCGATCTCGATCTGCCAGGCGCGGTCCAGGGCGGCGTTACGGCCCTGGGCATGGGCGAGTTCGAGTGAGCTGCCCGCTCGTACATGGGGTATGCCCCAGTCGTCCCGGTAGACGTCTCCACCCATGCCGCATCCCGCCCCTTGCCAGATCGTTCGACTTCCCAAGCCCCCACAATTTAGGTTAGCCTAACCTAAAGTAATCTTCGGGACGGGGAGGGACAGCTGTGGGCCACGGCTGGGAGGGCGTTGTCCTCAAGCTCATGCGGGGACGGGACTTCACGTTCACCGTGACCGGGGCCGAGCAGGTCACCGAGGACTTCCACCGGGTGCACCTCACCGACGGCGGGCTGCTCGCCGCGACCGGCGGGGCACATCCGACGATGTGGGTCAGGATCTGGTTCGAGCAGGGCGGCAAACCGCACCAGCGCGCCTACACGCTGGTCGACCCCGACCCGGCGGCCGGGACGTTCAGCCTGGAGTTCGCCCTGCACAATGGCGCCGCGAGCGACTGGGCCCGCAGGGTCGAGCCGGGCGACACGATCGAGGCGACCCTTCAGGGCACCGGCTTCGCCCTGCCCGAACCGCCACCCGCCCGGCTCTTCGTGATCGGCGACCCGGCCTCGCTGCCCGCCATCAACTCCCTGCTGGACGCGGTCCCGCGGACGCCGGCCACCATCTGGTTCGAGACCACGCACGCCTCGGACGAGAAGCTGCCGTTCCGCCTGGACCCGGCCCACCACACCCTGCACCTGGTGCCGCGCCGCGACGAGGGCGCCCGACTGGTCGCCGAGGTGAAGGCCGCGCTACCGGAGCTGCTGGGGGCCGACCCGTCCGACGCGTACGTCTGGATCGCCTGCGACACGGCGACGACCAGGTCCCTGTCCTCGTACGTACGCAAGGACCTGGCCGTTGCCAAGGAGCGGGTGAACGCGCTGGGTTACTGGCGCGCGGGCTGAGCGGACTCCGGCTCCCGGGGGCACCGGTCCGACCCGGACGCCAACTCGTCGGAACGAATCGGCGACCCGGCTCCTCTGTGGGGTGACGCAAACCGTCACCACCATCCGCCCCGCAGAGGAGCACCCATGAACCCCACCCGGCGCACACCCACCGCCACCACCGCGGCCGCGGCCGTCGCCACCGTCCTCACCGCCGACGGACTGCTGCACGTCCTCTGGTCCACCGGCATCACCTGGCCCGCGCACGACGCCGCATCCCTCTCGTACGCCGTACTCGGCATCGACGCACCCTTCACCCCGCCCGTCGTCCTCCCGCTCGCCACCCTGCTGTTCACCGGCGCGGCCCTGGTCACCGCCCGCGCCCGCCTGGGCCGCACCCACCGTCTGGGCCGGCTGCTCCAGGCCGGCACCGTGGCCGTCGCCTGCGGCACCGCGCTGCGCGGCCTCGCCGGGATCGCCTGGGCGTGCGGGCTGCGCACCGGACTGGACGCAGGGGCGGGCGACACGTTCCACTGGCTCAACCTGGCGCTCTACACCCCTGTCTGCCTGGTGCTCGCGGCCGCCGCACTCCGGGTGGCGGCCGGGGAGGAAGCCCCGACCCGTGTCCGATGACCACGACCTGGATCACGCGCGCACCGTACGGCTGGTGCGCGCGGCCCAGCGCGGCGACACGATCGCCATGAACGAGCTCCTCGACGTCCTCACCCCGTACGCGGGCCGCATCTGCACCCCCATCGCCCTGGCCGACGGGCCGGACGCCGTCCAGGAGACCCTCGTCGCCGTCTTCCGCAGCCTGCGTGCCCTCAAGGAACCGGCGGCCCTGTATGGATGGGTGCGCGCCATCGCCTGCCGGGAGGCGGTCCGCGTCGCCCGCCGCACCGCACGCTCCGTCCCCGCGGACCTCACCGCCGTCCCCCAGCGCGGCGACCCGCAGCTGGCCTCCGACATCGGCGACGTCCTCGCCCGTCTCTCCCCCGAACACCGGGCCGTCCTCGTCCTGCGCGACGTCGAGGGCCTCGACGAACAATCCGCCGCCGCACTCCTCGGCCTGCGCGTCGGCACCGTCAAGTCACGGCTGCACCGGGCCCGGGACTCCTTCCGGAAGGCATGGACTTCATGACCGAAACCCCCCTCCACCGGTGGCCCACCACCCCGGAACTCGACCCGGTCCGCCGCCTGCACGCCCTCGCGGCGGGCGTCCGCGGCGCCCGCGTCACCACCCGCGAGATCCCCGCCCCGTACGCCACCGTCCTCCCGCTGCTGGCCGACATCGACGGCGAACTGTCCCGGCTGGTCCCGGACATGCGCCGTCTGAAGCTCACCCGCGCGGACGGCGACCGCGTCGAGGCCGTGGCCCGCAGCCGCTACGGCATGCACGCCCGCTTCCACGGCGTGCGCCGTCCCGGCTGGCTCTGGCTCCAGAGCCGCTTCGTCCTGATCGGCATGGCGGCCACCCCGTCGCCCACCGCCCCCGGCCACACCCTGGTCGCCTTCACGGGAGGTGTACGCATCCCGGGCCGCGCGGCCCTGGTCCCACTCGGCGTGTCCCGCGCAGGCCGCCGGGTCCTGGGCCGGCTGGCAGCCCGTGCGGGCGGGTAGCCGTACGCACGGTCCGCAGCTTGTCCAGGTCTCAGCCGAAAGCCCCGGCCGTCAGTCCTCCACGACCAGTGCCGGAGTCTCCTTCGTCAGTACCTCGCCGCGGAAGAACGCCGGGCTGCGGCGCTGCATGACCAGCATCAGCACCACACCGAGCAGCAGCAGCCCGACACCGATCACGAACACCGAGCCGACCCCGAGGACCGACGAGCCGGAGCCGTACGCCGGATCCCACATGTCATAGAGGGTCTTGCCGAAGACCGCGGTGAGCAGGATGCCGCCGACGACCGGGAAGAGGCCCTTGAAGACCAGGTCGCGGACGGAGCGGGTCAGGTCGGCGCGGAAGTACCAGGCGCAGGCGAACGCCGTCAGCGCGTAGTAGAAGCAGATCATCAGGCCGAGCGCGTAGATCGTGTCGACCAGGACGTGCTCGCTGACCAGAGTCATGACCGTGTAGAAGACGCCGGTCGCCACGCCCGCCGTGACGGTGGCCTTCCCCGGCGTCCTGAAGCGCGGGTGGACGCGGGCGTACGAGGCGGGCAGGGCCTCGTACGTGGACATCGCCAGGACCGTGCGGGCCACCGGGATGAAGGTGGTCTGCAGGCTCGCGGCGGCGGAGGCGAGCACGGCGATGAAGAGCAGGACTCCGAGGCCCGGGCCCATGACCGGGCCGGCGAGTGCGGCGAAGACGTTGTCGGAGGTGTCCGGGTTGGCGAGGCCGAGACCTGAGCCGCCGGAGCCGACGGCCATCTGGGCGGCGACAGCGGTCGCCAGGTAGGAGCCGACGAGCACGACCATCGCGATGAGGGCGGCGCGCCCGGGGGTCTTCTCGCTGCCGATGGTCTCCTCGTTGGCGGTCAGACAGGTGTCCCATCCCCAGAACATGAAGATCGACAGCGACAGACCCGCCGTGAACGCCGCGAACGACTGCACCGCGAACGGGTTCAGCCAGGACCAGGAGAAGTCCACCGACGAGGCGAACTCCCCACTGTTCGCCTTCTGTACGGCCATCGCCACGAACAGCGCGAGGACGACGAGCTGAAGGCCCACCAAGGCGTACTGGATGCCCTTGGTGGCCGTCATCCCCCGGTAGCTGATCGCCGTGGCGATCGCGATCAGGATCAGACAGGTGAGGATGTGGACGGGCTTGCTGTCGTCCAGGGCGGCGATCGAACCGCTGCCCGTGATCTCGCCCGCGAGGAGCCAGAAGTACGAGGTGGCGACGCCCGCCAGGTTCGACAGGACGATGATCGTCGCAATGACCAGGCCCCAGCCGCACATCCAGCCGACGCGCGGGCCGAATGCCTTCACCGTCCAGGTGAAGGAGGTGCCGCAGTCCGGCATGGCCTTGTTGAGTTCGCGGTACGCGAATGCGACGAGCAGCATCGGCAGGAAGCCGGCCAGGAAGACGGCGGGCATCTGCACACCGACCTCGCCCGCGGTGGAGCCGAGGGTGGAGGTGAGGCAGTAGACGGGGGCGACGGTGGAGATGCCGATGACGGCGCTGCCCATCAGGCCGACGGAGTTCCCGCCCAGGCCCTTGCCGCGTACACCGCCGTCGGCCGGGGCCGCGCCCCGTACCGGGTCTCCGGCCTGCGGCCGCGCGTCCAGCTGTGTCATGGAGAGGACGTTATGCGCTGCGATATCCACATTCGGAGGCTGAGACTCCGGCACCTCATCCTTGAATTTCTGGTGACAGAACGGACACTCAGAAATTAATTGAAGGCAATCAATGATCGCGACCTGCGGATAAGAGGAAGACGCTCGATCACAGCGCCGTACGGGAATCGCAGCACTGTCCATTTTGTGGTGGTTCAAAATTTTCCCGTGGGTGTCCGCTGAACGGACACCCACGGCGTGTGCCGGTTCAGCCCGGCCAGACGATCGCCTGGAGTTCGCTGTACGCGTGCAGGGCGTACGAGCCGACATCGCGCCCGACCCCGCTCTTCTTGAACCCGCCGAACGGGGCCTCCATGTTCCGCCCGACGGTGTTCACGCCGACCCCGCCGGCGCGCAGCTGCCGGCCCACCCGGAAGGCGCGTGCCACGTCCGAGGACCAGACGTAGTCGATCAGTCCGTAGTCGCTGTCGTTGGCGAGTGCGATGCCCTCGTCCTCGTCGTCGAAGGGGACGACCACGACCACGGGGCCGAAGATCTCCTCGCGGACGACGCGCATGTCGTTGGTGCAGTCGGCGAGGAGGGTGGGGGCTACGTAGAAGCCCCGGTCGAATCCGGCCGGGCGTTCGCCGCCCGTGACGATCCTCGCCCCCTCCTTCCGGCCGAGTTCGATGTACGACTCGATGCGGTCGCGGTGGGCGGCGGAGATGACCGGGCCGACGACCGTGCCCCGGTCCGTCGGGTCGCCCACCTTCAAATGACCCGCGTACGCGGTGAGTTTCTCGATCAGGGCATCGTGGGCTGCGCGCTGCACGAGGACGCGGGTCGGGGCCGTACAGATCTGGCCGCTGTAGAAGGAGAACGTGGTGCCGATGCCCGCTGCCGCGGAGTCGAGGTCCGCGTCGTCGAGGACGACGGCGGCCCCCTTTCCGCCCAGCTCCATCAGCTGCCGCTTCATGGAGCGCCCGCACACCTCGGCGATGCGCTGTCCGACGGCCGTGGAGCCGGTGAAGCTGACCATGTCGATGTCCGGTGAGTCGACGGCGGCCTCGCCCGCCTCGGGGCCCGATCCGGTGACGACATTGACGACGCCCGCCGGGACGCCCGCCTCTTCGAGCGCCTCGGCCATCCGGTAGACGGAGAGCGGATCCTGCGGTGCGGGTTTCACGACGACCGTGTTGCCCATGGCGAGTGCGGGGGCGACCTTGCCGGCCGGGTTGGCCCAGGGGTTGTTGTACGAGGTGATGCAGGTGACGACGCCGACCGGCCGGCGTGCGGCGAGCGCCCCGAAGACACCGGCCCGCCCCATCGGCCCCGCCTCGTTGATCTGCGGTGCGATCGGCTCCTCGACCGGTTCCAGGGCGCCCCTGGCGTACCGGCGGAAGCGGGCGGCGCCGACGGCGGCCTGCATGGCCCTGGCCGTCGACGTGGTGGCGCCGCTCTCCGCCTGGGCGAGTGCGGCGTTGCCGGTGAAGTCGCGCTGCATCAGGTCGGCGGCGCGGTCGAGGATCGCGGCGCGTTCCTCGGGGCGGGTGCGGGACCAGGTGGCGAAGGCCTCGCGGGCCGCGGCCGCTGCCGCGTACACCTGCTCGCGGCTCGCCTCGGGGGCGAGGCCGACGACCTCCTCGGTGGCCGGGTTGATCACCTCGTAGTGGCCGTGGCCGGGTTCGGTCCACTCGCCGCCGATGAAGAGGCGCTGTTTTCTGTCGCTCATACGGTGCTCACCGTCCGGGTGTCGCGCCCGGAGCGGAGCACCGTACCGGGGACCGCGCCGGTGACCTTGTCGTCGCGCAGGGTCTCCACGCCGTTGACGCGGACGGACACGATGCCGATGGCCTTGGAGTCGAGGCGGGGGCTGTCGCCGGGCAGATCGTGTACGAGGGTGGCGGGCCCGGCGTCGATGCGTCCGGGATCGAAGAGGACGAGGTCGGCGTGGAAGCCCTCCTCGATGCGGCCGCGGTCGCGAAGCCCGAAGAGCCGGGCGGGATCGTCCGTGAGCATCTTGACGGCCTGTTCGAGGGGGAGGAGTTTGCGTCGGCGCAGGCAGTCACCGAGGAAGCGGGTGGTGTACGGGGCGCCGCACATCCGGTCCAGGTGCGCACCCGCGTCGGAGCCGCCGAGCATGACGTCCTCGTGCTCCCAGGTCTGCCGTCGCAGCGCCCAGGAGTCGGGGTCGTTGTCGGTGGGCATGGGCCACAGCACCGTGCGCAGCTCGTCGTCGGCGCAGATCTCGACGAGGCAGTGGAAGGGGTCCTGCCCGCGTTCGGCGGCTATGTCGCCCACGACGCGGCCGCTCAGTCCTTCGTTGGCCGCGCTGTACGTGTCCCCTATGACATACCGGCCGAAGTCGGCGAGGCGGCGGAAGACGCCGGCCTCCTTGCTGTCGGCGCGGCGGAGCATTTCGGCGCGGGTGTCGGCGTCGCGGAGCCGTTCGATGCGTTCGGGGACGGGAAGGGCGAGGATGTCGCCCCAGCCGGGGATGAGGTTGAGGGCACAGAAGGTGCCGAGCGACATGTTCATGGGGGTGAGGATCGGCATGGTGAGTGCGACGATCCGGCCGCCGGCCCGGCGGGCCCGTTCGCTGGGGACGAGCTGGCGGGGTACGCGTTCGGGGACGGCGGCGTCGATGGTGAGGACGTTCCAGTTCAGTGGGCGGCCCGCGGTGGCGGTCATGTCGACGAGGAGCTCGATCTCTTCGTCGGAGAACTGGTCGAGGCAGCCCGCGACGATCGCTTCGAGCTGGGTGCCTTCGTGTTCGCCGACGGCGCGGGAGAGGGCGAGGAGCTCCTCGGGGAGCGCGTGCCGGGAGGCGACGGGCTGTCCGTCCCCGTCGGAGTGGGTGGCGGACTGGGTGGTGGACAGCCCCCAGGCTCCGGCGTCCATCGCGTCGTGGAACAGCGCGAGCATGGCGGCGAGCTGTTCGGGGGTGGGCTGCCCGCCGATCGCGTCGGCGCCCATGACGTGTCTGCGCAGGGCGCAGTGGCCGACCATGAACCCGGCGTTGACGGCGATCCGTCCTTCGAGGGCGTCGAGGTATTCGCGGAAGCTGGACCAGCTCCAGTCGACGCCCTCCTCCAGTGCCTTGAGGGCCATGCCCTCCACCCGCGACATCATGCGGCGGGTGTAGTCGGCGTCCTCGGGGCGTTCGGGGTGGAGCGGGGCGAGGGTGAATCCGCAGTTGCCTCCGGCGACGGTGGTGACGCCGTGGTTCATGGAGGGTGTGGCGTACGGATCCCAGAAGAGCTGGGCGTCGTAGTGAGTGTGGGGGTCGACGAAGCCGGGGGCGAGGACCAGGCCGGTGGCGTCCTCGGTGGTGACGGCTTCCTCGGCGAGCGTGCCCGGTTCGGCGATGACGGCTATGCGGCCGTCGCGGATACCGATGTCGGCGGGGTACGAGGGTCCGCCGGTGCCGTCCACGACGGTCGCTCCGCGTATGAGGTGGTCGAGCATGACGGGGGTTCCCTTCTGTGTTTCCCGCCGCGGGATTGTGGGTGTGCAGCCGGGGTGCGCACGGCCGCGGCACGCACCCCGGCTCCACGGAGCGGCGGTCCGGGAAGACGCCGCTGTTCTCGGCCCCGCCGGCGTTTGAGGCGCGGGGTCCGGGGCGGAGCGAAATCCGGCCCCGCCGGCGATCGAGGCGCGGGGTCCGGGGCGGAGCCCCGGTTTCGGGAAGGGGCGGGTAGGGGACAACGCCGCCGCAGGCGCACCGAACCCGCACCCCACCACGCCCTGCCCCTACGCCCCCGCCGCCCCCCGGAACCGCGAGGTCCGGTGCACCGGGTCCGTGTCGATCTTCGGGATCACATGCTCACCGATCAGCCTGATCGAGTTCAGCGTGTCCTCGCGGCTCATCCCGATCGGCAGCCCGAAGCTCAGCTGATCCGCCCCCGCCTGCTCCCACCGCTTGCACTGCCGCAGCACCTCGTCCGGATCACCGCAGATCATCAGTTCCTCGGCGATCAGCAGCTCGATGATCTCCTCGGAGTACTCCGGCAGCAGCTCGGGCCACTCCGGGATGCCCTCGGGCCGGGGGAACGTGTCGTGGTAGCGGAACAGCAGCGACTGCAGATAGTTCAGCCCGCCGCCCACCGCGATCTCGACGGCCTTCGCGTGCGTCTCGGCGCAGATGGCGGTGGAGGTGACCATGACGTTGTCGTTGACGAAGTCCCCGACGGGTTCGGCCTCCTTGACGGCCGTCTTGTAGGACTCGACGACCCACTCCATGTCGGAGACCTTCTGCACGCTGAAGCCCAGCACGCCGAGCCCCTTCTTGCCCGCCATCGCGTACGAGGACGGCGACCCGGCCGCGTACCACATCGCCGGGTGCGACTTCCCGTACGGCTTGGGCAGGATCTTGCGCGGCGGCAGCGACCAGTGCTTGCCCTGGAAGCCGGCGTACTCGTCCTGGAGCCACATCTTGGGGAACTCGGCGATGGTCTCTTCCCAGAGTTCCTTGGTGTGGTTCATGTCGGTGATGCCCGGCATGAAGCCCAGGATCTCGTGGCTGCCGGCCCCGCGCCCGGAGCCGAATTCGAAGCGGCCCTCGGAGAGGTGGTCGAGCATGGCGACCTTCTCGGCCACCTTCACCGGGTGGTTGACGGGGGCGAGCGGGTTGAAGATGCCGGATCCGAGGTGGATGCGGTCGGTGGCGTGTGCGAGGTAGCCCAGGTACACATCGTTGGCCGAGAGATGCGAGTACTCCTCCAGGAAGTGGTGCTCGGAGGCCCAGGCGTACTTGAAGCCGGACTTGTCCGCCTGGATGACGTACTCGGTCTCCTCGATCAGCGCCTTGTGCTCTGCCCCGGGGTCGGCCTTGGCCCGTGCGGCGGGCACGTACCCCTGTACAAAGAGCCCGAATTCCAAGGGGGTTCACCGTCCTCATTCATTTCTGACACACCGTCAGATTGCGATGCGTCCGACTGTTCCACCGGCACCCGCACCCGTCAATACCTGACACATCGTCAGAACGCCTCAGAACAGGCTGACGCCCGCCAGCCAGCCCCCGTCGATGACGAACGGCTGCCCGGTGATGTACGAGGAGTCGTCCGAGGTCAGGAAGAGCGCCAGCGCCGCCACCTCCTCCGGCTGCCCGATCCGCCCCAGCGGTACGAGCTTCCGGTACAGCTCGGCCACCGCCGCCCTGGACTCCTCCGGGTCCGCGGTCGGGTCCAGCGCCGCCGGGTTGGTCATCGCGGTGTCCACGGCCCCGGGGCAGACGGCGTTGACCCGTATCCCCTTCGCGGCCAGCTCCACCGCCGCCACCTTGGTCAACCCGAGCACCGCATGCTTGGTGGCGGCGTACGCGCCCACGAACGCCATGCCCGTGAGCCCCGTGTACGAGGCGGTGTTGACGATGGTCCCGCCGCCCGCGGCCTCGATCTCGGGCGCGACGTTCTTGATCCCGAGGAACGCGCCCACCTGGTTGACCTGCACCACCTGCTGGAACTCCTCCAGCGGTGTGGTCACCAGCTCGTTGAAGCGGAGAATCCCCGCGTTGTTGACCAGTCCGTCGATCCTTCCGAAGGCGTCCTTCACGGCGGCGACGGCGGCCTGCCACTCGTCCTCCCGGCTCACATCCAGATGGACGAACCTGGCGACGTCCTCCCCCAGCTCCTTGGCCAGCGCCTCGCCCTGCTCGTCGAGCACATCGGCGATCACCACCCGCGCGCCCTCCGCGGCGAAGAGCCGCGCCTCCTGCTCGCCCTGCCCGCGCGCCGCACCGCTGATCAGCACGACCCGCCCGTCCAGCTTGCCCATGGCCTGACTCCTACCTGTCGAGATGGGGTGCGACCTCGGCGGCGAACGCCGCCATCTGGTCGGTCAGTTCACTGCGGCTCCGGCTGCGGAACCGCACCTGGATCTGGCGGACGCCCATGGCCCCGTACTCGCGCAGCGACTCGGCGAGGACCTCCGGCTTTCCGGTGAGGGTGCGCCGCCCGACGGACCACTCCGGCTCACCGACGTACAGCGGCTCGGTGATCGCGCCGATGACGATCGGGGCCTCGATCCCGGCCGCCTCGCGCAGCTCCTTCAGCCGGGCGATCTGTGCGGGCAGCTTCTCCCGCGGATCACCCTGCGGCAGCCAGCCGTCCCCCCGCACCGCGGCCCGGCGCACGGCGGCGGGCGAGGAGCCGCCCACCCAGACCGGCACCCGTTCCTGGGCCGGGCGCGGCAGCTGCCCGAGCCCGGCGAAGGAGAACCGTTCCCCCGCGAACTCCGGGTACTCCTCAGGACCGAGCGCCGCCTTCAGCGCGTCGATGGTCTCGTCGAGGACCCGGCCCCGCCCCTCGAAGTCCGCCCCGAGCGCATGGAACTCCTCCGGCACGTGCCCGGCCCCGACCCCGAGGATCAGCCGGCCGCCGCAGAGGTGGTCGAGGGTGGCGTACTGCTTGGCGGTGGCCAGCGGGTGCCGCAGGCCGACGACGGCGACATGGCTCATCAGCAGGACCCGCTCGGTGATCCCGGCGAGAAAGGCGAGGGTGGCGACCGGGTCGTACCAGACGGTGCTCATGACCCCGGCAAGCCGCCGCGGGATCGCGACGTGGTCGCAGCTCGCGAGGTAGGCGAAGCCGGTACGGTCGGCGGTGCGGGCGATCCCGGCGAGGTCGGCGGGGGTGGCCGCGGCCTCCCACCCCTCCGCGTAGATGGTGCTCTGCGACTGGATCGGCAGCTGCATCCCGTACGACAGCGGCCCGGTGGGCAGTATCGGCACCGGACGGCCTCCTTCCCCGAAGGAATCTGACGCATCGTCACATGACGGGCGCGGGGGCCATCGTCGTACCTGACGTCACATCAGACAAGAGGCGGGCGCGAACCGGCAGGCCGCCCGCCACGCACCCGGGCGGCCTGCCGACCGGGGCGACAGCGGCGTCCGACGCCGACGAGCCCCGCGGACGGGTGGCATCACCGTCCGGATCGCACCATCGAGGCCCCGGCGTCCGGGATGAGCAGTGACGAGGCGGGCGCGGCCCGCTCCCGGCGCATCGTTCGCGTCAGGCGGTCATGGGCTCACGGACGGGGTGGTGCCCGCCGATGTTCTTCTCCAGCAGTTCCGTCGAACGCCGCACTCCGATTCCGCCGGAGGGCGCGAGCTCGGGGAGCCGTCCGTCGGACTGCTTGAGGTCCGCCAGTGCGGCATCGATGGCGGCATGTGCGGCAAAGAGGCAGGGAGTGCTGTAGATCGCCGCCTGGCACTCCAGCTCGGTCAGTTCGGAGAGCGAGAGCCTGGGGGACTTTCCGCCCGCGATCTGGTTGAAGAGCAGCGGCTTGTCACCGACCACCTTCCGGATGCGCCGGATCCATTCGACGCTGCGCACCCCGTCGACCAGGATGACGTCTGCATCCGTCCCGGCCAGCGCCTCGGCCCGGCGCAGGATGTCGTCCTCCTCCGTGGCGTCCGTGCGGGCGACGACCACCAGATCCTGCCTGCTCTCCAGCACGAGGTTGAGCTTCTCCAGATACTCCTCCAGCGGGAGCACCTGCTTGCCGTCCGCGTGACCGCACCTGCGGGGCCGCTTCTGGTCCTCCAGGACGACTCCGGAGGCTCCGATCCTCTCCAGCCGCCGCACCACATGGCAGGCGACCTCGGGATCGACGTAGCCGTCATCGATGTCGACCAGCAGGTGGTGCGAGGGGAAGGCCGGCCGCAGCCGCTCCACGAAGGCAACCATGTCCGGCCAGGCGATGAAACCGATGTCGGGGAGCCCGTAGTGGGAGGCGGCGAAGCCGAATCCGGACACGAAGAATCCGTCGTAGTGCCGGGCCGCGACGGACGCCGAGTACATGTCGTAAATACCGATGAGGGGGGTCGTTCCCGGAGATCGGACTTCTTCCCTCAGCGCACTTCCGTAACGCACAGCGTCTCCTTGCCAATAATTCGTTGATTCGTGAATCGATACCCGCGGAATCACCGATGCGGCGAATCGGCGGTTCAGTGATTCCATTTGCGAAATGGGCGTTGAACGACGCCGTCTCAGACGATTCGGAATCCGACGCCATCGGGGACCGGAGTCACCGGGACACCGGCAGCCGAATCGGGGCATGCGGATCGACGGTTCAGAAATTCACTGATGCGACGAATGCGGAAACACCACGCGCAGCGCTCACCTGCGGGAGAGACGACGGCGCTCATGCCGCACAGGACGCAAGAAACTGCCCTCTTGGCGAAGATGCGTATATCTATACAGACATAACCGTCCCTTTACCCCGGGACACGCCGCGTTTGACCCTGCGTACGAAACCGGAGGGTCGCTTTCCTTCGGATCGTCCGATGCGTCGGACGGAAGGACCTCCGACTGCCCGACAGCGACGTCATGTTGGGCGTTGTGGCAATGACCGCCGATCAGGCGAACCGGTCGAGCAGGCACTCCACATAGCCCTCCAGGCGCGCCGTGAGCACCTCGGGCGTCAGATCGGTCCGTCCCAGCTCCCGCCACGGGACCGCGACCTTCTCCGCGTCCGGCGCGTAGGCCAGCGCGTCCAGCAGCCGCCAGTACAGGTGGTCCGCACCGCTCGCGGACAACCGCCCGCCCGCACCCGTGTACTCCTCGGCAAAGCTCATCCCGGCCGGGACACCGTGCAGGAGCGCCAGTGCGGTCGAGCAGTGGGCGACGTCCAGGTCGGCGGGGCCCCAGGAGGTCTCGACCCAGTCGACGACCCCGCTGATACGCAGGCCCGCCCCGGCACCGGCGAAGAGCACGTTGCCCGGGTGGAAGTCGCGGTGCAGGAACCGGGGTGTGTACGCCGGCGGCTCGCGGCGGATCACATCCACCGCCCGCCGCCAGAGCCGGGCCCGTCCGGTCGACCCGGGTACTCGCACCCGGTCCGGCGCGGTCCACGCCTCGTAGTCGCGCGGGCGGGTCGCGTCCGTCACCCGCACCCGGTGAATGTCGGTCAGCTGCCGCGCCAGCAGCCCGATGCGCTCTTCTGCCCCGGCATCGTCAACTCGCACCTGCCCGGGCAGCAGGGTCATCAACAACGAGGGGTGGTCACAGTGTTCAGCCCCGGCATCGACGGCCACGAGCCGGGCCGCCGGGACCTCGGTTGCGCCCAGCAGCCTCAGTACGTCCGCCTCCCGGGTGAGCAGCCCCGGCGCATGGCGTACGAAGAAGGGCTTGACGAAGGACCTCAGCACGAGCGAACGCCCGCCCTGCGGCCCGGAGACGTCCAGCCGTCGCATCTGCGAGGTCCATCCGCCGCGCAGCCGCTCCGCGGCCTCGATCCGCTCCCCGGGCGCAAGGGCCTTCTCCACCCACGTACGCGTCGCCGCCCGGTCGAGGTCGCTGTCCGCTGCTTCGCCCATGCGTGGAGCGTACTGACCTCACTGACGCGGAGAACAGCCGGCAGAGGCTGCCGGGAGCCGGCGGCGGGCGGGACGACGTCCACTTCGACGCGCCCTTTTCACCTGAAGGGTGGATACGCAGGTCGTTCGCCCCTGGGCAGGCTTCCCGAGCTTGGAAGCAGCACAGCCGAGCAGCGTTCGAACTCGCAAGACAGACAAGGAGCACGTCTTGAAGCGCATGGGACTTCTGTCCGCCCGCACGGTGATCGCCGCCACCGCTTCGGTCCTGTTGGTGGCCGGCACCGCACAGGCCGCACCGGCGAAGTACGCGCGGCACGCGGATGCCGCCGCCCAGTTGAAGAAGGCGGGCATCACCTGGACGTCCAGCGGCAACTGCTCCGACTGGAACAAGAAGTCGTGTACGTCGTTCACCCAGGTCAACAAGGCGACCATCGCGGGCACGATCGCCTTCAAGAAGGTCAGCGGCTGCAAGGTGATCGTCACCGGCGGCACCGAGAAGGGCCACAGCCCCGGCACCTACAGCCATCGCAACGGGTACAAGACGGATATCTCCACCAAGGTCCCGTGTGTCAACACCTACATCACGCGCAAGTTCGCCAAGGCGGGCAAGCGTAGCGACGGGGCCGCTCTGTACAAGTCCCCCGCCGGCAACGTCTACGCACGGGAAGGCAGCCACTGGGACATCACGCACTACAACAGCAAGGCGTAGCGGACGCTGTCGTCCGCCGGCCGCGTGCCGGAAGTTCAGCTGCCCCGGTAGACCCGACAGCCCCCGAGAACCCGAGCCGGCCGCTTCCTGAGAAGTGCGGCCGGCGTGCGCCGGTGCGATGGCACCGGTTGGGAACTCGGGGGCTGTGGAACTCGACGGAAACGACATGGAGCTGCCGCAGCAGAAGACCCTTCATCTGCTGCGGCAGCGATCACAGGGACTGTTCCGAACCCTGAGCGGGTTCCTGTCCATTCCCCTTGGAACTAGTTACCTCACGGACCGACGGTGCCAGGAATGCAGACCGCGTACGACTGGACGGTCTGCGCGGTGGCGCCGTTGTTGTATGCGGAGACGTGCCAGGTGTTGGTGGCGGTGTCCGGGTAGCTCGCCGTCCAGATGATGTCCGGGTTCTGCAGTTGGCTCACGGCACCTCCCCCGGTCAGCACGGTTCCGGCAGGGCACACGGCCACGATGTCCGTGGTGCTGCCCCCAGCGGGCACAGACGTGGCGTTGCTGTTGGCCTGCACGGACGGGCCGACAGGTCCCGTCGGGCCGGTGGCACCCGTCGCACCAGTGGCACCAGTGGCACCAGTGGTGCCGTTGGTGCCGTTGGTTCCGGCCGCACCCGTCGGACCCGTCGGACCGGCAGGTCCGGTCGCACCATCAGCACCATTGGTACCGGCTGCACCCGTCGGACCAATCGGACCGACAGGCCCAGTCGCACCATCAGCACCATTGGTACCGGACGCACCCGTCGCACCCGTCGGACCAACCGGCCCAGTCGCACCATCAGCACCATTGGTACCGGAGGCACCCGTCGCACCCGTCGGACCAACCGGCCCAATAGGACCGGTGGCGCCCGTAGCGCCATTAGCACCGGACGCACCCGTGGCACCGGTGACGCCCTGCAGACCCGTCGCACCCGTCGGACCAACCGGGCCAATGGGCCCAGTAGCACCGGTGGCACCGTTAGCGCCATTGGCACCCGCCGGACCCGTGGCACCGGTGGCACCATTGGCACCCGCCGGACCCGTGGCACCGGTGGCACCGTTAGCGCCATTGGCACCCGCCGGACCCGTGGCACCGGTGGCACCATTGGCGCCGGACGCACCGGTGGCGCCCTGCAGACCCGTCGCACCCGTCGGACCAACCGGACCAATGGGCCCAGTAGCACCGGTGGCGCCGTTAGCGCCATTGGCACCCGCCGGACCCGTGGCACCGGTGGCACCGTTGGTACCGTTGGTACCCGGCAGGCCCGTCGCACCCGTCGGACCGGTCGCACCGGTCGGACCGTGAGCGCCAACAGCACCGGACGCACCCGTGGCACCGGTGGCGCCCTGCAGACCCGTCGCACCGGTGGGACCAGCAGGCCCAGTCGCACCATTGGCACCCGCCGGACCCGTGGCACCGGTGGCACCGTTGGCACCAGCCGGACCCGTGGCACCGGTGGCACCGTTAGAACCCGGCAGACCCGTAGCACCCGTCGGACCAGCAGGCCCGGTCGCACCATTGGCACCAGCCGGACCCGTGGCACCGGTGGCACCGTTAGAACCCGGCAGACCCGTAGCACCCGTCGGACCAGCAGGCCCGGTCGCACCATTGGCAC